>JAIRMC010000128.1 GCA_031258965.1 Azoarcus sp. | reverse complement strand
GAGTCTATGCCATTGGCGAGCATCTTCCTAGCTTCATCGCGGCGCTCGCGGGCGTCTTTGAGGGAAACGGCAGGGTACTTCCCCAGAGCCAGCAATTTCCCCTTGTCTGCAAAGCGATATTTGAATCGCCAGAGCTTGCCGCCAGCGGTAGAGACTTCCAAGTACAATCCGCCTCCATCGAAGATACGCACGGGCTTGTTGGCGGACTTGGCGTTTTTGACTGAGGTGTCGGTCAGAGGCATGGGAGTATTTTTTTGCGGGGTAGGTTTGATACTCCTGATACGTTGGCGGACACTGTGGGATGGCATCAAACGGCAAGAAGCCCGAAAAGCCGTTTGTCTGCTAGGCTTTCGAGCTTCTGCGAGATGTCTTTGTATGCCAGATTGGTGCCGGGAGAGGGACTCGAACCCTCACAGTGTCACCACCGGCGGATTTTGAGTCCGCTGCGTCTACCGATTCCGCCATCCCGGCTGATGGAAGCCGCACATTATCCCCGATTTGCTTTTCCCGCGGCAAGATACAAGCCGATGTCCCTGACTGTTGACGATTTCGACTACGAACTCCCTTCACGCCTGATCGCCCAGGCGCCGCTTGCCGAACGCAGCGCCAGCCGTCTGCTGGTCGTGGGCCGGACGCTCGACGACTGCCATTTCGCCGATCTGCCCACGTTCGTCCGTCCCAACGATTTGCTCGTGTTCAACGACACCCGCGTGCTCCATGCCCGGCTGCCCGGCGTCAAGGCAAGCGGCGGCGTGCTCGAAGTGCTGCTCGAACGCCCACTCGGGCCGCACGAGGCGCTGGCCCAGATACGCGCGTCCCGCTCGCCCAGCATTGGCGCGACCCTGCGCTTGGCCAATGCGTTCGACGTCACTGTGCTCGGGCGCACCGGGGAATTCTTTCACCTGAAGTTTCCGCCAGACGCCGATCTCCTCGCCCTGATCGAACGCCACGGCAGATTGCCGCTGCCGCCTTACATCCGCCGTGCCGCCGCCGATGCCGACGAAAACCGTTACCAGACCATCTATGCCCGTGATCCCGGTTCGGTGGCCGCACCGACCGCCGGGCTGCACTTTGACCAGGCCACGCTCGACGCGTTGACCGGGCGCGGCGCAAAGCTGGCATGGCTTACCCTGCACGTCGGTGCAGGCACCTTCCAGCCCGTGCGCGTGCACAACCTCGCTGAACACCGGATGCACCGCGAGCGTTACTTGATTCCTCCGGCCACGGTCGAAGCCGTCGCCAGTGCCCGCGCCTCGGGCGGACGGGTGATCGCTATAGGCACTACCAGCCTGCGCGCCCTTGAAGCAGCGGCCCAGGGCGGCGAACTTGTCGCGGGCGAGGGCGAAACCGGCATCTTCATCCTGCCCGGCTTCCGTTTCCGCGTGGCTGACGCCCTGCTCACCAATTTTCATCTGCCGCGCTCGACCCTGCTGATGCTCGCGTCGGCCTTTGCCGGAACGCAAACCCTCCGCCGCGCATACGCCCACGCCATCGCCCGCGGCTACCGTTTTTTCAGCTACGGAGACGCCATGCTCCTTACCCGTGACGGCGAGGCGCCCCACGATGCGGTTTGAACTGCTTTCCACCGCATCCGGCGCACGCCGGGGCCGCCTGACGCTGGCACATGGCACGGTCGACACGCCTGCCTTCATGCCCGTCGGCACCTATGGCACGGTCAAGGCGATGACCCCGGCGCGGCTGGCGGAAACCGGCGCGCAGATTTGCCTCGGCAACACCTTCCACCTGTGGCTCAGACCGGGACTGGACGTCATCGCCGCGCATCGCGGCCTGCACGGCTTCATGGGGTGGGACAAACCGATCCTCACCGATTCCGGCGGATTCCAGGTATTCAGCCTCGGCGCACTGCGCAAGATCGCCGAAGAAGGCGTGCGCTTCGCCAGTCCGATCGACGGCGCGCGCCTCCTGTTGACCCCGGAAATCTCCATGCAAATCCAGACCGCGCTTACCGCCGACATCGTCATGATCTTCGACGAATGCACCCCCTGGCCCGCGAGCCTGGACGAAGCCGCGCGCTCGATGCGCCTGTCGCGGCGCTGGGCGCGGCGCTCGCGCGACGAATTCGACCGCCTCGGCAACGCCAACGCACTGTTCGGCATCGTCCAGGGCGGCATGTACGAAACCCTGCGCGACGAATCGCTTGCCGCACTCGTAGAAATCGGTTTCGACGGCTTTGCCATCGGCGGGCTTTCGGTAGGAGAGCCGAAAGAAGACATGGCCCGCATCCTCGCCCACGCCGCCCCCCGGCTACCTGCGGACAAACCGCGCTACCTGATGGGCGTTGGCCGCCCCGAGGACATCGTCGCCTCGGTGGCGGCGGGCATCGATATGTTCGATTGCGTCATGCCCACCCGCAACGCGCGCAACGGCTGGCTATTCACTCGCCATGGCGACCTCAAGATCAAGAATGCCGTGCACAAGGCCGACCCCCGCCCGCTGGATGCCGCCTGCGCCTGTTACACCTGCCGCAACTTTAGCCGCGCCTACCTCCATCACCTGCACCGCAGCGGCGAAATCCTCGGCAGCATCCTCAACACCGTGCACAACCTTCACTATTACCAATGGCTGATGGCGGAAATCCGGGCCGCCATCGAGGCGGGCGATTTCGCCGGATTCGTCCGCCGCTTCCACATGGAACGCGCCATGGGGGCGGGTTGAGAAACACGGGACAGACGTCATCGCGGGCCTTGATATGCTGTAGAAATTCCCGCGCGGAATTGGCGACACAGCCTTGCCTGCAATGGCCATTGACTTTATCGACGTTTCCTTGAAAAACCGGGCAGGGATATTCCCTCCGCCCGGTCATGTAGCGCTTTGGTCAATGCGGGTCAGTTGAGCCTGACCGGCACGAAGATCCGCGAATTGCCACGCTGGATCAGGAGCGCGAAACGTTTGCCCGCTCTGTCGAGCAGCTGCCGGAACTGCGCTGGCGAGGAAACCGGGTGGCTGCTCAGGGCGAGAATGATGTCGCCGGTACGCAAACCGGCTTTCGCCGCCTGTCCGCCCACCGCTTCGACCAGCAGACCGCCCTGCACACGAAGCCGCGCGGCTTCACGCGCATCGAGCGCGCGCAGGGAAAGACCGAATTTGTCGAGCGCGCCGTCCTGATCCCGGCCGCCGAGAGAGGCTTGCCCGGCGGTTTCCGTTGGCAACTTGTCGAGTACGGCGGTGACTTCGCGGCGCTTGCCGTCGCGCCAGATTTCAAGCCGCACCTTGCTGCCCGGCTGGCTGTCACCGACGATACGCGACAGCTCGGCGGATTCGTTTATTTCCTTGCCGTCGACCTTGAGCACGACATCGCCCGTTTTCAGACCGGCGCGTTCGGCGGCGCTATCGGGTTCGACCTGCGCCACCAACGCGCCGCGCGGCTTGTCGAGACCGAAGGACGAAGCCAGTTCCGGACTCATTTCTTGGATATAGATGCCCAGGCGTCCACGCTGCACATGGCCGTGCCGCACGAGTTGATCCTTGACCTTCATGGCGACATCAATGGGAATGGCAAAGGAGATGCCCATGAAACCGCCGGAGCGCGAGTAGATCTGCGAGTTGACGCCGATAACGCGACCATTGAGATCGAACAGCGGACCGCCCGAATTGCCGGGATTGACGGCAACGTCGGTTTGGATGAACGGCACGTGATTTTCGTCCGGCAGGCGGCGCGCCTTGGCCGAGATGATACCGGCGGTGACGGTGTGTTCAAGGCCGAACGGCGAGCCGATGGCGGCGACCCACTCGCCGACGCGGGCGCTGTCGGGATTGCCGATGGCGACCGTCGGCAGATTCTTGGCGTCGATCTTGACGACGGCAACGTCCGTGCGGCGGTCGATGCCGACGACCTTGGCCTTGAATTCACGCTTATCGCTCAGTTTGATGGTGACATCGGTACGCTCGCTGCCGACCACGTGGGCATTGGTGAGCACATAACCGTCGCTGCTGACAATGAAACCAGAGCCGATGCCCTGGCGGACGCGGGGCACGCCGGGTTGTTGTCCGGGAAAGCCTTGCCCCGGCAGGCCGAAGCGGCGAAAGAGTTCAAAGAAAGGGTCGTTGCCGAAGGGGTTTTCATCATCGGACTGAACGGTCTCGTTAACGCTGATATTGACCACCGCGGAGCCGACTTTCTCCACCAGGCTGGCGAAATCGGGCAGGCCGCGCGGCGCGGCCGTGACGACGTCCTCGGCATGGGCGGAAGATATGGCGCTGTTTTCAGGCAGGCAGGCGGCCAGGGCGAAGGCCAGGGCCGTGACGGCAAGGGTTTTTTTCATTGACGTTCCTCGATAAAACGATTGAAAGATACAGGCCGCCCCAGTGGGTAGCGACAGCGACATTTGACGGCATTTCCCGCGCGCTGTTCCCGAAATGCTGCCAGTTTCTTCACGGGGCGGCAAATCCCGCGCACGAATATGGCATCCCTTCTTGCGATAAATCCGTGGAGGGCGCATTCTCTCGCGCCGGGGGATGCGTGGAATACGCAGTTTATCAAGAAAATGCTGATTAAGCCATCGTCATTACAAACGAAGCACGGCGATCCACGGGCCGCATGGCGCGCCACGGCGCTTCGCGCCTCGCAATGGCGCTTGTTCAGCGTTTCCTCAAGATATATCGGGAAACAGGAATGACCCTGACTTATTTGCGCTATCTCGTCGCCTTGGCGCACGAACGGCATTTCGGGCGCGCCGCCGAACGGTGTCACGTTTCGCAGCCGACACTTTCGGTGGCAATCAAAAAGGTCGAAGAAGAACTTGGCATCCCGCTTTTCGAGCGCGGCGCCATCGAACTCAAGATCACCGAAACCGGACGCCGCATCGTTGCCCAGGCCGAAAAAGTGCTGCGCGAAGCCAATCACATTGAAGAGATCGCCGCCGCCGGAAAAGACCCGCTCGCCGGGCCGCTGCGCGTGGGCGTAATCTACACCATCGGCCCTTATCTGCTGCCGCGCCTGATCCCGCGGGTACACCAGCGCGCGCCGCGCATGCCGCTCATCATCCAGGAAAACTACACCTCCCGGTTGGCCGAACTGCTCAAGCGCGGCGAGCTTGACGTCATCGTCGTCAGCCTGCCGTTCGAGGAACAGGGCATCGTCACGCAGCCGGTGTATGCCGAACCTTTCCGTGTGCTGCTTCCCGCCGCGCATCCATGGGCTGGGCGGGCGAAAATCCCCCCCGACACGCTCGCCGATGAGCAACTTCTGCTGCTCGGGGCAGGCAACTGTTTCCGCGACCAGGTGCTGGAAGTCTGCCCCCAATGCCAGAACGTCAGCGGCCTGCAACGCACGCTCGAAGGCAGCTCGCTCGAAACCATACGCCACATGGTCGCTTCCGGTCTCGGCGTGACGGTGCTGCCGAGCACGGCGGCGGACGAATTGGAAGCCAGCAATCCGTTGGTGGCCGTGCGTCCCTTCATCCCGCCCGAGCCATCGCGCCGGGTGGTGCTGGCCTGGCGGGTGACTTACCCGCGCAATAGCGCAATCGACATCCTGCGCGCGGCAATTCTCGACAGCAACCTGCCCGGCGTGCAAGCAATCGGCCCCGCTCCGGCGCGGGAAGCGCCGGAGCGGGGGGATGAAAAAGGCTGCTCGATGGAAAGACACTGACCGTTCCAGATGAACCAATAACAATGACCTATTGTGCAAATACGCTCAACTAATTGGTCATTCCAGCGCGATAGGGCTAGCATATGCGAACCGGAGCAAGCCGTCGGCCTGCCGGATCCTGGAACCTGAACAAACGGAGGATGAAATGGAAATAGACATTGGCATCAAAAAAGAGGATCGCGCCAAGATCGCGGAAGGCTTGTCGCGGGTACTTGCCGACAGCTATACCCTGTATCTGACGACGCACAACTTCCACTGGAACGTCACCGGGCCGATGTTCAACACCTTGCACCTAATGTTCGAGACGCAATACACCGAGCTGGCCACGGCGGTCGATCTGATCGCCGAGCGCATTCGCGCCCTGGGCTTCCCGGCGCCCGGCTCCTACAAGGAATTCGAGAAACTCGCCAGCCTGACCCAGCCCGAAGGCGTGCCTGGCGCGGAAAAGATGATCCGCTTGCTTGTCCATGGACATGAAGGCGTGGCCAAGACCGCGCGCGGCGTGGCGCCGCTGGCCGACAAGGCGAGTGACGAACCGACGCTCGACCTGATTACCCAGCGCCTGCAAATCCATGAAAAAACCGCTTGGATGCTGCGCAGCCTGCTCGAAAAGTGAAAGGCGGCAGACAGACGAAACGGGCCGCCAAAAACGGCCCGTTTTTTCGCGCAATGCCGCAATGCAAATGCGACCGTCTTTCAGGCCGCCTCGAGATGCTCCAGCATCAGCTGCACGTTTGACAGCCCCCGGAATTCATTGATGTCCAGCCGGTAGACCGCGCGGATCATGTCGGGCGCGCGATCGGCGTGATCGAAGCGGATCGCCTCGAAGCGCGCGCCGCCGAGCGAGAGTTCGAGCTTGAGGTGTTTGTCCTTGAGGATGCGTTGCCGCTCCACATGGAAAACATTGTCGAACGTCGGCGCGGGGAAGCCCTGCCCCCAGACTTCGCGCGCCAACAGGCGGGCGGCCTCAAGGGTGATGTCGGCACTCTCCAATGCGCCGTCGGTGTCGATGCGCTGTTGCAGGTCGGCGGGGTCGAGCAGGCTGGCGGCTGTTTCCTCGAAAGCGGTGCGGAAATCCGGCAGCTTTTCTTCGCGGATACTGAGACCGGCGGCCATGGCGTGCCCGCCGAAACGCAGTACGAGGCCGGGCTCGCGGCGGGCGACGAGTTCGAGCGCGTCGCGCAGATGCAGGCCGGGGATCGAGCGCCCGGAGCCTTTCAGCTCGCCGTCCTGGCCGGGCGCGAAAGCAATCGTGGGGCGATGCAGCTTTTCGCGGACGCGGCCCGCGACGAGTCCCACCACGCCGGGATGCCAGTCCGGCTCGAACAAAGTGATACCGGCGCATTCGTTGATGTCCAGATTTTCGAGATACAACCGCGCGGTTTCCTGCATCCCGGCCTCGATTTCACGCCGCTCGCCATTGAGCTGGTCGAGTTCACGCGCGAGGGCAAGCGCGCGCGCCTCGTCATCGGTGACAAGGCATTCGATGCCCAGGCTCATATCCTTGATCCGTCCGGCGGCATTCAGCCGGGGGCCGAGGGCAAATCCGAGATCGAACGCATTTGCCCGCGCGGCGTCGCGCCGGGCCACCGCGAACAGGGCGCGGATGCCGGGCTGCATGCGGTTGGCGCGCATGCGCTGCAAACCCTGCGCGACGAAAATGCGGTTGTTGTGGTCAAGCCTGACCACATCGGCCACGGTGCCGAGGGCGACGAGATCAAGCAGATCGGCGAAATTGGGTTCCCGCCCGGCGGCGAACGCGCCGCGCTCGCGCAGTTCGGCCCGCAGCGCCAGCATCACGTAAAACATCACGCCCACACCGGCCAATGCCTTGCTCGGAAAACCGCAGCCGGGCTGATTGGGATTGACGATTACATCCGCCTCGGGCAGCGCCGCGCCGGGCAGATGGTGGTCGGTGATGACCGTGCTCATCCCGAGCGCGCGCGCTGCCGCGACACCTTCAAGGCTGGCGATGCCGTTGTCGACAGTGATGAGCACTTCGGGCGAGAGCTTGGCCGCGAGTTCCACCATTGGCGGCGTCAGGCCATAGCCGAGGGTGACGCGGTCGGGCACCAGATAATGCACATCGGCCCCGAGCGCGCGCAACGCCCGCACGCCGACCGCGCAGGCGGTAGCGCCGTCGCAATCGTAATCGGCCACGATCACCATGCGTGCGCCGCTTTCGATGGCGTCGGCCAGCAATTGAGCGGCATCATTCGCGCCAGTGAGCGCCGCCGGGGGCAACAGCGCCTTGAGCGAAAGATCCAAGGCCGAAGGCTCGGAGACGCCGCGCGCGGCGAAAAGACGGGCAAGCAGGGGCGGAACGCCCGCGGCAGCAAGTACGGAGAAGGGGCGCGACGGAATTTCGCGGGGATGGATAATGCTCATTTTCTTGGCGGTGTGGGGCGGGAAGAAGCGTTCAAGGCATGCAGATCGTCCAGGAGCAAGGGTTTGCGCCAGAAACGCCAGCGCGAACGGGCGCTGAGCACAAGGGAAAAGCTGTAATAGTCGCCTGGGACAAGCAGTTCCAGCCGGTGCAGCGTTCCGGCGTCGAGCGCCGTGGCGATGGGCGCGAACCAACCGTTCTCCAGCGTGGCGAGCGCCGCCTGCCAGGCGTCGAGGTCGAGACGTCGGGCGGGCGCGGCGAGAGTATCCAGCGTAACCAGTGTGCTGCCCTCCAGCGCCGCGCCCACATCCGGCGAACCGGGTTCGATCCCGGCGGCGCGCGACAGCCCGCGCCCCATGGGGTCGAGCGTCTGTATCGCCGGGCACGGTGCGCTTGGCGCGGCATCGGGCGCTGCGTGCGCGCTCGCGCCCCAGAACCACAGACTGTTGATCATGCGCCGCCCGGCGGCCTCGCGTACCCTGTTTACGGGATGGTTGTGGAGCGCGATTTGTATTTCATTCAAAGTGTGCCGCCAAAAGCGGGCATCGGCCTCGTCGCCTTCGGGCAGAAAATCCTGGATCGGGCGGCCAATGATCTCGTGCAATAAAGCAAAGCGCGCCACGGGTGGGCGGTCGATCCGCAAATACCAGCGCGTTGGCGTGACTGCGGAAAATCGTCCGAGACCGGGGATATCCTGATTGAGCGCGGCGCATAGCGCATCGGCTTCGGCGGCGTCGATCTCGCCATCGACAAAATCCCCCGCCAACAAGTATTCTCGCGTCATTGTCAAATTCATCGGATCAGCGCAGAGCCAGTGCGTGCCAGGGCGGTTGGGCGAGATGGCGCTATCGCCCCTGTCCTCGCCCAACCGCCGCAGGGCGGCCAGTGGCGGCGCTTCATCGTCGATCCCGAAAAGTCGCGCCAGCAGGTGTTCCGGCTGCGCGGCGGGGATGATCCGCCGCTGCCCGCGCCCGAGCAGGCGAGAGAGCGCCGCAAGCGGCACATCCTGCGCGGGGCGGCGGGTTTGCGGCGCGGGCCAGAGTAGGCCGGGAATGACGAGTACAAGCTGTCGGATCATTGTCTGTCTAGTAAAATCCGCCCCAGTTCATACGGCGTCGCCGCCACGCGCCAGCGCGCGACCATCGCCTCCGCGCACGGCCCGCCATAGCCCCAGGCCGCGGCGATAAAAGGCAGCCCGTTGGCCTCGGCGGCCATACCGTCTTCCCTGCGGTCTCCCACATAAACCGCCTGCGCCGCCCCGATGCGGCGGTCGGCGAGCAAACGGCCAATCATCGCCGCCTTGTCGGGCAACCCCGGTGTAAACAGGTCGAGCGCATAAACCGTATCGAAATCATCGCGCCAACCCAGATGGTCGAGAATCCGCCGGGTGGGGAGGATGCGTTTGTTGGTGGCAATGTGCAGCACGCGCCCCATCTCGCGCAGGGCTGCCAGCAACTCGTCGATGCCGGGATAAGCGGCGGTTTCCAACAGCCCGCCTTCGTCGTAACTTTGCCGGAAAGCGGCGGCAAGCCGCCCGATCAGTGCGGGATCGCCGTTGCCAGTCAGCAGGCGCAAGGTTTCATTGATCGGCGGCCCCACGATGTTCGCGTCAATGCGCCGCGCCGGAACGAAACCGCATGCGGCAAAGGCCGCGCGGTAACTGGCAAGAATCGCGGCGGCAGAGTCGATCAGCGTGCCATCGAGGTCGAAAACGATATGGGTAGAAAGCATGCGGCGGCGTCGTCCGTCGGAGCGAAACCATGATTATCGGGGAATGGAAGCCAGGCGGAAACCCGCCGACGGCGTTTGTGGCCAGCCCGCGTTCCGGCACGGCGTGGGTGGAACAAAGGGAAGGAATACCCGCTGATGCACGAATGCGACTTGGAGAACACCATCATGGAAAAACGGCCACCGCCCATGATCGCCGGGTTAATGAACCGTGCGATCCGACAGCGCTCAAGCATCCCTGTACCATGAACCGGTTTTTGTCGACCTCTACGTCCTGGCGTATCGTCCTTGCCTGGGCGAGGAGCAGGGCCATCGCACGAACGCCGCGTATTGTGGCAAAACAGCGACGGATTGAAAAACGTCCCTATTCGTTTTTCAAAACCTCCTTGGTCGTTTTCAAACCCTACCCTTGTCATTGCGAGCGGAGCGCGGCAATCCACGAGTGGAGAGGTCGTGCGGATGCACGCCATGGATTGCCACTCCGAGGAGCAAAATGGAAGAAGGTTGGGGAAAAAAGCCGAATGAGAGGCTGGAAGGAAGGCGAGGTCGCAGGCGAGGCAGAGCAGGTGAAGCGGCAGTGCTTGCCCGCCTGTTGTCGGGCCGTTTCGGGCCGTTGCCGACATGGGGTCGACGATCACTTTGTCCAGGCTGCGCTCGTTGATGATCCCCCCTTCCTGGCCGCCTCGATGCTCGCCGCCAGCAACCATTCCACCCCTTCTTCTCCCAATTTGTAATAAATGATCGACAAAATGGTCTCTTTGTTTCATTTAATCCGCGTGTTGAAAATTGTCCGGGGCTGACTCGCTACGCTCCTCGCAATGACGATGGGTCGAATATGAGCCTCATCAAGTTGATTTTCTATAAGTTAAACTGCTCCAACGTCCGTCTTTTTCGTTCCCGGCAGCCTTGCGCGCCGGGGCGGGCTGCCGGGATTTTTATTCCCACTGTGTGAAAGAAAGGTTTTCGTCGAGCCAGCGTTCCAGCGCCGTCGGCGGCAGGGGCGGGGAGAACAGGAACCCCTGGACGATCTGGTAGCCTTGGGCCTTGAGCAGATTGCGCTGTGTCGGGTGCTCGACGCCTTCGGCGATGATTGTCAGTTCCATACTGTCGCCGATGTGCATGACGGCGTTGGTCAGTGCGCGCGTGGCGCGGTCGCGGTTGAGGTCGCGCACGAAAGACTGGTCAAGCTTGAGTTCATGCACCGGCAGATGGCGCAGGTAGCCGAGGCTGGAATAGCCGGTGCCAAAATCGTCGATGGACAGGCGCACGCCGAGCGCGTGGATTTCGTGGAGGGTTCTCATCGTGCCCGGATTGGAATCCATCAGCACGCCCTCGGTGATTTCGATCAGCAGATCGCTTGGCTGCAAGCCGTGGGAACGGAGAATGGCTTCAAGGTACTGGGGCAGCTTCAGGTTCAGGTTGTGGAAATCGGTAGGCGACAGGTTGACCGACACCGACGGAATGGCAAGCCCGTTTTGACGCCAGTGTGCGAGCTGGCGGCATGCCTCGTTCAGTACCCACTGGCTCAGGGAACTGATCAAATTGCTTTCTTCCGCTAGCGGGATGAAGCGGCTGGGGGCGATTTCCCCCAAAGGAGAATTGTTCCAGCGCACCAGGGCCTCGATACCGTGCAGTTGGTGGGTCTCGATATTGATTTGCGGCTGGTAATGGATTTCCAGCTCGTTGCCCATGAGCGCGTCTCGCAGGGCGGTTTCGAGCGTGAGGCGCTCCTTGGCGATCTGGTTCAACTGTCCGCTGAAGAAGCTGAAACAACCACGGCCCTTTTGCTTGGCCTGGTACATGGCCATGTCCGCTTCGTGAATCAGGGCGTCCATGTCTCGGCCATTATTGGGAAACAGGCTGATGCCGATGCTGGCCGCCGGATTCAGGGTGACTTCACCGATCCGGCACGGGGCCGAGAGCGCGACAAGCAAGCGCCCGGCAAGTTCGCTGGCATGCACGCTGTCGCACTGGGTGAGGACGACGATGAACTCATCGCCCGAGTAGCGTCCGAGGATGTCGAACTCGCGCGTCGCCTCGCGCAGCCGGGACGCGACGGTGCGCAGCAAAGCATCTCCGGCGGGATGCCCGAGAGAATCGTTGACCTTCTTGAAGCGGTCTATGTCGATGAACAATACCGCCAGTTGCTCGTTGTTGCGGGCGGCCTGCGTAATGGCCTGGCTGGCCTGGATGTGCAGCAGGCTGCGATTGGGCAGGCCGGTGAGATCGTCGAAAAAAGCCAGATGGTGGATGCGGGAGAACGATGCCGCCCGCTCCATCGCCAGCACGCACAGGGAAACGGCGATTTCGGCCAGCCGCGTGTGCAGTTTGTTTGGCCTGCGGCATACGCGGTAATAAAACGTCAGGATACCGATCGTGCGGCCATCGCGCGTCTTGATCGGCATCGACCAGCATGCCCTGTAACCCAGCGCCAGCGTTTCCTGCCTGCCGACGCTCCAGCCCGGATCGTGTTCGATGTCCCTGACCAGCACGGGTTCGCCGCGAAAAGCCGCGATGGCCTGGGACGATGCCCTGGGGCCGGTTTCGATGCCGTCGATCAGGGCCGCGTGCTGCGGAAAATCCAGCGCGGCCAGGGAACGCAGGCGTCCTTCGCTGTCGATCTGCGTGACGGTGGCGGAAATTTCCGGCGCGATGCGCTGTATTTCCTGGCAAAGCAGCGCCATGATCTCCGCCAGCGAGTCCGTTTGCGCCATGGTGCGCAACACCTGATAGCGAAAGGCTTTATGCACCTTGGAAAGCGTG
Source organism: Azoarcus sp. (assembly GCA_031258965.1). GTDB lineage: Bacteria > Pseudomonadota > Gammaproteobacteria > Burkholderiales > Rhodocyclaceae > WRNU01. Next base: position 5,834 of record JAIRMC010000128.1, on the reverse strand, counting down.
ATGTTCCTGGCGATAATCAGGCACATGGCCTCGCCCATGACCTGGATGCGGGAAACGGATATTTCGGCCCATACCCGCGTCTTGTTGGGCCGTTCGATGGGCAATTCCACATTATGCCCGATGAGGTGGTCGATCTCGGACTGGCCAAGCGTATGGCCGCCTTTCATGGGCGGCATCAAGCGCGAAATGCTGCCGCCAATGACCTCGTCCTTGTCGCGCCCCCACAATTGCCCGGCGGCGTCATTGAATAGGATGACCCTGTCTTTCCCATCGACCAATACGATGGCGTTGGAGGCCTGCTCGACGATATTGGGGTAAAGCGTTGTCGCCGATATGTCATCGGCGACAACGGAGGCGGCCATGGGAGACAGGACATTGCTCGAATAATTGTCTCCATGAAACCGTTTATGGAGCGAGGCTGCCGGTTTTTGTTTTTCCATTTTTCTTGTCTGATGATAGCGGCCTGTTCTCGGGAAAGAGCTGGGGATACCGCGTGGCTGCCGGAAATTGACCATTGGATGTACTCTATACTGGAATCGACGGAACACAGTGAGAGAGATTCCGCGCGGGCCATCCTCAGGTATGGATTATTTGGCAATACAGTGTTGGATCGGCGATACCGGCTGCCGCAAATCCGGCGCGGCGCAATCGACAGGCACCACAGTGACCGCAGGCCCGCCCCTGTTCATCGGCCTGGTAGCACGAGACAGTCAGCCCATAATCGACCCCCAGCCCAGTGCCGAGGCGGATGATCCCGGCCTTGGAAAGCGTTATCAGCGGGGCATGGATGGTGAACGGGCGGCCTTCCACGCCCGCCTTCGTGGCAAGCTTGGCTACGGATTGGAATGCCGCGATAAATTCCGGGCGGCAATCAGGATAGCCAGAGTAATCCACGGCGTTCACGCCGATGAAAATATCCCCCGCGCCGAGTACTTCGGCCCAGGCCAGCGCCATCGACAGCATCACGGTATTGCGGGCCGGGACGTAAGTCACCGGGATGTCGCCGCTTTCGCGGCCCTCGGGTACCGCGATGCGGGAATCCGTGAGCGCCGAGCCGCCAAACTGGCCGAGTTCGACATGCGCCAAGCGATGCTCGCGCGCGCCGAGCGCAAGGGCGACGCGGCGCGCGGCATCTAGTTCGGCGGCGTGTCGCTGGCCATAAGCAACAGATAAAGCATAAGCATCGAAACCCCGGTCGCGGGCAATGGCAAGACAAGTCGCGGAATCAAGTCCGCCCGAGAGCAGGACGACGGCAGACGGTGAGGTGGACATGACAGAACGGCGATAGGGCGGGCGAAGGCGGCGGAAGACACAGGCTACTTATAATAGGCTATTTGACGCCCCGCCGCGCTCTTTTCCCGTGCCTGCGCCGACAACAGCGCGACCGGACTAAGCTGACGGCCCTCGTCTCCCTTTCCTCCAGCGGCCTCATGCCCCCCTTGATTCCGCCCGCCAGATTCACGCGGCCCTGCGAACCCTGCGCTGTGACCCCTTGTTTAATCCTGGCATTTACTGGATCGGATCCAAGATAAAGCGTGCTGGTTCAGTCATTCAGGTTTTACCAAACAGGGAGGGTGGTCAGGGCGCGATGCACGGCTGGTATTCCTTGATTTGCGATGGTGAGAATCCGAGGGGAGCAAACCCATGCCAATTCATGTTGATAAGATGTGTCATGATCAGGCCCAGTCTTCCCGCGCCAATCTCCGGGCTATGCCAGGATCGTTTTCCCCTGCTTGGTCCAGGCACGTTGTCTGTAAGGCCGCAAGCAGGGATTCTCTATTGCCATCCGGCAACAGGCTGCGCGCGGCCAGGTGCGTATTCCTGTAAATCAGCATTTCCGGTAGTGACTCCGGAATGTATTGCCCTAAGAATTCCTGATGCTCTTCCAGATCGAACCACAGCATGATGTCCTGGGCAGGCGCCTGCCGGGCCAATTCCTCGAAATGCGGTTTGAGATTCCTGCATTTCTCGCACCAGCTTTCCGCCCCGATGATAACGATCAGGCGATTCGCTGGCGATCTGAGCTTGCCCGCAATGAATGCCGCATCGTTCCATGGGTCGAACAGGCCGCTCATATCATCCCCGGAAATGGCGTTCCATGGTTTCAGACTGCTCCCGCGCGGGCGCGCTGGTATTAAACGTAAAACTTTCCCGTTGCTCCAGATGCCTGGCCGCTATCCAGCGCACGTTTTGCGGCGCGTTGCGCAACAGCGCGTATAAATCCAACCTGTCCAGTCTGTCCAAAGACCGCCCCAACAAGGTTCTTTGCCCCTCCGGCAACGACAAGCCGAAACCCGCCACGGCACGTTCGTTGGGCATGGGAAGGCCAAGGTCCAGGTTGTCCGTGGGAAATTCGCGTCCAGCATCTCTGGACGGGATGGGCAAAGCCAGCCCGTGCGTTTCCAAATCGACGCCCACCAGAATCGACCACACCCGCCCGGCCAGGCGCGCGCATTCCGGGTTGTACATTTGCTCCCGCACCAGCGGCAACCAGGCCGCGTCGCCATGATGCAGAATAAATGACAGTCTCAGTCGGGGCGGCAGTTGTGCGAGCAGGTTTTCCACATCCGGACTTGCTGGCGGCAGCGAAAGGGCCAGATAGCGCAGCCAGCGTTCCAGTCGATGCTGCGCGCGCTGACGGTCATGGGCACCGAGTTTGTCAAGATAACCCGCCACGCCAATGACAGTCGTTTGCAACTTCGCCCGGCCTTGCTCGCTGCCCGCGCGTTGCAAGGCAATGGCGGCTTCGACTGCGACTTCGCCAGCTTCATCGCGCAGACAGGCGGGTATTTGTTCGGTTAGCCGCAGGCACGCACTGGCACGGCACGCCGCGGCGCGCACCCACAGCCCGGGATGGCGCAACGCCTTGTCGAAACGCGTTTGAAGCGCCTGCCCATCCGCTACGCCGCCGCAACGGGCTAGGACGCACCATGCCGCTGTCTGCATGAGTTCCGTGGCGTCAGGACGGCTCCATTGTTCGATGAATTCCCGCCTCGGTCTGATCGGCAGCCACAGCGTTGCACTGATGAGACCGCGCAGCAAACACACGGGGTTGCGTTGCACAGCGGCGAAAACGGGTTGTTGCCATGCTTCGCGCCGCTGTTCCAACGCCAGCGTGGCGCAGACGAATAGCTCTCCCGCGCCGCCCCATCGTTCAAGCGCCTGCAAGGCCAGTTGCCAGCCCGCCTCGCCCGCCGTGCGTACGCCGTTCAGATGCGCGTTCAACAGACGGTCGAAATGCCATAGAGCTTGCAAGCCGATCAATGCCGAGTGGGCTGACTGGTCGTGCTGCTGCCAGTAGAAGGCAGCGTCGCCTATGTGGCGCTCAAGCAAGGAGCGGATGACCAGGAAGGCGGATTCGGCGTGGTTCATCGACCGTAACGTTCATACAAATCCAGCAAATCCACCAGCGAAATCCATTCTTTCCCGCTGTGCATGCTTGCGCCATACATACCGGCCACGACCATCACGCCATCGCCCGCGGCCATGTAGCCGGTACTGCTGCGTACGAAGTCAGGCAGTTGGGGCGATTCCATGCGTTTACCCGACCACGCTTTAATGCCGTAATCGTTGGTTGCCCAAATCCGATCCTGAAACCACACCATGTCATTGAACCAGCCGCTGGTGCAGCCTTTGTCGATCTGCCGCCAGCGATCGTCGCGTCCCTGGAACAAACAGCCGCCGCTTCCGGCAATATAGACCTGACCATCACCGCCGCAGCAAACGTTATATAAATCTACATTGCTTGGAAATGGTATTTGCCGCCAGCATTGACCATCGAAATGCCAGACATCGCCTCTGCCGCCCGCCGCATACAGATCATTGACTGAAAAACCGTCTATGTCCGAGAAACCATAATCTTCGTATTCTACGTTCCGCTTAACCTTGGGCAAGGGCAGTTCATTCCAGATCGGCGCCCATTGATTGAAACCTTCACGTCGGCAAACGCTTCGCCGCCCACCGACGCCGTAAACATAGCCTTCAATGCTGCGCAGTTTCAAGACGCCTCCACGCTGCGGCCCTTTGTCGTCGTCGTAGAGGATTTGTGGTTCTGTATCTACTACGCCACCGCCCCGTACATACACTCCTCCACCGAAATCAATGGTCACAGAGTGTGGATTGGGATGCTGCGATACAGCCATATTGCATATTCTAAAGCCTGTCAAAACTGATGCCCCATATCGTTCATCTTCTGGTTCATCAAGAAAAATGTTAGCCACAAGTTTTTTGACATCTCCTTCTTCCGGATCTTCCTCCCCTTCTTCCAGATCGTATAGCTCTCGCCCCAGGAGATAGATAATGGAACGGCTACGTACCGCGCAGCCTACAAAGTGAAAGCCGCGGAAAAAACGGTCGAAATTTTTTTTGTTCATCATGATAGACCTCGTTAACTTTTGCCGCCCTTGTTACCACCACCACGGCTCTTACCCGGATTGGCGATCAGTGGCGAACAACCCTTGAAAGGCTCGTAGAATTTCTCCAACTGTGCTCTCAAGCACGCTTTTCTACAACCCGATTCCGGAAAAACCTTGCGCACGGACTCTACCCCTTCGTCGATGGCGTCGTCAAGACTGATCTTGCCGCCAGGGTATTTCTTCTCTAATTGCGCTCCCAGTTGTCCATGCATCTGTCCATGCGATCCATGGCTATTATTCACTCCCTCGACACAAATGGTCAGCGCACTCTGATGCGGACATCCGCCCGATTTCCATGTCTTGTAGGCAGTGCAATCCTTAAACATGGCGCCAGGCAGGACATGGTGCCCGGTCTGTCCCGGACAGCAGCCTTTTCCCGTGGATGGGCCGGAAACCTCGATCGACTCTTTTTCGCTATCGTTCACATCATCACAATTGGACTTGTTGCCTTCGTGCGTCTCTTTCATCGGTACAAGCTGGCAACGCCGCGCCCGCATGCAATCGTTGAGCCGCGACATGATGGACATGACGTCCGCGACCGCCTTCTGCGGGTTTTTCGCCGCTTCATCAACAATCCCTTGCAGTTTTCCGGGCAATTCCTCGACGATCTTTTTCAGGCCCATCAGCTCCTCCCTGAGATCGCTCAATTTGTTTGCCAACTGCGCCGCCGAAATGGCCGTGTCGACCGTGTTAAATATGGCGGCCACCACCAGACCAACGGGGCCGAATAGCGTGCCAATCCCCCAACTGCCCGCCTTTTTGGCCGCCGAACGAATCGCCGCCGCCTCCGCTGCATCCACTATGGCGGTTTCCAGCGCCTCTACCGCAACATTCAGACGCTTGCGGACTTCTGCCATCACTTGCGCTTCCAGGCTTCTGGTGTCCAGTTCTTGGAGCTTCCCCGCGATTTCGCCAATCGCCTTGGCCTTGTCTCCCGCAGCCTCGGGCGAAATGGGCTTGATATACAAACCATCGCAGTGATCCAGTACCCATTGGGCCGCGCCTTTTTGGGCGATCTTATTCTTTATTTCGTTGATTTTACTGGCTGCTTTCTCACCCATGAGCTTGTCGGCCATGGAGAGCTTCTTGGGATTATCGGGCTTGCAGGCATCCTGGATTTTTTTCAGTTCCTTGTCACATACTTTCCTGAAATTGGCCGTATCAAGGTATATATGGGCTGGGGTATTGGCGGGGCCTTTTTCCGTAGAGGCGGCGGGAGTAGAGGAAGCCGACTGCCCCGACGCACCAGTGTCTTTTCCGCCCTTCCTCCTAGGTGTGACCATCCCTGTTCTCTCAGCTATGGTTATGCGTCATGGGATCGACATGGCGGCACACGTTCAGCCCCTCGATTTTCACATCGGGCGACCAGTTCGTGAAATACGCCTTGCCGGTAATGACATGGCTGGCATTCCCTTTCTG
>JAIRMC010000103.1 GCA_031258965.1 Azoarcus sp. | reverse complement strand
TCCTCCAAACGCCACACCGTGACCCGCTCCGAAAGCTTGATTGGTGCGGGAAAGGTCTTTTCTTTGACGCGGCGCCACAAGGTGGCATGAGAGAACGGCACATATTCCAACAAGCGACGTTCGCGGATGAACCCCGTGCCGGGCAGAACCGGACGCGAAGGCGATTGAAGCGTATTCGAGGCTATCGTGGTAGGCATGTTTTGCTCCTGACGAAAAGAAGTCATGACCTACGTGGTCGCGGTCGCTCGGGTCAACAACGGGGGCGATCGCCAAGGAAGCGGTAAAGTGGCAAGCATTACGTGACCACCCCCACTTCCTGGGGTGGCAGCAGCTTCATTCGAGGATTGGAAACAGCGGCCTATACCATGAAATCGGTGAGGCGCGGATGAGGAGTAGCCAAGCCGGAAAGCGTAGGTTGCCGCTCTCGAAAATCCAGTGCAGGTGACGGCTGCGCCGCCCGGCAAATGATGCCGGGAAAGGTATATACGACATCGGTGACAGTGGAAAAGCCACGCCGCCGCCCTTTCTGCCAAGTTATCGCACTACCGGGAAGCCAACAAGCCTGCCGCCGAAGAAACGAAAAGCAATGGTTTGATATTGGACAGGATTCGGGTTGTATCGAAGCGCATCATTTCCGCTTGGTTTCGTTTTATGCGACGAATTCTTGGGAAGTGCGCCCACAGGGATTCCTGGCTTGCACGATTGTCGACTGCGCCAGGGATAATGCGACGTGCAAACCGGCTGCGGGATACGAACGCAAAATACGCTGCATCGTAAGCTATCCGGCGTTTCCCGTCTAATGGTTGCGCCTGCTGTTACCAAAACCCCGAAGCAGTCCAATACGGGACATTTCTGATTTTCGTCTCGTCCGCACCGCTTGAGGCGCTCTCCCGCCACGCCCATACTTGACTGTGCTACTTGCAGACATCGCGTCTGCAAAGCCTTCAATACCGCCGTTCGACGGTATGAAGTCCGGTTGATCCGGCGTCGCGGTCGTGACCCGCACCGATAGTACTCGCCCGCGCGCAAAACGTCTGGGCGGTTTCTTCACCCTCATCGAGGAGTTCCACTCCTCATGGGGCGGGACTCCTTTTTTATCCGGAGTCCCATTCATGAGCAGAAAAGCCGCCGCCGCAGCGACATTGTGGCTTCCAGGCTTTGATCCCGATCCAGGCTCGGCCGCAATGCCCTGTGTTGCCGATGCGGTCGATTTTGTGCCGCTCGTACAGACGCCACTGCCAGTCGAACCCATCGAGCCACTCGCGCTTGCGCCAATGGCGTCGGCCAATGTGCTGGCGCTGGAAACGATTTCCCCCGCGCCGCGGAATTGGCGCCCTGCGCTTGTTGCAAGCGCGCCAGAAAAACCGGCCTTTCCATCCCGCATCGTTTCATCCGATCTGGACGGCCTGGCGAGCCTGAGCGCCAAATTCGAGGCGAACCATGCGGTAATCGAGACGCTCGCAAAAGTCGAAGCTGAAGGACGCACGCCGACCGAAGCCGAGCGGCAGGTACTTTTGCGTTACACCGGCTGGGGCAGCATGCCGGCAGCGTTCAATCTCGGCAGCAATGACGAAGCTTGGGTCGAACGGGCGCACCGTTTGCAGGCGATGCTCGATCCCGGCGATTACGAATCGGCGCGCGCCTCAGTCAACAACAGCCACTATACATCGCTCGTCGTGATCGAAGCGATGTGGGCCGCGCTCGAACGCCTGGGATTCAAGGGTGGCCGCGTGCTGGAACCTGCGGCAGGCATTGGGCACTTCATTGGCGCCATGCCTCTGGCCCTGGCCGAAAAGAGCCGTGTCTGCGCCGTGGAAATCGATCAACTGTCAGGCCGCATCCTGCGCGCGCTCTATGCGCCATCCGGCGTGGACGTTCATATCGCCCCGTTCGAGCAGACACATTTTCCGGAACGATGGTTCGATCTGGCCATCGGCAACGTGCCGTTCGGCAAGTACAAGGTAAACAGTCTGGAAAACCGGCCTTACGCGGGGTTCAGCATCCATAACTATTTCATTGCGCGTTCGCTCGATCTCGTGCGTCCTGGCGGGCTGGTATGCCTCATCACCAGTACGTACACGATGAAAGCATCGTCTCCCACGGTACGCCGGTATCTGGCCTCGCAAGCTGTCTTGCTTGGCGCGATCCGCCTGCCTCGCGGAACCTTCGCCGGGATCGCCGGTACTCAGGTTCAGAGCGACATCCTGTTTCTCAAAAAACGCGGGCAGAGATGCGAGAACATAGCCCTGGCTGAACGAGAATGGATGGAACAGGTGGCGGCGCCTCAAGAGAGGCTTGATCCAAGTCAAGCCTGTTATCAGTTCACGATAAACAAATGGTTCGCCACCGATCCGCGCTGGCTGATCGGACGGCTTCGCAAGGAGAGCAACGGCTACGAAAGGATCCCCTTCGCCGTGTTCGATGGCGACCTGCAAGCAGCGCTGCACGCAAGCCTCTCGTTGTTGCCAGAAGGTGTTTACACGCCAGCCGGGACAAGCGACGCGGCAATGTCCCGTGTCATCCCCTCGCCGAAAACCGCTGGTCGTCCCGGTGCTTACCGTATCGTTTGCGGGCGAATCCATCGCGTCGTGGGACAGGGGGCAGTCGATGTTCACGCATCCTTCAACGCAACACAGCGCGAACGCATTTTGGGTATGTGCGCGATCCGCGATTGCGCCCGGGCTTTGCTCGATGCACAGCTCGCGGTCGACAATGATGAGCCGCTGGCGCCATTGCGAAAGCGGCTGAACGGCACTTACGACGCCTACGTCAAAAAATACGGCTACCTGTCGGCGCGCGCGAACGCCCTGGCCTTCCGCAGCGATCCCGATTATCCATTGCTCTTGTCTCTCGAATACTTCGACGAGGATACGAACACCGCCCGCAAGGCGGCGATCTTCTCCGAGCGCACGCTGCTTCGCGTGAGCGCTCCGAGCAGGGCCGACGAACCGGTAGCGGCGCTTGCCGCTTCTATACAGTGGCGTGGCAGCATCGATCCGGATTACATGGCCGGGCTGCTCGGCGCCCCTGCGGAGGAAGTCCTGACGGCGCTGGCGGAAGCCGGCCACATTTTCCGCGATCCTTTTGACGGAGCCTGGAAGAGCGCCGATGAATATCTGTCAGGCAATGTCCGCGTCAAGCTCAGGCAGGCTCGTTTGAGCGGTCCCGATTACCTGAAAAACGCCGAGGCGCTGGAGCATGTGCAGCCGAAGGATCTTTCGCCAGCCGAAATCTCGCCCCGCCTTGGCGCGATCTGGATTCCAGTTCAGGATGTGGAAGCGTTCGCGCGCGAGGTGTTCAATCTCAAAGAGTGCGCGGTCGCCTATTGCGCCGAAGCGGGCGCTTGGACGGTCCTCTACAACGAATGGCAAGTCCACTACAGCTTCAAGGCAAGCCAGAAATATGGCACGCACCGGCTGAATGCGATCCAGTTGATGCAGTGTGCGCTGAATATGCAGACTCCGACGGTGAAGGATCGCGATACGTTCCATGGCAGTTATGTCATCAATTCCAGCGAAACCCTTGCCGCCCGGGAAAAACTCGGGCTGATCAGGGAAAAATTCGCCTCATGGGTTTTCGAGGACGTGACAAGAAGGGAACGCCTGTGCGCGCTCTACAACGAGACGTTCAATGCCGTCCGGGCGCGAAGCTTCGATGGCTCGCACTTGAAGCTGCCTGGGTTTTCGCGCTGTTTCAATCTGCATCCGCATCAGCGCAACGCCGTGTGGCGCATCGTGCAATCGGGCAATACGGGGTTGTTTCACGCGGTCGGCGCCGGCAAGACGGCCACGAGCATCATCGCCAGCATGGAGCTACGCCGGCTCGGTTTCGCCTCGAAACCGGCCCATGTCGTGCCGAATCACATGTTGAGCCAGTATACGGCCGAGTTCGTGAGACTCTATCCGCAAGCCTCGGTGCTGATGGCAACGAAGGAAGATTTGGCGGGCGAGCGTCGGCGGGAATTCATGTCCCGGATCGCCACGGGCAACTTTGACGCGATCATCATTACCCACGCAAGCTTCGAGCGCATCAAGACCTCCAGTCAGTACATGAAGAAGTTCATCGAGGAAATTTTGGAGGATATCCGGCTCGCCGCTCTTGCCGCAACAGACAACGGCCATTCCAACCGCATCATCAAGCAGCTCGAACTGATGAAGAAGATCTGGCAGGCGCGGCTCGACAAGCTTTCCGCACAGGACAAGAAAGACGATCTCCTCGCCTGGGAACAGCTGGGGATCGACTGGCTTTTCATTGACGAGGCGCATTTTTACAAGAATTTATTCCGGTTCTCGAAAATGCAGGTTGCGGGCTTGCCACTGACGAGCTCCGAACGCGCGTTCGACCTTTACGTGAAGACGCGCTACACGATGGCATTGCACGGCGGCCGCCAGCGGGGAGTGGTTTTCCTGACGGCAACGCCCGTGGCAAACACCATAGCTGAAGTACATACCATGATGCGCTACCTGCAACCTGCCCGGCTGGTCGAACTCGGGCTGCAACAGTTCGACATCTGGGCGGCCACTTTTGGCGAATGCGTCACAGCACTGGAAATCGCCCCGGATGGCAGCGGTTATCGCATGCACACGCGGTTTGCGCGCTTCGTCAATATCCCCGAGTTGGTGGCAATTTTCGGCGAAGTGGCGGATATCCAGACGAGCGAAATGCTGAATCTGCCGATACCCAGGCTGAAAGGGGATAAAGCGCGCATCGTGACGTGCCCGGCCAGTCCGCAGCTGCGGGAGTTTGTGCAGACGCTGGTCGGGCGAGCCGAAAATATTCGCGCTGGCCATGTCAATCCCAAGGAGGACAACATGCTGGCGGTGACGAACGATGGCCGCAAGGCGGCACTCGATTTCCGGTTGACTTCGCCGTGGGCGGATTTCGACGAAAATGGAAAGATCGCGCACTGCAAGAGGGAAATCCATGCCATCTGGAAACGCACGGCTGATTTTCGTGGTACTCAACTGGTGTTCTGCGATCTTTCGGCGCCCAGAGGGGGCCATGGTTTCAGCGTCTATGAGGATCTGCGAGAACGGTTGATCGAAGCGGGCATTCCGGGCGAGGAAATCGCGTTTATCCACGACGCGGGTACCGATGCGCAAAAGGCAAAACTTTTCAAGAGCGTCCGCGAGGGCCGTATCCGGGTTTTGATGGGAAGCACCCAGAAGATGGGGGTCGGCACCAATGTCCAGAATCGGCTCGCCGCGATACATGAACTCGATGCACCATGGCGGCCTTGCGATGTGGAACAACGGGAAGGACGTATCCTGCGCCAGGGCAATCAGTGCGAAGAGGTCGAGATCATTCGCTACGTCACGGCGAATTCCTTCGATGCATACAGTTGGCAAACACTGGAGACGAAAGCCCGCTTTATCGCGCAAGTCATGCGTGGAGATGGCATCCGCTCAATCGAGGACGTGGCATTGGCGACACTCTCCTACGCCGAGGTAAAAGCCCTGGCGTCAGGCAACCCGCTCGTAATCGAAAAAGCCGGCGTGGATGCCGAGGTCGCCAAGCTTTCCTCACTGCACCGCGTCTGGCGCAATCAACGCTACGCCAATGAATGTGAAGCCGCCGCGTTGCCATCATCGATCGCCGCGCTCGAAAAATCG
>JAIRMC010000092.1 GCA_031258965.1 Azoarcus sp. | reverse complement strand
ACATCCTGGCGCGTGGGCTTCGCCAGGGCGAGGACATCCTTTTTGCTCTTGAGCGTGCCCGGCGCGGGCGGCTTGATGTCATCGTATAAATACAGACAGATCATCTCTTCCATTGTGGGGGAGCACCCGCCGAAAATGTCACCATGAGAAGCCCTTTTGAAATTCATATTGTTGAATATTCACGGATGCTAACATCAACTTACGGTATGAGCAAGACACGATCCGCCAGGATCGACGGGAGCACATTTTTTGCGCCTGCCTGGCTGAAGCGCCTAGCGGCGTCCCCGGAATCGGCGTGGGGTTTCATGCGCGAATACCGTTTCAAAAAATGCACATAGCATTGTTTGGAGAGTGCGGCAACCATACCGTGATTCGCAAGGATGGCTGCGATTTCTGCACGGCTTGTGGGGCAGTGGGGGCTTGCGGGTAGAAACGGGGTTTCCGGAGGGGGTCAGCTTGCGGGGGCGTTGTTTTCCGGGCTGTTTTGCCAGCCGGTCAGTAGGGCGTGAAGCGCGGCGGCATCGGAGGCGGCAAGCAGTTGTTCGCGGAAAGCGCGGTCGCTGAACATTCTTGCCAGTTCCGAGAGAAGCTGGAGATGAGCGTCGTTGGCTTCTTCAGGCACCAGCAGGACGAATACGAGGCTGACGGGCCGTCCGTCGAGAGCGTCGAACGGAATCGGTGCCGCGAGGCGGATGAAGGCGCCCGCCGCTTCGGCCAGCCCCGCGACGCGGCTGTGCGGGATGGCGATGCCTTGACCAAGTCCGGTGGAGCCTAAACGCTCCCGCGCGAAAAGTTTGTCGAATATGACGTCTCGGCCTATGCCCAGTTGTGTTTCGAACAGGAGACCGGCTTCTTCGAAGACGCGCTTTTTGCTGCTGGCGTCGAGGCTGGTCACGATGTTGGCCAGCGGCAGGAGGGGAGCGATAAGACTCATGATGATTGGCTCGCGCGGGCGGCCGCTCCGGCGGCCGCCGTGATGTCGGCTAACTGGGAAAAGTTTTCAGTGTTCGACCGCGAATTTGTGCGAGTCGTGGTTGTACCCGGCGCTTTTCTGTTTGTATTTCTGTATTTGCCGGTCGAGTTTGTCGGCAAGCGCATCAATGGCGGCGTAGAGGTCGGTATCAACGCTTTCGACGTGGATGTCCTTGCCTCGCACGTGAACGGTGGCGTCGGCTTTCTGCTTGAGCTTGTCGATGGACAGAATCACGTTAACACTGGTGACATTGTCGAAATGACGCACGACACGGTCGAGTTTTTCAGCGGTGTAGCCGCGGATGGCTTCGGTTACTTCGACATGATGCCCGGTGATGTTGAGATTCATGCTAACTCCTCACTTATGATTAAAGCGTTTTACGCAGGCTGACGGGGGGTATGTTGAGCGCCTCGCGGTATTTGGCGACGGTGCGCCGCGCGACCATGATCCCCTGTTGGCCCAAAAGACCGGCGATCTTGACGTCGGACAAAGGTTTTTTCCTGTCCTCGGCATCGATCAGTTGCCGGATCAAGGCGCGAATCGCGGTCGAGGAAGCCGCCCCGCCCGTATCGGTTGCGACGTGGCTGCCGAAAAAGTACTTGAGTTCGAACACGCCGCGCGGCGTTGCCATGTATTTTTGCGTAGTCACGCGCGACACGGTGGATTCGTGCAGTTCCAGCTGATTTGCGATCTCCCGGAGTGTGAGTGGCCTCATGGCCACCTCGCCATGATCGAAGAACTGACGCTGCTGGTCAACGATGGCTTGCGAGACACGGAGAATTGTGTCGAATCTTTGCTGGACATTTTTGATGAGCCAGCGCGCTTCTTGCAATTGCCCGGCGAGGCCGCTGCTCCGGTCCCGATTTTGCCGCAACAGGCTGGCGTATAGCTGGTTGATGCGCAGTCTGGGCATGGCCTCATGATTGAGGAATACCACCCAGCGCCCGCGGATTTTGCGCACGGCCACGTCGGGCAGCACGTAGCGGGTTTCTTCGCCCGAATGGCGGGAGCCGGGGTGGGGATCAAGGCTGCGGATGAGCGTTTGCGCTTCGCGCAGGGCCGCGTCATCGCAGTGGGCCAAGCGCTTGATCTGGGCGAAATTGCGTTCGGCCAGCAGTTCGATGTGTTGTTCGACGACGGTAAGTGCCAGGTCGCGCGCGGGCGAGGCGGGCATGGCGCGCAGTTGCAGCCCGAGACATTCTTGCGGCGAACGCGCCCCGATGCCTGCCGGTTCGAGTTGTTGGACGTGGCACAGCGCGATGGCGAGGTCGTCCAGATCGAAGCCAAGTTCCGGCGGCAGGAGATCGCACAGGTCTTCGAGGCTTTGGTGCAGGTAACCGTCGTCGTCGAGCGCCTCGATGAGAAAGCGCACCAGCATGCGGTCGCGGTCGGAGAGCGGCGACAGCGCTACCTGGGCGTCGAGATGGTCGCGCAGGGTGGTATTCGCGGCCTGGATTTCGTTGTAGTCGGTGTCGTCGTCGTCGTTTTTGCTGCTGGCGCCGTTGCCGGTGTTCGACCAGTCGATGCCCTCTTCGTAGGAGGATTGATCGCTGCTGGCGGGTTCGGCGGCGCTCTCGTTCCGGTTTTCCTTGTCGTCGGCCAGGTTTGGCGGGGGAGGGGGCGCTGGTTCGCTCATGCCGGGATCGTCGCGTTCGAGCATCGGATTTTCCAGCAGGAAGCGTTCGATTTCCTGGTTGAGTTCCAGTGTCGATAATTGCAGCAGTTTGATCGACTGCTGTAATTGTGGTGTCAAGGTCAGGTGTTGCGAGAGTTTGAGCTGGAGCGTGGGCTTCATGTACGATGGCTGCTCAGATCTGGAAATGCTCGCCGAGGTAGACCCGGCGAACCTGTTCGTTGGCGATGATGTCCACAGGGGGGCCGTTGGCGAGCACCCGCCCCTCGCTGATGATGGTGGCGTGGTCACAGATGCCGAGGGTCTCGCGCACGTTGTGGTCGGTAATCAGTACGCCGATGCCGCGTTCCTTGAGGAAGCGGATAGTTTTCTGGATGTCGAGCACCGCGATCGGGTCTACGCCGGCGAAGGGTTCGTCGAGCAAGATGAGGCGCGGCGACGTGGCGAGCGCCCGCGCGATCTCGCAGCGCCGCCGCTCGCCGCCGGAGAGCGAAATCGCGGTGTTGTCGCGCAGATGGGAAATACCGAGTTCGACAAGCAGTTCGTCGAGGCGCTGGGCGGTTTGCATTGCCTCCATGTCCTGGAGTTCGAGTACGGCGCGGATGTTTTCGGCCACGGTGAGCTTGCGGAACACGCTCATTTCCTGTGGCAGGTAGGACAGGCCGAGGCGGGCGCGGGCGTGGATGGGCAAGTGAGTGAGGCGCGCGCCGTCGAGCAGGATTTCGCCGCCATCGCTGCGCACGAGGCCGACGATCATGTAGAAACAGGTGGTTTTGCCCGCGCCGTTGGGGCCGAGCAAGCCCACGACTTCGCCGGAGCCGACTTTGAACGAGACGTCATGCACCACGGTGCGCGCCTTGTAACGCTTGCAGAGGCCGTTCGCTTGCAGCAGGCTCATTGGGCATTTTCCCCCGTGTTTTCGGTTTTTTCGCGGAGCACGGCGCGGACGAGTTCGGCGGAGAAGCCGCGCGCATGCAGGAAACGCGCTTGTCGCGCCCACTCGCGGGCATCGGCGGGCGCGGCACGGAATTTTGCCTGCCATACCGCGCGCGCGCGGTCGAGTTCGCTGGCAACGAGGTCGTTGTCCAGCGTTTCCTCGATCAGTTCCGACGGCAAGCCGCGATGCGCCAGTTCGCTTTGCAGGCGGGCGCGGCCAAAGCGCCCGGCGTGACTGCGTACCCAGTTCGCAGCCATGCGCGCGTCGGACTGGAGCGAGAGTTCATCCATGCGATCGAGCACGGCTTCGACTTCCTCGGCGCTGCCATGCGGCGCGAGCTTGCGCGCCAACTCGGCGCGGCTGTGGTCACGCCGGGCGAGGTGGCGCAAGGCGCGTTCGCGCAGGCTTGGGCCGGTCATTGGGTGGGCGGGTTCAGGCGGCGCTGGCCTGTGCGGGCGCGGCGGCGGGGAGTTCCGGCAGCCCGGCAGCGGCGCGAACCCTGTTCTCGATCTCGCGCGCCAGCGCCGGGTTGTTGCGCAGGAATTCGCGCGCATTGTCCTTGCCCTGGCCGATCTTGTCGCCCTTGTAGGCATACCATGCTCCCGATTTGTCGACGATGCCGTGTGCAACGCCAAGCTCAATGATCTCGCCTTCGCGGGAGATGCCTTCACCATACAGGATGTCGAAATGTGCTTCCCTGAACGGCGGGGAAACCTTGTTTTTGACCACCTTGACCTTGGTTTCGGAACCAACGACCTCATCGGACTTCTTGATTGCGCCGGTGCGGCGGATGTCCATGCGCACCGAGGCATAGAACTTGAGCGCGTTGCCGCCCGTAGTGGTTTCGGGGCTGCCGAACATGACGCCGATTTTCATCCGGATCTGGTTGATGAAAATTACAAGGGTATTGGTGCGCTTGATGTTGGCGGTGAGTTTGCGCAGTGCCTGGCTCATCAGGCGGGCTTGCAGGCCGGGAAGTTGATCGCCCATATCGCCCTCGATTTCGGCCTTGGGCGTAAGCGCCGCCACGGAGTCGATGACGACGATATCCACGCCGCCCGAGCGTACCAGCATGTCGGCGATCTCCAGCGCCTGCTCGCCGGTATCGGGCTGCGAGATCAGGAGGTCGGCGACCTTGACGCCGAGTTTTTCGGCGTAACCGGCGTCGAGTGCGTGTTCGGCGTCGATGAAAGCCGCCGTACCGCCGAGTTTTTGCATTTCGGCGATCACCTGGAGGGTGAGGGTGGTTTTGCCGGAGGATTCCGGTCCGTAGATTTCGACGACCCGTCCGCGCGGCAACCCGCCCAGGCCGAGCGCGATGTCCAGCCCGAGTGATCCCGTCGAGACAGTTTGAATGTCACGCTCGACACTGTCGTCGCCCATGCGCATGATCGAGCCTTTGCCGAATTGCTTTTCAATCTGTGCCAGCGCGGCTGCAAGCGCCTTGGCCTTGTTGTCGTCCATATGATCCGTTCCGTGTCGTTGGAGAGTAAAAAAACAGATTATGGCATAAAGATTGCAGATGACGGGGTGCCGTGTGCTGTCGGGACGGCGCGTCTGTGCCATTGGCGTCACGCCGCGAATAGCGGAGGCTTGACGCCCGCCGCTCTGTTACGGTGGTAGCTCCGTTACGGTGATAACCTTGACCGCCGTACGCCATTGCAGGAAAGTCCGTCATGGAACGTTTCTTCAACAATGCCGGCCCCATCCAGCCGGAGAACCACTACCACATCGACCCGCTCACCCGTCTCGACTGGGCCGAAGTCCGGCAGCTCATTGCCGGGCAACGCTATTTCGTCCTGCACGCGCCGCGCCAGACGGGCAAGACCAGTACCTTGTTGGCGATGATGGCGGCGCTGAACGAGGAGGGGAAATACGCCTGCGCCTACGCCAATATCGAGGGCGCGCAGGCGGCGCGGGGAGACGAGACGCGGGGGATTCCCGCCGCGTGCAGCGCGATTGCCGGTTCGATTGCTTTGTATCTGGACAGACCGGAACTCGAAGACTGGTATCGGCGGGAAGCCCAGGGGATCGAAGCGCAAGACCGTCTCGTCAAATTGCTGAGGCGTTGGGTAACGACCACGCCTAAACCCACGGTGCTTTTCCTCGACGAAGTCGACGCCTTGGTGGGCGACACGCTGATTTCCCTGCTGCGCCAGATCCGTTCTGGCTACGCCCAGCGTCCGCAAGCCTTTCCGCAAAGCATCGTGCTGTGCGGCGTGCGCGACGTGCGCGACTACCGGATTCATCAGGGCGACGGCGAGGTCATCATGGGCGGCAGCGCCTTCAACATCAAAACCGAATCCCTGTGCATGGGTAACTTTTTACCTGAAGAAGTCAAGACACTGTGGTTGCAGCACACGGCGGCGACCGGGCAAACCTTCGAGGAAGCCATCTTTCCCGAACTGTGGGAAGACACCGCCGGGCAGCCGTGGCTGGTCAATGCCCTGGGCTACGAAGTGACGTGGAAAGACAAATCCAAACGCGACCGCCGCCAGCCCAT
>JAIRMC010000091.1 GCA_031258965.1 Azoarcus sp. | reverse complement strand
TGCGCGCCGCCGCTCGCCAACAGAATGTTGCCGCCCGCTTCGAGCCGGTTGCCGACGGCCCGTTGGTCGTGCTCCAGGCGCCGGTTGATGATCCGGCTCCAGAAGTCTTTTTCCTTGGTGTAAAGGTAATGGTAGTCCTGCTCGTAGGCCGCCAGCAGGCTGAGGCCGCCCCCGGCCAGAAGCATCATTTCGTCGCCGCTGAGCAGGAAGCTGGAGATCAGGTACATGTCGCCGCCGCTGGTCAGGCTGAGGCTGCCCCCCGCCGCCAGGGTGCTGGCCTGTTGGCGAATCTGGTTGTCGATGCGGTCGATTTTCTTGCCATTGTGGCTCTTGTGGTATTCGTCGTGATGTTCGCTG
The DNA here is from genome assembly GCA_031258965.1 of Azoarcus sp. Taxonomy (GTDB): domain Bacteria; phylum Pseudomonadota; class Gammaproteobacteria; order Burkholderiales; family Rhodocyclaceae; genus WRNU01. The sequence goes on along the minus strand of JAIRMC010000091.1, from coordinate 15,014 downwards.
GCCGCGGACTGGATGAGGAGGCCGCCCTGGGCCTGAAGGATGATGTCGTTGCCGGCCTGGAGGGCGCTGGCGGTGATGAGGAGGTTTTGCCCGGCATCCATGAGGAGGTTGTTGCCCGCGCGGATGTCGCTGCCCAGTGGCTGGATGTCGCGCACTATCCGGTTGTCGTGTTTGCCCTTGGTGCTGGCGCTTTGTTCGATGCTCAGGGCGCTCAGGAGGATGTCGCCCGAGGATTGGAGAAAGAGGCTGCCGCCCGCGTCGAGAACACCGCCCAGGTTCAGGATGGCGCCGCCAGCGAGGAAGGCGAGGTGGTTTGCGGCATGGATTGCGGCAATTTCGCCCACGATGTCGACATGCTGCTGGCGATTGCCATCGGCGCTGCCGGCCTGATGCGTGGTGAGGCTTGTCTGGTTGAGGATGCCGCCCCCGGCGATGAGGGTGATGTCGCCGCCGCCCAGGATGAGGCCTGTGTTGGTGATGTCGCCCGTGCTCTGGAGCGCAAGGGCGCTGTCGCTCTGGAGAAGGCCGGTGTTGGTGATTTGTTGGGCAATGGCGCTCAGTTGCCCTGTGGCAAGGATCGCGCCGTCGTTGTGGAGGTGTTCGCTCGCCGTGAGGGTGATGTTCCGGCCCTGGAGCGTGGCGCCGCTCGGGGCGTATTGCCCGCTCTGGGCCAGGTAGAGGACGGGAGCGAGCACTTTCTGGCCGTCGATTTCTTTTTCGACAAGCCAGACGATGTCGTGCGTGAGCGCGCTGATCTGCCCGGCGCTGAGTTCGACGCCCAGGACGAGTTGCAGGGCTTTTTGTTCGGCGGCGGCGTCCTCCATCAGGGCGAGGTATTGGGTTTCGTCGTCGCTGTACTCGCCCAGGTATCTTTGTCCGGTGCGCGCAAGGAGGGCGTCTCGAATGAGTTTTTGTTCGTAGCCGCCGTCGCCCAGCCGTTGTTGTACCTGGTCAGGGTCGAGTCCGAGCAGGGCCAGCAGGTGGTTGCTGCTCAGGAAGGTGGCAAGGCCGGTGAAGAGGGGGCGGGTTTCGATGAGGTAGGGGTGATCGGCCGGGGCGGGACGGAAGCGTTTGCTCGGCCGCCCGGCTCCCGGCAGGCTCAGGGGGTCGGTGAGTTTGTGGCTGAGATCGGCCTTTTGCTGGGTGTTGACGGTGATTTGGGTGCCCAGGCCGCCGTCTTCGGTCTGCCCGCCGGTGAGGAGGCTGTAGTGGGGTTTGAGGACGCTTTCGGCAATGATCTTGGCGTGGATGGTGACGTCGCCCCCGGCGAGGATGGTGCCGTTGTAGCCGGCGGCGTCGGCGGCGGGGAGGAAGGTGGTTTTAAGTTTTTGGGTGTAGGCGGGGTCGATCCAGTCGTTGAGGAAGGTGCTGATGGCTTGTTCGATGCCTGATTTGCCGTTCTCTGCGCTGTATTGTTGGTTGAATTGCCCGGCGGCCCGGAACATCCGTTTGCGGCTTTCCAGCAGCCGGGATTGCAGGTAGCGGCTGGTGATGATGTCGCCCACTTGGACGCCCCGGTTGGCGAAGGTGTCGGCTTGGACGCGGAGGTCGCCTTCTATTTGGATGAGGCTGGCGTTGTTTTCGAGGGTGGCGCCGATGATCTCGAGTGTGCCGCCGGCGATGAGCCAGGACGGGGCGCTGGCTTCGAGGATCTGGGTGCGGTCGGTCTCTTGCAGGGTGTAGCTGGTGTTTTTGTTGGTGCCCCCGCAGTTGGTGCCGCCCGTGCAGCCGGTGTCGGTGAGTTTCGCGCTGACTTTGCGGGTTTCGACGTCGAGCACGCGCCGTTCGTTGGTGACGGCGCCGGCATGGATGCTTACGTCGCCCGCGATTTCGAGGCCGCCTGAGCGGTTGTGGACGGCGCGGGCGGTAGTACCGCTCTCGTCGCGGGCGATATGGAGGTTGCCGCCAACGTAGACATCGGCTTCGGTGTTGGTGAAGGCGTCGAGCAGGAGGCGGGTGTCGCCCTCGCTGTAGAGGAAGCCCCCTTCGCTGTTGGCGAGGCGCTGGACAAGGAGGTCGAGCGTGCCGTTGCTGGCGAGGATGCCGGTGTTGGTCCAGTCGCCGCCCGTGCCGCTGATCCCGCCTCGCGCCAGTATTTCGCCGCTGTTCAGGAGCCGGGCAACGGTCAGTTGCAGGGGGGCGCTCTGGAGGCTGCCGTCGGGAGCGAGGCCCGTTTCGATGCGCCCGGTGTTGTCCAGTTGGGCGGCGACAAGGGCAAGGCCCTGGCCCGCGCTCAGGCTGCCGGTGATCTGGAGCAGGCCGCCGGTGGCGAGCGCGCCCTGCCCGCCCGCGTATACGTCGCCTGCGAGGCTGATGGCGGGGGCCTTGAGGGTGAGCGCGTTTCGCGCCGTGGCGCGGTTGAGGGTGAGCGCGCCCGCGGCGTCGATTTGGATGTCGCCCGCGCTGGCGGCCATCTCGCCCGAGAGATGAACGCCGACGCCCGCTTCGGTGGCGACGAGCCGGATGACTTCGGCGTACATGCCCCCCAGGGCGCTGCTGTCGATGGCTAGTTGCGGGATGTCGCCGCCGCTCTCCAGGGCGAGGGCGTCAAGGCGCTGGGCGTCGATTTGGTTGGCGCCCAGGATGATGTCGAGCCGCCGGGCATGGAGTTCGCCGTTGAGCCGCGCGGCGCGGGTGAGGAGCTCGAATTGGTCGAGGCCGCCCGCGTCGATCCCTTGCCCTTCGATGAGGATGTCGCCTCCGGTGACGCGGTAGTGGCTCAGTTGCCCGTCGGGACCCAGGAGGGGACGGCCCGTGGCGAGTGTGACGCGCGGGGTGTTGAGGAAGCCGCAGCCGTCGCAGGTGATGCCGTGCGGGTTGGCAAGGACGAGGTGGGCGGCGCCGCCCGCGATTTCGGTGTAGCCCCGCAGTTGGGAGCGGTGGTTGCCGATGACTTCGTTGAGGATGAGACGGGCGGTTTGTTTGCCTTGGAGTTGGGGGTTGCCTTGGATGAGGCCGCCCAGTTGGGTTTCGGTGAAGGCTTGGTTGCTGTTGTTGAGGATGAGGCCCGCTTTGCCGATGTTGTAGTGTTGGTATTGGTTGTGCGAGACGCCTTTGCTGTTGGGCGCGGCAAGGTTGATGACGGGGACGGTGTTGCGGGCTTGTGTGAGCTGGGTGCCGACGCTGGCCGCGACGATGCTTTGTGCGAGGCCCAGCGAGGGGTGTAGGGACAGGGCGATGATGAGCAGACGCGCTGTCCAGCGCATCCCGCGCGGCGAGAGGAACCCGCCCGGCGCGGGCCGAGGCGCGGCGCGGAAAGAAGCCGCTTCGCCGCGCAGGACTTCAGTCAAGCGGAAAGCAAGGAGAAACCGACCGACCGACCGACCGACCGACCGACCGACCGAGCAAGAAATGTGCCTGTATCATGACCCACCCGCCATTCCAGGATGCCCGTCCGATGAGCACGAATAGGCGTTGAAAATTAACCGGCATTCTACGCTTGTAATGACGTTGTGGGAGATTTTTTTCGAGAAGGGATATTGCGGGGACGCTTGATCGTCCGGACGGCTTGTCAGCACTGTTTCGCGCCGATAAGCCTCCTGCCCACGCGGATCAAGTTCCGCTTCGCGGCGGTTTCAAAGTTTGGCGGGTTCTGTGCATTGCCAGCCTCGACAAGTCACAATCCCGCCTTCTGGAACCCCGTGCGCCCCGCCATGCTCGATACGCTGAAACGCTGGTTGAACCGCGTCCGCAAAAGCGAAACCGCCGCGCCCGCGCCCGAACTTTGGACGCGGGTGGAAGCGCGTCTGCCGTTCCTGGATTTCCTGCCGGAAGAGACGCGCCCCCGGTTGCGCGCGCTGGCCGTGGCGTTTCTCGGCGAAAAGGAATTCCATGGCGCGCATGGCCTGCCAGTCGGTGACGACGCCATGCTTTCCATCGCCCTGCAAGCTTGCCTGCTCATCCTGAACCGGGGGCTGGCCGCTTATCGCGGGTGGGTGGGCATCATCGTCTATCCCGGCGATTTCATCGTGCCGCGTCAGGTGATGGACGAAGCGGGCATTGTCCACGAATACGATGATCCGATGCTCGGCGAGGCCCGCCAGGATGGGCCGGTCATCGTGACGTGGCCCGGCGGCGGCTGCCCCGGCGTCAACGTCATCCTCCACGAATTCGCCCACAAGCTCGACATGGCGGGCGGCAACGCCAACGGTTTCCCGGCCCTGCCGCCCGGTATGTCGCGGCGACGGTGGGCGGACGCTTTCACCGCCGCCTACGAGCGCCTGTGCCGACTCGACGACGCAGGCATCGAAACGATTCTCGACCCCTATGCCACAACCAACCCCGGCGAATTCTTCGCCGTCGCCTCCGAAGCTTTTTTCGAGACGCCCCTGAGCCTGCGCGCCGCGTTTCCCGCGGTATATGCGCAACTCTCTGCCTATTACGGCCTCGACACCGCCGAGGGCGAAGCGCGGATAAGCGGCATCCGCTTCGCCACGGGGCCGGACAGCCCGCCAAAAGACGCCGATGACGGCGCGGCGGGATGAAATCGTGGGCGGCGCAAAGTGTTTCTTCCCTTACCCTGGAAAGCTACAATGCGCCGGGTTGCCGTTTCTCCGCCTCTGCCCGGTCGCGCGGTGCCCGTTGCGCCGAAGCGCCCGCCCGTTCATGACTATCGCCCCGCCACGCGACTCCGATTCCGATGAAACCGCCCACCCGGTTCCGCCGCCAAGCTTGCTTGGCTGCGGCATCGGCCCGCGACTGCTCGTCGCCGCGACGGCAAGCGGCCTGCTGTGGCTCGCCATCGCCTGGGCGCTCGCCTGAAACCCGCTCCATGCCCGGCGCGCCCGCGATCCGCTTCGAGAACCTGACCCTCGGCTACGAGCGCCATCCCGCCATCCATCATCTGGACGCGGAAATCCCCGCCGGGGCGCTGGCCGCCGTGGTCGGCCCCAACGGCGCGGGCAAATCCACCCTGCTCAAAGGCATCGCCGGGGAACTTCGCCCGCTCGACGGCCATATCCATCTACTGGAACATGGCCGCGCCGGGCTGGCTTACATGCCGCAGCGCAATGAACTGGACAGCGCCTTCCCGGTATCGGTGTTCGACATGGCCTCGATGGGCCTGTGGCGCGAGATCGGCGCGTTCCGGGGCATCAACCGCGCGCGGCGGCGGCGCGTGCTCGATGCGCTCGACGCGGTGGGGCTGACCGGATTCGCTTCCAGAACCATCGGCTCGCTTTCGGGCGGACAACTGCAACGCGCGCGCTTCGCGCGGCTGATCCTCCAGGACGCTCCCCTCATCTTGCTCGACGAACCCTTTGCCGCCATCGACGCGCACACCGTCGACGACCTCATCCATCTCATCCTGCGCTGGCATGCCGAAGGGCGCACCATCCTCGCTGTCGTGCACGACTTCGCGCAAGTCCGCCGCCATTTCCCCGCCTGCCTGCTGCTCGCGCGCGAACTCGTGGCCTTCGGCCCCACTGTCAGCGTCCTGACCGAAACACTGCTCGAACGCGCTCAACATCTCTCCGAGGCTTTCGACGAACACGCGGACGAATGCCCGGTTCCGGGAACGCTATGACGGTCTACGACATTTTCATCAGCCCGTTTGCCGATTTCAGCTTCATGCGCCGTGGGCTGGCGGGAACGCTGGCGCTGGCGCTAGGCGCGACGCCCATGGGCGCTTTCTTGCTGCTGCGAAGAATGAGCCTGATGGGCGAGGCCATGAGCCACGCCATCCTGCCGGGCGCGGCGCTGGGCTATCTCGTCAGCGGCCTGTCCCTGGGCGCGATGACCGCGGGCGGCCTTGCCGCCGGGCTGGCCGTGGTATTTGCCGCCGGGCTGGTGGCGCGCACGTCCAATCTCGAAGAAGATGCCAGCTTGGCCGCTTTCTATCTTCTCTCGCTCGCCGCCGGGGTCATGATCGTCTCGCTTTCCGGGCGCAATCTCGACCTCCTGCGCGTCCTCTTCGGCTCCGTGCTCGCACTCGATGACGCCTCCCTGCTCCTCATCGCCGCCATCGCCACCCTGTCGCTTTTCGGCCTTGCCTTCCTGCTCAGAGCGCTGGCGCTGGAATGTTTCGACCCCGCCTTCCTGCGCGCCGTCAGCCGCACATCGCCGCTCGCGCATTACGGCTTCCTCTTGCTGGCCGTCCTCAACTTGGTGAGCGGCTTCCACGCCCTTGGCACGCTCATGGCGGTCGGCATCATGATCCTGCCCGCCGCCGCCGCGCGGCTCTGGACGCGCAGCCTGCCCGCCATGCTGGCGCTTGGCGCCAGCATGGCTTTCCTTGGCGGCGCGGCGGGCCTGCTGCTTTCCTTCCATGCCGACGTTCCGGCGGGTCCGGCCATCATCCTCGTCTGCGGATTCCTCTATTTCGTCTCCTTGGCCGCCGCGCCGGGCGGCCTGCTTGCCCCCCGTCTGCCCGTGCATCGACACCTCTCGTCGTAGAATCATCGCCATGAATCCCCTGCCCTCGCCGCGTCCGTTACGGGCGCTTCTCGTACTGCTCGGGTTGCTGCTTGTCTGCGCCCGCGCCGCTGCCGACATTGAAGTCGTCACCAGCTTCAGCATCCTCGGCGATCTGGTGCGCGAGGTCGGCGGCGAACGGGTGACGGTATACGCGCTTGCCGGCCCGGATCAGGATGTCCACCTCCATGAACCCCGCCCCTCCGACGCCCGCCGCGCCGGAAGCGCCCGGCTCGTAGCGATAAACGGCTTGGGCCTTGACGACTGGCTGCCGCGCCTGGCGCGATCATCCGGCTACAAGGGCGCGGTCGTTGTGGCCAGCGACGGCATACGGCCCCTGCCCATGAACAGTCCCGGCGATCATGATGGCGATCACGAACACGGCGGCAGCGCCAGGCGCATCGATCCCCACGCCTGGCAGGACGTAGACAACGTCCGCATCTACATCGGCAATATTGCCGCCGCCCTCACTGCCGCCGACCCCGATGGCGCGAACATTTACCGCGCCAACGCCGCGCGCTACCTTGCCGCGCTCGACGCCCTCGAAGCCGACATCCGCAAGGCCATTGCCCGGCTGCCCGAAGAACGCCGGAAAGTCGTGAGTTCCCACGATGCCTTTGGCTACTTCGCCCGCGCTTATGGCTTGCGCTTTCTCGCCCCGGCGGGCGTGGCCGGGCACAGCGAACCGGGCGCGCGCAGCGTGGCCCGGCTCATTGCGCAATTGCGGCGCGAAAAATCGCCGCCGGTCTTTCTCGAAAACATCCAGGATTCCCGCCTGATCGAACGCATCCGCAGCGAAAGCGGCGCGGTGGCGGGCGGCACGCTTTATTCCGACGCCCTTTCTTCCGCCGACGGCCCCGCGCCAACCTACCTTGCCATGATGCGGCACAACCTCGCCACGCTCATGACCGCGCTCGAAGCGCGCTGAAACAGGTCTTGTCATTGCGCTCGAAGCGCGGCCATCCACGCGCCGTACTGACTGGATTGCCGCGCTTTGCTCGCACTGACGGAGATAGTCTCGCCTGATCCCATCAAGAAAAGCATCGCCCGCGATTAACAGGACGCCAAACGCCCCCGCGGCGCCCCCCAAATTACAATATAGCTACTATTTTATGTGAGGAAAAAAGATTTAAAGACGCTCTATTTTGGGCAAAACTGGCAAAACTCAACGCCCAAGAAGGAGCCGATAGTCTGATAAATGAAATATGCGGCAATTCGCATAATATATGCGAAAATTCTTCTGGCAACCCAAGGAAACGTTGAAAACGTTGATCAAACGTCATTTCGAGACACAGAGTGCCGTGGCGTGCCATGCGGCTCATGGGTTCGCGCTTTGTTTGCAATGACAGTTGACTTGACTGGCGTTTCCCACGAACAGGATATGCATTCCCTCATCGCTTATATGTTAGCGCAGCTATTGAAATGATTTTTTATTCGCATTGTTCATGAAGCATCTGGATAAACTGCCCCCCTTTCCAGTCATTGCGAGGGCAATTCCATGTCTCACGAAAAAAAGCATCCAGCTGCGACGCCTAGCCTTCCTAATCCAGGACGACGCTCGCTGCTGGCCGCAGCCGGTTCCGCCGCGCTGGCGGCCCCCTTGATCGGGCTTGGCGGACGCGCCTGGGCACAGGCGGCCCAAAAACCAACGCCGCTGACCTTCGCCTGGAGTCAGGTTTCCTTTTGCCTGACGCCAGTTGCTGTCGCCAAGGAAACCGGCATTTTCGAGAGAAACGGGCTGGATGTAACACTCATCAACTACTCTGGCTCGAACGACCAACTGTTGGAATCCCTTTCGACGGGCAAGGCGGATGCCGCGGTGGGGATGATCTACCGCTGGCTGAAACCGCTGGAATCCGGCTTCGACGTCAAAATCGTCGCGGGCGTACACGGCGGCTGCGTGCGGCTGATCGCCTACAAACCCACGGGCATTACCAGATTGGAACACTTGCGGGGCAAGTCGATCGGCGTTCCCGATCTGGCACAGCCTGCCAAGCACTTCTTTTCCATCTACCTGAAACGCAACGGCATCGACCCCGAACGCGAAATCACCTGGAAAGCCTATCAGGCCGATCTTCTGGGGCTGGCGGCGGAGAAAGGCGAAATCCAGGCGATTGCCTACAGCGACCCGACCCTGTACCGCATCGAGCGGGACAGCAAAGCCGGTTTCCTGCATCTGGCAACCAACACCGAACCGCCCTACCAGGACAAAACCTGCTGCGTCATCGGCGTGGGCGGGCGGCTCGTCAAGAGCAACCGTCCCGCCGTGGCCGCGTTGGCGAAGTCACTGATCGAAGCCTATGACTGGACAAACGCGCATCAGGAAGAAGGCGCGAAGATATTCCAGAAATACGCGGCCAACCTGACGGTGGAAGACCTGAAACACCTCTACAAACAGCTCACGATGCACGCGCACCCAGTGCATACCAGCCTGCGCGACCAGCTCGCGTTTTTCGCGCAGGACTTCAAAAACCTGGGTGTGCTGAAGCCGGCCACCGATCCACAAAAATTCGCCAATCATATCTTCGCCGACGTGTTCTGACCCTTCCGGGCGGCAACGCGCGAACCGCCCCGCCGCCCAGCCATCGCCAGAAAGAGAGAATTCACCATGAGCGCCAGTGCCACACTAGAGCGGCTACCGGCAACAAAGCCGCAGCCGGAACTGCCGGGTATTTCCGTCCTGACCCCGCCCAGTACGCCGCCATCAAAAATAGCCGTTGCGGCCCATGCGGCGAACAGTGCATCGGAAAAGATTTTCCGTTTTCACTGGTTTGGCCTGCTGCCCATCGCCGCCTGGGGGCTACTCGGCGCGCTCACCCTGGCGTGGCCGAACCTGCCCGCCGGTTTCGAGGATTGGGTCTACACCACCGAATTCGGCATCGCCGCCCTGGCGGTCGCCGCGCTGTTGGCCTTCCTCACGATAACAGCCAGCATCCATATCGGCCCCTTGCAACACGCTGGCGCGATCTTCCGCCATGGCACCCCTTGGCTCGCGGTCTCCGCCATCATCCTGGCGGCATGGGAAATCCTTACCGCCAAGACAGGCGTCCTGCCGCCTCCTTTCTTCGCCCCGCCGTCCAGCCTCATTGATGTCTACGTCAGCGACTACGCGCGCTTGGCCGACAGCACCTACAACTCGATCAAACTCCTGCTTGAAGGCGTGGGCTGGGGCGCAGCGGTTGGCTTCACCATCGGCGTCTCCATCGGTTGGTCGCGCACCATCAACTACTGGGTGCACCCTATCCTGCGCTTTCTCGGCCCCCTGCCGCCCACCGCGCTGCTGCCTATCGCCTTTTTCTTCTTCCCCTCCAGCCATGCCGCTTCCGTCTTTCTCATCGCGCTGGCGACGGGCTTTCCAGTGGCCATCCTTTCCTGGTCGGGCGTGGCGGGCGTCAACAAAGCCTATTACGACGTGGCGCGCACCATGGGCGCATCCGAATGGTTCCTCATCTTCCGCGTCGCCATCCCCGCCGCCCTGCCGCAAGTATTCGTCGGGCTTTTCATGGGATTCGGCGCGTCCTTCGTCGTGCTGATCGTGGCCGAGATGATGGGCGTCAAATCCGGTCTGGGCTGGTACCTCACCTGGGCGCAAGGCTATGCCGCCTACGTCAACATGTATGGCGCGCTGATCGTCATGACCATCATTTTCTCCAGCCTCATTTCACTGCTTTTCACCGTGCGCGACCGCGTGCTTGTCTGGCAAAAAGGAATCGTCAAATGGTGAGCGCCACCGTGAGAAAACCGCGCCTTGAAGAAGCGGCGGATATGCCCGCGCATGCCGCATCGAGAATCCGCGTCGAACATGTCAGCCACGGGTTCGATGCCCCTACAGGCCGCCTGGAAGTGCTGGAAAACGTCGACCTCAATGTCGCCCCTGGCGAATTCGTCGCCCTGCTCGGCCCCAGCGGCTGCGGAAAATCAACCCTCCTGCGCCTCGTCGCTGGGCTGGAACCCGCTTCTGCGGGCGCGATCTCCCAGGACGGCACGCCGATCACCCGCCCCGATCCCTCGCGCATCGTCGTATTCCAGGATCCAACCCTTTTCCCGTGGCGTACGGTATGGGACAACGTCGCGCTCGGTTTGCAGGCGCAAGGTATCCTGAAACAAGAAAAAAGCAGGGTCGACGCCGCTCTGCGTAAAGTCGGCTTGGAAGGCTTCGCCAAGGCCTATCCTCACCAACTCTCCGGCGGCATGGCGCAGCGCGTCGCCTTGGCGCGGGCGCTGGTCAACAACCCCCGGTTACTGATCCTCGACGAACCCCTGGGCAAGCTTGATTCCCTCACGCGGCTGGAAATGCAGAGCGAACTTGTTTCGCTCTGGCAAAAGAACGGCTTCTCGGTACTGCTCGTCACCCATGACGTGGAAGAAGCCCTTTTCCTCGCCCAGCGCGTCGTCATCTTCAGCCCTCGTCCGGCGAAAATCATCACCGCCATCGCCATCGACCGCCCCTACCCTCGTCACCGTGACGACCCTGTACTCACCGGCCTGCGGCACGAGGTACTAAACCGGCTGGGACTGGGGAAAAACTGGTAGCAAACGGGCCGCCTTCCCTCTGGGCGGAGAACAAAGGCCCCCTCAATATAAAACCGTATTGGCAGCAGAAGGGGGGCACGCGCGGCAAACCCCAACGCCACATGGCTTGCCGGGGAACAAAGCGGGCAAGTCTGTATTTCCCGTCCGTCGCCGGGGCAAGTTATCATTGCCGGACTGGCGGCAAGGCCGCGCGACATCAGGGAATCTTCATTCACGACCATGGCACACGTCTTTTGCGTGGCAAACCAGAAAGGCGGCGTAGGCAAAACCACCACCAGCGTCAATCTTGCCGCCGCTTTATACCAGGCTGGACAGCGCACGCTGCTGATCGATCTCGATCCGCAGGGCAATGCGACCATGGGCAGCGGCATCGACAAACGCGGGCTGACGAACTCGATTTATCACCTGTTGGTGGGGCTGGCCGGATTGGAAGTCGTTCGCGTCGCGTCGCCGCCCGGCGGTTACGATATCCTGCCCTCCAACCGCGATCTGGCCGGGGCCGAGATCGAGCTGGTCAACCTCGAACGGCGCGAAAAGCGTCTGCGCGAGGCGTTGGCCGCGTTCGACGCCGATTACGATTTCGTGCTCATCGATTGCCCGCCGTCCCTGTCGCTCCTGACGCTTAACGGCTTGTGCAGCGCGCATGGCGTAATCATTCCGATGCAGTGCGAATATTACGCAATGGAAGGACTTTCCGATCTGGTCAATTCGATCAAGAAAGTCCATGCCAATTTCAACCGCGAACTCAAGATCATCGGTTTGCTGCGGGTGATGTTCGACCCTCGCATGACCTTGCAGCAGCAGGTTTCGGCCCAGCTCGAAAGCCATTTCGGCGACAAGGTGTTCAACACCGTGGTACCGCGCAACGTCCGGCTGGCCGAAGCGCCCAGCCATGGCCTGCCAGGCGTGGTATTCGACCGCGCTTCCCGCGGCGCGCAGGCTTATTTGGCGTTCGCCGGAGAACTGGTCGAACGGGTCAAGACGCTGTGACGGAAACGTGGCGAGAATGAATGTGGCGCAAACGCCGATTGCGAAGATGATATTGCTATGACTCCACCCAAACCCAAGGGCCTCGGACGCGGGCTTGATGCGCTGCTGGCGGCCAACCGTGACGACGATGCCGAAAAAGGCGAACTGCAAACCCTGTCGCGCGAGTCCTTGCGTCCCGGCAAGTATCAGCCCCGTACCCGCATGGATCCTGGATCGCTCGAAGAACTGGCGGCTTCGATCCGTGAACAGGGGATCATGCAGCCCATCCTGGTGCGTCCGCTGGGCGGGGACGAGTACGAGATCATTGCCGGCGAGCGGCGCTGGCGGGCGGCGGCCATCGCCGGACTCGACGAGGTGCCCTGCCTGGTGCGGGAGATTCCCGACAATGCCGCGCTGGCGATGTCGCTCATCGAGAATATCCAGCGCGAGAACCTCAACCCGCTCGAAGAGGCTGGCGGCATCCAGCGCCTGATCGACGAATTCGGCATGACCCACCAACAAGCCGCCGATGCGGTGGGCCGTTCGCGCCCGGCGGCGAGCAATCTGCTTCGGCTGCTCAATCTTGCGCAGCCGGTGCAGGAGTTGCTAATCGCGGGCGACATCGAGATGGGGCATGCGCGCGCGTTGTTGCCGCTTGATGGGGCTGGTCAGATCGGCATTGCCAACCAAGTGGCGGCGCGCCAGCTTTCGGTGCGCGAAGCCGAAAAACTCGTTCAGCACATGTTGAATCCACGCTCGCAAAAGGCTGGATCCGCGCCGGACCGCGACCTGTTGCGACTGGAAGAGGAGATCGCCGACGCCATCGGCGCTGCGGTGAAAATCAGGGCCAACCGCAAGGGCGCGGGCGAAGTGGTGATCCGTTTCGCCAGTCTGGATCAGTTGGATGGCCTGCTCGGGCGTCTGCGCTGAGCTGCTATCCGGGGTAATGCCAAATGGATTCTTGCCGCTTTGCCGCCTGCCGCATTACAGCAAGGATTGACTTGATAGGGTTGTCTCCCCTAGGATGTCGAGCGTTTTGACGGTCGCGCCCGGCGGTTGCCGTGTCGGGCCGTGCGCCAGACGGAGAGAGGATGCACAAGGCGGTTCTGCTGCAATTCGGGGCGGCGTTCCTGGCTGCCGCCGGGGCGGCGGTTTTCCTCGGGGCGCGGGGCGCGCTGTCCGCGATGTGCGGCAGCTTCGCTTACGCATTGCCGAACGGTTTCTTCGCCTGGCGGCTTTTCGTGGCAAACGGGCGCGGAGAGCATGTTAAAGTAGCGGCCTTCGTCGTGGGCGAGTTGGTCAAGCTCGCTTCGACCGCGGGACTGCTCGCGTTAGCGGCGGCGTTGTACGGGGGCCTCCACTGGGGCGCGCTTCTGGCCGGGCTGGCGTTGGCGCTGAAGGCGAATTTGTTTGCATTTTTGGTGAAGACCTGAACATGGCTATTGAGCATGCGGCACAAGGCCCAAGCCCGGGCGAATATATCCGCCACCACCTCACTCACCTCAACAACGCCGGCGAAAAGCAGGCGGGCATCGTCGATTGGTCGGTCATCAATTACGACACCCTGTTCTATTCCGTCGGGCTTGGGCTTCTTGCCGTGTTCCTGCTGTGGCGGGCGGCGCGCAGGGCCACTTCCGGCGTGCCGGGACGTTTCCAGGGCGGCGTCGAGATGCTCGTCGAACTGGTTGCCGACCAGGCCAAAGGCATCATCCACAGCGCCGAATCGCGTCGTTTCGTCGCGCCGCTGGCGCTGACCGTATTCGTGTGGATTTTCTTCATGAACGCGATGGATCTGCTGCCGGTCGATCTGCTGCCGATGCTCTGGCAGCAAGCGACGCATGATCCGCACGCTTACATGCGCGTGGTGCCGACCGCCGATCTTTCGGCCACGCTCGGCATGTCCATCGGCGTGCTGCTGCTCTGCGTGTATTACAACATCAAGATCAAGGGCGCGGCGGGTTGGGCGCACGAGCTTTTCACCGCGCCGTTCGGCGCGCACCCGGCGCTGTGGCCAGTCAACTTCCTCATGCAGATCATCGAGTTCCTGGCCAAGACCATCTCGCACGGCATGCGGTTGTTCGGCAACATGTACGCGGGCGAACTGGTGTTCATGCTGATCGCGCTGATGGGCGGGGCGTGGGCGGTGTCCTCCACGGGCATCCTGCTGGCCATCGGCCATGTGTTGGCCGGTACCGCGTGGGCCATTTTCCATATTCTTATCATCCTGCTTCAGGCGTTCATCTTCATGATGCTGACCCTTGTCTACATCGGTCAGGCACACGAGGGACACTGATGTTGGTGTCGTAGCCGCGGATTTTTCCGCTTATTCTTTCAGCCTCAACTGTATTGCTTCTAAGGAGTTGTCATGGAAAACGACGTTCTGGGTCTCGTTGCGCTGGCCGCCGGTCTGATCATCGGCTTGGGCGCTGTCGGCGCTTGCATCGGCATCGGCATCATGGGGTCGAAATATCTCGAAGCCTCTGCTCGCCAACCCGAGTTGATGAACGCCCTGCAAACCAAGATGTTCCTGCTGGCAGGCCTGATCGACGCCGCCTTCCTGATCGGCGTCGGCATCGCGATGATGTTCGCCTTCGCCAACCCGTTCCAGTGATGGGTTCGCGCGCCTCCAACCGCTATCGAGGACAAGAACCGTGAACCTGAACGCCACCTTGTTTTTGCAGCTCGTCGTCTTCCTCATCCTCGGAGGATTCACGATGAAGTTCGTGTGGCCGCCCATCGTGAAGGCGCTGGACGAGCGTGCGAAGAAAATCGCCGACGGGCTGGCCGCCGCCGAAAAGGCGAAGTCCGACCTGGCCCTGGCCGACAAGAGAGCCGTCGAGGAATTGCGCACGGCCCGTGAAAAGGCGGGCGAGATACGCGCCAATGCCGAACGGCAGGCCGGAGAAAAGGTCGAGGACGCCCGCGCCGAGGCCGCGCGCATCATCGCCCAGGCCAGGGAAGCCGCACAGGCTGAAGCCGGTCTGGCCGCGCAGCGCGCCAGGGAAGCCCTGCGCGATCAGGTGGCCTTGCTGGCGGTCGCCGGCGCCGAGAAGATCCTGCGCCGCGAGATCAACCCGAAGGTGCATACCGATCTGCTCGCC
>JAIRMC010000081.1 GCA_031258965.1 Azoarcus sp. | reverse complement strand
CGAAGCTCCGTCACCGGGAACCGCCCATGAGCGCCCCGTCCCGACGTCCCGCGTTCGGCTGGATTGTCTTGCTCGCCTGCTTCGGGGGGCTGGGCATCGGTATTGCGCGGGTGGCGACTTCGTTGTATTCCATTGAATTGCAGGCGTCCGAATTCCAGCTTGGACTGATTGCCGCTTCGCAGAGCGTGGGGATTCTGTTTACGAGCTTGCCGGTCGGCATCCTGGTACAGCGGCACGGCCCTTTCCTGCCCTTGTGCATCGGCTCCCTTTCCTGCGGTCTGGTGTACGCCGTGACGCCCGCCGTGCCGAGTATCTGGTTCTTGATTCTTTGCACGACGCTGGTCAGCGTGGCCATGCCGCTGCGCTTCATCTCGCTCAATACGATTTTCTTGCAGCAGACGAAGGCGATCGGCGCGGCGCGCGCGGGCTGGTTCCGGGGGGCGCACATGACGGGTTTTTTGCTGGCCGGGCCGATCCTGGGGGCGCTCATTCTCGAACGATTCCGCTTCTCCGGCGCTTTTCTCGCCATCGCTTCGACTTTCGTAGCGACGTTTTTCGCCGCCTTTCGCGCTGTCGACCGGCATTCCCGGATGCCGCAAAACGATGGCAAGCGCCCGGTGCTGGGGTGGAAGGAAATCGCCAGCCAGTTGCGTTTGTTGTTTGCCATGCCGGATTTGGGACGCACGAGTCTTTATGAGTTTTTCACGCAGTCGATTACGGGGTTTTTCGGGTTTTTCATTGTCGTGATCGCCTTGCGGAATTACGGTTTCTCCAGCCACGACGCGGCCATGCTTTTGACGCTGGAGGGCGGAACGTTCGTCGCGGCCTTGTTTTTGTCCGGAACGTTTTTGACCCGCTGGGGAACGAAACGCTTCTATCAATTGAGTTTCTCGCTGCTGGCCGCCGCCTTGCTGCTTCTCGCGCCGCAAGAGGGCGCGCTCTTGCTCTGGGCGGCGTCCGGCTTGCTCGGCGTCGGGTTGGGCATGGTGTACATCGGCAACTTCATCACTTACGCCCATATCGGGGAGACGCTCGGCATGGGCAGGGTTTCGGGGATATCCGGTCTGATCGGCCCGACCGGGGGCTTCGCGGGCAGTCTGCTCGGCGGCTGGCTGGGCAGCCTATGGGGCTTTCAAACGCTTTTCTTGCCGATGGGCGTGGTTTGCCTGTTGTTTCTCTGGCAGGTCAGCCGCCGCCGGGAACGCGGCAAGGCCGCGGAGGGCGGCGAGGATGGGCAGGCGTGCGAAATGTCCAGGATTTCGTCTTTCGAGGAGGGTGCGACATGAATACCCAGATTCTTTCTTTGCGTTCGCCCGCGACGGCCCCGGCGGGCAAGATGTCGAAACAGACGCTGGCGCACGCGGCCAACGCGGTTTCCCGCTTCGCGCTGGCTTTCCTGTTCCCATTGCTGCTCCTGGGCTTGTGGCAGATCGCGCATCAGCAGGAATGGCTGCCGGTGCAAATTCTTCCCAGCCCGCGCCAAACTTGGGAAACGTTCTGGGATTTGACCCGGAATGGCGAGTTCTCGGCCAATCTGCTGGTCAGCCTGGAGCGGGTGGCGTGGAGCGTGCTCGCGGGCGGCGCCATCGGGCTGGCCATCGGTTTCGCCATCGGTTTGTCGCCCAGGGCGAAGGCTTATCTCTATCCGGGCTTCGAGGTCTTCGCGCAGTTTCCGGTCATCGGCTGGATTCCCTTGCTCATGTTGTTCCTCGGCATCGACGAGACTTTGAAGATCGTGGCGATTTCGCTCGCCGTGGTGGTGCCGGTCGTCATCAATACCTACAAGGGCATTCTCGATATTCCGGCCGCTTTGCTGGAAGTCGGGCAGGTCTATGTGTTTTCCCGCCGCCAGACGCTTTTGCGGATCGTCATTCCCGCCGCGCTGCCTTCCATTTTCAGCGGCATCCGGCAGGGGTTGATGCAGGCGTGGCTGTCGCTGATTTTCGTTGAATTGCTCGCTTCCAGCGAAGGGCTTGGCTATCTGATGCACTGGGCGCGGCAGGTCATGCAACTGGACATCGTCTTCGCCGCGATCGGCGTAATCGGCGTGATCGGCTTTTTGCTGGACTGGAGCCTGCGCCGGGCGGAAAGCTATTTCGATTCCTGGAAACCGCGAGGGCTTTGATCATGAGCGCATTACGCAAGGTTTTGTCCGGATTCGACCCTCGCGCCCTGGCGCTGCCGGGGGTTCTCGTGGCCTTGTGGGCGCTGGCCCACGGCGCGGGCTGGGTCGATACCCGTTTGATCCCGTCCCCGCTCGGCGTGGCGGCGACGGCTTGGCACAGTATTTTCGCGGAAGACTTCCTGCCGGGACTTCTGGAAAGCCTCTACCGCGACATCTCGGGTTTCGCCGCCGGCGCGCTGCTCGGCATCGCCACGGGGGTGGCGCTGGGCCTGTCGCGCTGGCTCGACGCGGCGATCAATCCGACCCTGAACGCATTCAAGCAGATTTCGCTTTTCGCGTGGCTGCCGCTGATCACGTCGTGGTTCGGCTACGACGACGGGGCGAAGATTCTTTTCATCGCGGCCTCCACGTTCTATCCGGTGGCGGTGAATACGTTCGAGGGCGTGCGCGGCGTCACGCGCCAGCATCTGGAAGTCGCCCGCGTATTCCGGTTCAGCCGGACGCAGTTGATTTTCCGGCTCTTGCTGCCCGCCGCCGCGCCCAGGATTCTCGTCGGCCTCCAGATGGGGCTGGTCTTCGCCTGGCTCGCCACGATCGGCTCGGAATTCCTGCTGGCCAATTGGGGCAACGGGCTGGGGAACATCATCATCCATGGCCGCGAGGCGCTGGACGTGGGGTTGGTGATCTGGGGGCTGATCATCGTCGGTATCGTCGGCTCTTTCCTGAACCGGCTGGCGCAGCGGGTGGAGAACCGCGTGCTGAAGTGGCAAGGCGCGGCGCGATGAACGCCTGGACTGGCACATGGCGGGCGGCCGCGCCGGCGTTCTTCCTTTCGATGGCGGCGCTGGTCGCGGCGGGCTGCTCGCGGGACGGCGGAGGCGAAGAGACGGCGCTCGTCATCCGCTACCAGAGCACGCCGAACGCGGTGGGATTCCCCGAACTGGCTGAAGACCTCGGCTATCTCGGCGATCTGAAGCTGGACTATCGGGGCGGCGTGCTCGGCGGGCCGGAAAATCTCCAGGCGTTGGCGACGGGCGACGTGGATGTGGCCAGCGCGTTCAACGGGGCGATTCTCAAACTGGCGATGACGGGAAGAGATCTGGTTTCGCTGGTGGCCTCCTACGGCAGCGACCGGGAAAACGGCTCGGCGGCCTTCGTGCTGGCGGAAGGGCCGATCCATGGGCCGCGCGACTTCATCGGCAAGAAGATCGCGCTCAACACGGTGGGCGCACATTCGGAATTCATCATCAAGGAGTACCTGGCGCGCGGCGGCCTGACGCGCAAGGAAATTGATTCGGTGGAACTCATCGTCTTGCCGCCCATTACATCGGAGGCGGCGATCCGCGCCGGGCAGGTCGATGG
This sequence comes from Azoarcus sp., assembly GCA_031258965.1. Taxonomy (GTDB): domain Bacteria; phylum Pseudomonadota; class Gammaproteobacteria; order Burkholderiales; family Rhodocyclaceae; genus WRNU01. Next base: position 4,729 of record JAIRMC010000081.1, on the reverse strand, counting down.
CGCGATGATGTCCGGCATCATCCGGGAACTGGCGGAGCAGCGCGGCGGTTTGCGGCGGCTTTTCATCGACGTGGATTTGTTCGGGGATTTCACCGCCGGGTATTACGTGACGACCCGCGCGCTTTTCGAGCGCAAGCCGCGCGCTTACCAGCTTTATGTGGAAGGTACGGCGAAAGCCATCGAGTGGGCGCGCGCCGCGCCGCGCGAGGAGGTCGTCGCCCGCATGGTTTCCATTATCGAACGGCGCGGACGCAATGAGACGACCGCCGCCGTCCAGCACTGGCGCAGCCCCGGCATTCCATCGAAAGGCGGCGTCGTGGAAGCGCAAGCCTATCAGATGTGGGTGGACTGGCTGGCCGGGGCCGGGGAACTGAAACCGGGACAGGTCGATGTCGCGCGCCTGGTCGACAACCGCTACAACCCGTATTACCGCCCCTGAGGGTTTTCTCCCAATCCAGATGAAATAGCGAGGTCATCATGACGACGAGACTGCAAATCAGCAATGTGCGCAAGACTTTTCATTCCCGCCACAATCCGGAGGAGGCTTTCGTGGCGCTCACCGAGGTGTCGCTCGATGTCGCCGACGGCGAATTCGTGGTGATCGTCGGGCCGAGCGGCTGCGGCAAGTCGACCCTGCTCGATCTGCTGGCCGGTCTGACCCGCCCGAGCGGCGGCAGAATCCTGCTCGATGGCGCGCCGATCGCCGGGCCGTCGCTCGACCGGGGCGTGGTCTTCCAGCAATACGCGCTGTTTCCCTGGCTGACGGCGCAGGGCAATATCGAATTCGGGCTGGAAGCCAAGGGCATTCCCGCGAAGGAGCGGCGCGCCATCGCCCTGCATTTTCTCGATCTCGTCGGACTGGCCGATTTTGCCCGGCACCATCCGGCCGAGCTGTCCGGCGGCATGAAGCAACGGGTGGCGATTGCCCGCAGCCTCGCCTACGACCCGGAAGTATTGTTGATGGACGAGCCTTTCGCCGCGCTCGACGCACAGACGCGCGAAACCCTGCAATGCGAGCTGCTGCGCATCTGGGAGCGTTCGCGCAAGACCATCGTTTTCATCACCCACGGCATCGACGAGGCGGTTTATCTCGGCCAGCGCGTCGCGGTGATGAGTTCGCGGCCGGGCCGGATCAAGCAGATCGTCCCCATCCCTTCGGAATTCAAGGCCGGAGAGGATATCCGCGCCCATCCCGAATTCGGGCGGCTGCGCCACGAAATCTGGCGTCTGTTGCGCGAGGAGGTCTCCAGGGCGCAGGAAGATGAACAGGAAAAGAGCAAGCGCCAGTTGGCGCTCGCCGCCTGAGCCGTTCCACCGAACACATTCGCCAGAGAACGCACATGTCCGCACGAGAATCCGCCCTGGAATTGCCCGCCGCCCGTCATGCCGGAAGAAACCCGGCCTTGCAGGCGGGGCTGCACGCCCTGCGGCGCGGCGGGGCAATCTTTGTTTTTTTCCTGCTGTGGGAGATCGCGCCGCGTTCCGGCGTGGTCGAAGCGGCCTTCCTGCCGCCGATCAGCCAGGTGCTGGCGACGGGCTGGAAGCTGCTGCTCAACGGCCAGTTGCCGCAGCATTTCGCCGCCAGCCTCGCCCGCTCCGCGCTGGGTTTCGCACTGGCGATCGCCACGGCGATTCCGCTCGGGCTGTCCATCGGGCGCTATCGCCTGTTCGCGCAGGCGGTCAATCCGCTGCTGGAGATGTTCCGCAACACCGCCGCGCTGGCCCTGCTGCCGGTGTTCATTCTTTTCCTCGGCATCGGCGAGACCTCGAAAGTCGCCATTGTCTTCTACGGCTGCTTCTGGCCGATCCTGCTCAACACCATCACCGCCGTGGTCACGGTCGACCCGCTGCTCATCAAATCGGCGCGCACCATGGGGCTGTCGCCCGTGCGCCTGTTCCGCAAGGTCATCCTGCCCGCCTCGGTGCCGACGATTTTCGTCGGAGTGCGGCTGGCCGGGGCGGTGTCGGTGCTGATCCTCATCGCGGCGGAAATGGTGGGCGCGAAGTCGGGGCTTGGCTACCTGATCATCTATTCGCAATACAACTTCCAGGTGCCGGAAATGTTCCTCGGCATCGTCTGCATCACCCTGGTCGGGCTGCTCATCAACGCCCTGCTCGTCGTGCTGGAACACCGTCTCACCGCCTGGAAACGCAACGGGGGCGAAGCGTGAACATGAAACCGGCAAGACGCCTCGCCTTCGCCGCCGTCCTGCTGCTCGCCGCCGCCTGCGGCAAGGACGATGGCGCATCCGCCCCGGCCCGGGACGGCGCGGCGCTGGAAACGCTGGAATTCCGCCACCCCGGCTCGCCCGGCTGGGTGACGCTGGAAGAACTCGCCGAAGACCTCGGCTATCTCGCGCCCGTCAAGCTCAAGAATATCGGCATCTCGACCGGCGGGCCGCAGGGCATCCAGATGGTCTTGAGCGGCGATTCGGACATCAGCAGCCAGTCTTTTACCGGGGCGATCGTCAAGGTAGTGGCTTCCGGCGCGCCGGTGACGGCGGTGATCGCCGCCTACGGCACGGGCAGGAACGACCTGGGCGGCTATTACGTGCTGGAAGACAGCCCGATCCATGGGCCGCGCGACTTGATCGGCAAGAAGATCGCGGTCAATACCCATGGCGCGCAGATGGAATTCATGCTGCGGGAGTACCTCGCGCGCGGCGGCCTGAGCGGGGAAGAAATCGACTCGGTGGAACTGATCGTCGTGCCGCCGGGAAGCACGGAACAGGTCTTGCGCCAGCGCCAAGTGGACGTCGCGCCGTTTTATTTCGGCATCGGCGCCGAGCGCGGCGGGGTCAGGCGATTGTTCCGGGACTATGAATTGTTCGGCCCGATCACCGTCGGCGCTTATGTGATGTCGAACCGCTTCCTTGCCGAAAAGCCCAATACCGCGCGGCACGTGATCGGCGGACTCGCCCGCGCCATCGAATGGACAAAACAAACGCCGCTCGAAGAAGCCCATGCCCGCTTGCGCGGCATCATCGAAAAGCGCCGGCGCAATGAAAATCCCGCGATGGTCGAATTCTGGACAGGACTCGGGCTGGAGAATTCGCCGCACGGCCTGCTCGACGACAAGGATTTCCAGATTTGGGTGGACTGGCTCGTGAAGGACGGTCAGCTCCAGCCTGGACAGGTCGATTTGCGCAAGGTTTATACAAACGCTTTCAATCCTTACGCACAAAGCGCCCCGCAATGAACGGGACATACCCGCCCCCATCCCGAGAGAGAGAGCCATGACACGGACTACTGGCGCGCGGGGAATCGCCGCGCGGAAACACAATGGAGAGCAAACATAAGCATGAAACCGGCAAGACTCCTCGCATTCGCCGCCGCCTTGTCGCTCGCCGCCGCCTGCGGCAAGGATAACGGTTCGCCCCTCCCCGCCCGGGACGGCGCGGCGCTGGAAAAACTGGAATTCCGCCATCTCGGCTCGCCCGGCTGGGTGGATCTGGTCGAACTGGCCGGAGACCTCGGCTATCTGGAGCCGGTGAAACTCCGTTACGTCGGCATCTCCCTCGGCGGGCCGCAGGGCATCCAGACCCTGCTGAGCGGCGACACCGACATCAGCAGTTCATCCTTCAACAGCGCCATCGTGAAGGTGGTCGCTTCCGGCGCGCCGGTCACGGCGGTCATCGCCTCCTATGGCTACGACACGGCGGAAGATTCCTTTCTCGCGCAGGGTGGCTATTTCGTGCGGGAAGACAGTCCCATTCGCGGCCCGCGCGACCTGGCCGGCAAGAAGATCGCCGTCAACGCCCTCGGCGCGCAGGCCGAGCTTTACCTGAGCGAATACATGCGCCGCGGCGGCCTGGGCAAAGAGGAAATCCGGCGGGTCGAACTGGTCGTCATTCCGCCGGTCAGCATGGAGCAGACCTTGCGCCAGGGGCAGGTGGACGTGGCGCAACTCTATTGGCCGCCGGGCGGGCCGGGCGTGCGCAAGCTCTTCAGCTCGGAAGACCTGTACCAGCATTTCACCGCCGGCGCCTACGTGATGTCCAACCGCTACCTGCGCGAGAACCCCAACACCGCGCGCCACGTACTCGGCGGCGTCGCCAGGGCGATCGAATGGGCCAGGACCACGCCGCGCGCACAGGTGCATGAGCGTTTTCGCCAGATCATCGCCAAACGCGGCCGCAACGAGGACGACAGGATCATCCAGTACTGGACGGGCTTCGGCATCCCGGCCAAGGGCGGCGCGCTCAAGGACGAAGACTTCCGGATCTGGCTCGACTGGCTCATCGAGGACGGCCAGATCGAGGCGGGCGCGGTCGATCTGGAAAAGGTCTACACCAACGCATATAACCCCTTCGCCCAGGCCGCGCCCGGGGACGAAACGGCGCGCGCGCCCTGACCTCTTTCCTCAAGGAGAAAATACAATGACCCAGGCAGGCACGCTGGACATCCAGCATCTTCACAAGCATTACACCGTCAACGGCGCGACCCTGAATGTATTGGAAAATGTCGGTTTATCGATCCGGCCCGGCGAATTCATCGCCATTGTCGGCGCGAGCGGCTGTGGCAAATCGACCCTGCTGCGGCTCATCATCGGACTGGACACCGAATACGAGGGCGATATTTTCCTCGATGGCCGCCGCATCGGGGACACAGGGCTGGATCGCGGGATCGTGTTCCAGGAGCATCGCCTGTTTCCGTGGCTGACGGTGCGCAAGAACATCGAAACCGGCCTGCTCAACAACACCCGTCTCAGCGAGGAGGAAAAGGAAGC
>JAIRMC010000115.1 GCA_031258965.1 Azoarcus sp. | reverse complement strand
TGTGGTGCAGGCCGGTGCCGTCGGAAGTGTCGCCGATGTACATGCCGGGGCGTTTTCTGACCGCTTCCAGCCCTTCGAGCTGCTGGATGCTGGATTCGTCGTAATCGTTCTGGGCGGGGACAGCGGGGTTTTGCGGTTCGGACATGGAAATCTCGGCGGTGAAAATGGAAAACGCGCCCGGGACGAAAAACGTCCCCGGGCGCAGACCAATACGACGACTTCGCTCAGATGCGCATTGGCATGACAACGTATTTGAAGCTGTCGTTGTCGGGCAAGGTGACGAGCGCGCTCGAATCGCCGTTCCGGAAACGCCATTCGATGGTTTCCGACGACACATTGTTGAGCACGTCGAGCAGATAGCCGACGTTGAAGCCGATGTCCAGGCGCTCGCCGTGGAAATCGACCTCGAGTTCTTCCTGCGCTTCTTCCTGTTCGGCATTGGAACTGATGATGGAAAGCACGCCGTTGTCCAGCACCAGCCGCACGCCGTGTAATTTCTCGTTGGAGAGAATCGCGGCCCGTTGCAAGGCGGCGAGCAACTGCACGCGCGGCAGGGCGATGCAGCCGGGGTGATCCTGCGGAATCACGCGCTGGTAATCGGGGAACTTGCCATCGATGAGCTTGGTGACGAATTCGACCGAACCGAAACGGAATACGGCCTGATTGCCCGCGAGGATGACGTCGACCGGGTCGTCGTTGTCGCCGATCTGGCGGGAAAGTTCGAGGATGGTCTTGCGCGGCAGGATGACTTCGCTGCGGGCGGCGACGGGGGTTTCGAGTTCACTGGCCGCGTAGGCCAGGCGATGGCCGTCGGTCGCCACCAGCGTCAGCGCCTTGCCGTCGGCGATGAGCAGCAGGCCGTTGAGATAATAGCGGATGTCCTGCTGCGCCATGGCGTAGGCCACCAGCGCCAGTTGTTGCCTGAGAGTCCGTTGCGGCACCGAAAAGCGCGCCGCTTCGCTGGCGGGCGGGGTGAGCAATGGGTAGTCCTCGGCGGGCAGCGTTTGCAACTGGAAGCGGCTGCGTCCGGCCTTGATGGCGAGGCGGCGTTCTTCGAGGGTGAGGTTGACTTCGGTGTCCGGCAGCGCGCGCAGGATGTCTTGCAGCTTGCGTGCGCCCACGGTGATGGCGGCATCTTCCCCGCCAGTATTGCCCGTGGTGACGGTGCGAATCTGGATTTCGATGTCCGTGGCGGTGAATGTCAGGTTGTCGCCCGTCTTTTCGATCAACACATTCGAGAGGATGGGCAGGGTATGGCGCTTTTCGACGACGCCGGACACCGCTTGCAGCGGTATGAGCAACGCATCGCGGGGGGCTTTGAGCAGGAGCATGGTCGGTTCGGTTGGAAGAAGATCCGGGGTTGATGAAAAAAGCGTGAAAAAAGCGGCTCACCCCCGCAAAACCTGGGTGAGCACATGGACATCGTGGTTGAGCTGCTGGTCGATCTGGCGCAAGTCGGTCACGGTGCGGTAGGCGTGCAGGACCGTCGTGTGATCGCGCCCGCCGAAAGCTTCGCCGATCGCGGGCAGGGACATCGCCGTTAACTCCTTGGCCAGCCACATCGCCACCTGGCGCGGGCGCGCGATGGCGCGGGTGCGTTTCCTGGAGTGCATGTCATTGATCTTGATCCTGTAATAATCGGCCACTGTCTTCTGGATGTGTTCGATGGATAGCTGGCGGTTGTGGGCGTTGAGCAGATCCTTGAGCGCCTCTTTGGCGAGATCGAGCGAAATGTCGCGGCCATGGAAACGGGCGTAGGCGACCACCTTGTTGAGCGCGCCTTCGAGTTCGCGCACGTTCGAGCGCAGATTCTTGGCGATCAGGAAAGCCACATCGCCGTCGAGCGATGTTTTCAGCGCCTCGGCCTTCTTTTGCAGGATGGCGACGCGCATTTCCAGTTCGGGCGCTTCGATCTGCACCGTCAGCCCCCAGTCGAAGCGCGAAATCAGGCGGTCTTCCAGTCCCTGGATTTCCTTGGGGTAAGTGTCGCAGGTGATGACGATCTGCTTCTTCGCCTCGGTGAGCGCGTTGAAGGCGTGGAAAAATTCTTCCTTTGTTCTCTCCTTGGTGCGGAAAAACTGGATGTCATCAATGATGAGCAGGTCGAGCGAACGGTAATAGAGTTTGAGGGCGTCGAAGCTCTTTTGCTGATAGGCGTGCACCACGTCGGAGGCGAAATCCTCGGAATGCACGTAACGCACCACCGCGCGCGGATTGTGCTTGAACACTTCGTTGCCGATGGCGTGGACGAGGTGGGTCTTGCCCAGCCCGACGCCGCCGTAGATGAAAAGCGGGTTGTAGGACGTGCCCGGTTTTTGCGCCACCTGTTCCGCCGCGGCGCGGGCGAGATCGTTGGCGCGGCCCGTGACCAGCGTATCGAAAGTAAAACCGGGATTGAGCCGGGTTTTTTCGTAGACAGCCGCTGCGGCATTGCGCGTGGTCCGCGCCGGGGCTGGCGTGGGCGGGGTGGAAACCGTGGATGATGAGGCAGACGGGGCGGAGCGCGCGGGCGATGAGGCGGATGAGGCTGGCGGGGCGGAAAGCGTCTCCACGGTGGCGGGCGCGCCCGTGGCGCCAGAAGTGGCTTTCGGTGGCGCCAGTTGCAAATCGAGGCGCAAGGGCGTGCCGTGGAATTCCTCGGCCAGCTCGCCAATCCGGCGGCGGTAGCGATCACGTATCCAGTCCAGCACGAAGCGGCTTGGCGCGACCAAGGTCAGGCCGGGGTTGCCGTCGCTATCGGCATATTTGACCGACAGGGGCTTGATCCAGATGTTGAACTGCTGCGCGGGCAGTTCTTGTTCCAGACGGGACAGACAGAAAGGCCAGAACTCCTGACCCGCAGGAAGGGCGGTTTGCGTTTGCGGCACGGCGTTCAAGAAAACATCAACCGCGCCTGCCGCGCGACGGACGCGGAACGGCAAGCGCGCGGCCTTGCGGCCTGATCGGAGGCCGGTCGGAGGTGATGCTTCGACCGGAACGGGTGAGCGGATTTTACTCGCTCGGCGGCGGCTTATCCACAGGGATCGGGGAGCGGGGACGCTATATGATACTGTCACTGCGAAGGGCGTCGGCGGCGCGGCAACCCCTGTGGCGCCAAACCCTGGACACCGCGCCGTATGGGCGAGCTTTGTGCTCGCCCGTCCTTGTTCCCGCGCCCCGTCCGCAATAGGAGGGCAACCATGAGGGTTGCCCCGGGATCAAATCCGATCCCGGCTTCACTCCCACAGTTGCCACCATGGCCGCCCTTCCTTGTGCTTGCTGGTCAGATATTTGCTGTCGGCGAAATTCTGCTGCATCACGCGGTCGGCATCATCACGCAGCTCGGTGAGTCCGAGCTTGTCGTAACTCTTGACCAGCAGGAACAGGGCTTCTTCGTGCGAGGGGGCGTTCGGATATTGGGTGATTGCCGCCTGGGCGCGGTTGATGGCGGCGATGTAAGCGTTGCGCCGGTAGTAGTAGCGGGCGACGTGCACTTCATAGGCGGCGAGCGAATTCACCAGGTATTGCATGCGCAGGCGGGAATCCTCGGCGTATTTGCTCTCCGGGAAGCGTTCGACGAGTTCACGGAAGGTATCGAAAGCCTCGCGCGAGGCTCTCGGGTCGCGCTGTGAAAGATCCTTGCCCGTCGCGTCGCCGAAAAGACCGAGGTTTTCATTGAAATTGACCAGCCCCTTCAGGTAATAGGCGTAGTCGACGTCGCGGTGGTTGGGATGCAGCTTGATGAAGCGTTCGGTGGCGAGAATCGCCAGTTCCGGCTCGTCCGACTTGTAATAGGCATAGGCTGTGTCGAGTTGCGCCTGTTGGGCGTAGCGTCCGTAGGGGTAGCGCGATTCGAGCTTCTCGAACATCTTGATCGCCTGATCGTAACCGCCCTCGTTCATCAGGGTTTTCGCCTCGGAATAGAGCTTCTGGGCGTCCCAGTTGGCGGTTTCGTCATCGGGCGCGCTACTGCACCCGACCAACGCCAGCGCGGCAATCAGCAAGGCGCTCCGGGCCGCTTTTACCGCTACACTTCCAGAAATGAATTTAGTCATCGAAAACACTCGCTTGAATGATGAACCGGCGAATTATAGCCACAGCCCGGATGAATCACTCATTTCTCGTGAAACCGCGCTTGCCGCGAGCGTCACGGTTCCCGCCGATTGCGTGGGTCTGCGGCTGGACAGGGCGCTCGCCCGGATGTTTCCCGACTACTCGCGCAACCGTCTCCAGAGCTGGCTGCGCGAGGGGCGCATCCGCGTCGATGGGCGCGCGCCGGAGGCCCATGCAAAAGTGCGGGGCGGCGAGCGGCTGGAAATGGATGCCGTCCCGCCCGCGGCTGCGGAGATGCCCGCCGCGCCGGAAAACATCGCGCTTGCCGTCGTATTCGAGGACGAAGCCTTGCTGGTGCTCGATAAACCCGCCGGGCTGGTCGTGCATCCGGGCAATGGCAACTGGCGCGGCACGCTGATGAATGCCTTGCTCCATCATGCCCCGGCGCTTGCCGCCGTGCCGCGCGCGGGCATCGTCCACCGGCTGGACAAAGACACCAGCGGCCTCCTCGTCGTGGCGAAAACGCTGGCGGCGCAAACACATTTGATCCGGCAGCTACAGGCGCGCACGGTCGAGCGCCGTTACCTTGCGCTTGTACATGGCGCGCCCGCCCGCGACGGCGAAATCGACGCACCCATTGCCCGCCACCCCGTGCAGCGCACAAAGATGGCCGTGGTCGCGCAGGGACGCTCGGCGCTCACCCGCTACGCGGTGCGCGAACGGCTTGGGGCGCTCACCCTGCTCGAATGCCGGCTGGCGACGGGCCGCACCCACCAGATACGGGTTCATATGGCGCATCTTGGCCATCCGCTCGTCGGCGACCCGGTCTATGGGCTGAAGCGGACATCCGATCCGCGCCTGGAAAACTTCAAACGCCAGGCATTGCATGCATTCCGTCTCGGGCTGATCCACCCGGCGCGCGAAGAAACAATGACGTGGTTTTCGCCCCTGCCGCGAGACTTCTCTGCCTTGCTGGCAACCCTCGGCAGCCGCGCCCCCGGGTATCCGGGAGCAGACGATGCCTGATGCGGACGGCTTCATCCTGCCCGACTGGCCCGCGCCGCCCGCCGTGCGCGCCCTGGTTACGACCCGGCTCGGCGGGCACAGCAAAGCGCCTTATGACAGCCTCAACCTCGGCGCGCACGTTGGCGACGATCCGGCGGCGGTTGCCGCCAACCGCGCCCTGCTGCGGCGGCATCTGCCCGCCGAACCCTATTGGCTGGAACAGGTGCACGGCACAGCCGTCGCGCTTGCCGATGGCGGCGCGCGGCGCGCGCCGCCCCGCGCGGATGCCGCCGTCGCGCGCGCGCCAGGCGCGGTCTGCGCCGTCATGACCGCCGACTGTCTGCCCGTCCTCTTCTGCGACAGAGACGGCGCGGCGGTCGCCGCCGCGCACGCGGGCTGGCGCGGATTGGCGGCAGGCGTGCTGGAAGCCGCAATCGCCGCCATGGCGATGCCGCCCGCGCGGATCATCGCTTGGCTTGGCCCCGCCATCGGCCCGGCAGCCTTTGAAGTCGGCGACGACGTGCGCGACGCCTTCCTGGCGCTCGACCCCGGCGCGTGCGCGGCCTTCGCGGCGCGGGAAACATCGGGCAAATGGCTTGCCGATCTCTACGCGCTCGCCCGTCGCCGCCTGACGCGGGCCGGGGTTTCCCGGATATACGGCGGCGGACGATGCACTTCCACGGAAACCGCGCGCTTCTACTCCTACCGGCGAGATGGCGCGACGGGCCGTTTTGCGTCGCTGGTCTGGCTGGAGAAATAAAGGCGCGCCCATGCAGGCAACCCGGCAAAACACCCGCACCCTCGCCCGCGCGCTTTTCGGCGCGGCCCTGCTCGGACTAGCGCTGGCGGCACTGCGCTTTGGCATCATCGAAAACGGCCTGTTACCGCGAGATTGCGGCCCCGGCGGCGCGGACGCCGCCTTGCCGTGCACACTCGCCTGGCTGCTGGTGCAGAGCTTCCAGCTTCAACGCCTGGGCTGGCTGGCACTGCTCGCGGCAATGCTGGGCTTCCTATTCACCTGGCGGCGCTTTGCCTGGTTTGGCTGGTTCGCCGGCGTGGCCGGGCTGATCCTCTATAGCGCCGACCCCGCCGCGCTTGCCGTCTTGCTCGCCCTGTTCGCCCTGCTGCGGGATCGCCCGCCTCTCGCGGCGGCGGACAAGCTCCCAACCGATCATGGGCAGGGCCAGCGCGAGCATCGTCAATAGCCAGCCGACAGCCTGCGGATTGGCGGGTTCCGGCAACCAGCGGCCTATCGCGCACACCACGGCGACGAAGGCGCAGAGGCGCTCCGCAAGCGGCAACGGCCCGGTTTGCCACCAGCCCAACACCCCGTAGACAGCGGCAGGCGTCAAATAAAGCAGCGTGGGGAAATCCCGGTAACGTGGCGTGACGAGCAGCAGCAGGGCGGCAGCGGCGGCGGCAAAAAGCACGAAGCCGCGCAGGGCCGACAAAACATCCGCCGCGCTGGCCGCGAACCCTGCCCGCCGCAACCGCGCCCAGGCTTCGGCGGCGGGCCTCAGCGCCTCGCCCCGCCAGCGCGCCAGCGCCGCCCCAACGAACACCGCGGCCAGCGCCACCGCCCCGAGCGCCGCCCAATCGGTGACGCGCGCATAGGCCAGCACGGCATGCTCGGCGTGCAACACCGCGACCAGCCCCGTCGTTGCACCGACGAAGCTCACGGCGGCCAGGCGCCACGGCGCTTGGAAAAGCGCCCGGATACCTCCGGCCAGCGCCAGCAGCAACGCCAGCGCCGCGCCCGCCGCCGCGCCGCCCAACGGCCCTGCGATGCTTTCGCGCTCGGACACCGGCCCGTCCAACGGAAACTTTGGCCGCAGGTCATCTGCATCCAGCGCCCCCCAATAACCGCCGGCCGTGCCTTCGAGCACCCGTTTCCACGGTTGGTCGATGGCCTCGATCAAGTTGTAATCCCAACCCTCGGCATGGGCGCGATGCACGAATTCCCGGACATAACGCGCTTGGTTCACCCGCGAGGGGCGCGACGCCTCGCGCCGACGGCCCGCGCCCGGCCAGCCGGTCTCCCCGATCAATATGGATTTACCAGAAAAATGTGTGCCCACCCTGGCGCGAATATTGGCGACGTGGACGAGCGCCTGCGCGATGTCGACCGGCTCGTCCTCCCAGAACGGCAGGATATGCACCGTCACGAAATCCACCGCGTCAGCCAGTTCGTCATGCTTCAGCCAGAACTCCCACACATCCGCATACGTCACCGGCACGGCGCTCGCCGCCCGCGCCCTGTCCAGCAGGACGCGCATCTCTGCCGGCGTGCGTTCGCGGCGCAACAATACCTCATTGCCGACAATGAGCGCCCGCACCACATCGCGGTATTCATTGGCGAGCGCGATGCCGCGTTCCAATTCGCGCGCGTTCTTTTCCCGATCATGGCCGATCCACACCCCGAGCAACACCTTCAGCCCCAGCTCGCGGGCGACGGCGGGCGTCTGATCCAGACCGGCATCCGTTGCATAAAGGCGCACACAGGCGGTGAGTGCGGAAAGCGCTTTTAAATCTTCCTCGATCTGCTGGCGCGAAATGCGCAGGCCCTCATCGAACGGCGTCTGCCCCGGACGGTGGAACGGCGCGTAGGAAACACAACGCAGCTTCTCGTTTGCCGCCAGTTGCAAACCGGGCATCGGCACCGGGCGGGTTTCCCCATGAAGCCACAAAAACAGCGCGGCAAGGCCGAACAAATGGACAACAGCCAGCGCCGCCCAAAACGGGCGGCGGGCGGATAGTGGCGTTTCGGTCATGGGTCAGGCAAGGCCAGCAGTGAAACGAAGCATTATGCCCGGCTTCCCGCGAGCGGAAACACGGGCTATGCCTGGCGACGAATGACGCCATTCTTTGCCGCCCGGCGCGTGACAGAAGATCCCCCGTGCGTTTGTGGCATACTCAGCGCCTTCTCCACGCCCCGGGTTTGATTTCGTGTTCCAGCGCCGCCGTTCCATCGGACTTTTCCTAGCCTGCCTGCTGCTGGCGATGCAAGCGCTTTGGCTTGTCCATCACCGGGAGCATGACGTCGGGACGGGCGGGGACGGGGATGCCGTGTGCGAGTTCTGCCTTGCCATGCACGGCATGGGGTCGGCCTTGCCCGGCGCGGAGCGCACTGTCGCGCTGCTTCCTTCCCCCAAATGCCCGGCGGGGGTCGAATCCGCCCCGCGCGGCGATGCCGGGCCGGTTCAGCCCCGGCAACAAGGGCCGCCGCCTGTTTCCTGAAATATTTTGTCGAGAAGATGCGCGGGGGGGATTCGTCCTGCCCGCGCGTGCCGTATCTCATTTTTCAGGAGCACACCATGCAATCCAGAATATTAGCGGCTGCCGTGGCCTGCGCGTTGGCGTGGCCCGCATCGGCGGCGGAAGAAACGGGCGGGGCGCGGCTGGCCGATGAGCTGGCCGCCTTGCGGGAGCAGATCGCGCAGATGCAGGCAGCCTACGAGGCGCGTATCGCGGCGCTGGAAGAAAGGCTGGACGCTGCACAAAGGCGTACCGCCGATGAACAAATCGCGCCCGCGCAGGCTTCACAGACCACCGCGCAGGCGGCGGATCGCCTCGCCGCACAGCGCGGGACGGCGGCTTTCAATCCGGCGGTTTCACTGATCCTCCAGGGTGCCTACAAGAGCCGCAAGGAAGTGGCGGAACGCCATATCGGCGGCTTCGTGGGGGCGGATCATCATCACGACGACGGAATAGAGAGCGACAACAAGCGCGGGTTCGCGCTGGATCACACTGAACTTGTTCTCGCGGCCAATATCGACCCGAATTTCCGTGGCCAGGCGACGCTTGCCTTGCTTGACGATGAGGTGGAACTGGAGGAAGCCTGGTTCCAGACCACGGCGCTCGGTCATGGCCTGGGGCTGAAAGCGGGGCGTTTTCTTTCCGGCATCGGCTACCTGAACGGGCAACACGCGCACGAGTGGGATTTTTATGAACAGCCCCTGATGTATAAGGCGTTGTTCGGCGAGCACGGCTATACGCAAGACGGCGCGCAGGCGAAATGGGTCGCGCCGTTCGATACCTTCGTCGAGCTGGGCGCGGAAGCCGGGCGGGGGCGGAACTTCCCCGGCGATGACCGCAATATCGACGGCTTCAACAGCGTGGCCCTGTTCGCCCACACCGGCGGTGATATCGGCGTGTCGGGCAGTTGGCGGGCGGGGCTTTCATGGCTGCAAACCCGCGCCGGCGCGCGCGAAAACCATTTCGAGTCGGAAAAATGGGGGGAGGCGCACGGCGCGTTTTCCGGGCGCAGCAGGGTATGGATTGCCGACTTCGTCTACAAATGGGCGCCGGACGGCAACCCTGCCCGGCGCAATTTCAAATTGCAGGCCGAATATTTCCACCGCCGGGAAAGCGGCCGTCTAACGGTGGAGGATGACCGCAGCCCGTGGCGCACGCGCCAGCACGGTTACTACATCGCGGGCGTCTATCAGTTCACGCCCGGCTGGCGCGCCGGATTGCGTTACGACCGCTTGTCCAGCGGGCGTCAGTCCCTTGGCGACAACCCGGCGGAAATCGAGATCGTTTCTTGGCAGCCGCGCCGCCTCTCGGCGATGGTCGATTACAGTTGGAGTGAGTTCTCCCGCCTGCGCCTGCAATGGTCGCGCGATCGCGCGATGCCGGGCATACGCGACAACCAGGTAACGCTGCAATACGTGATGAGCCTGGGCAGCCACGGCGCGCACAAATTCTAGAGGAGGCGGCGACGATGAGACGAATCCTCATGTTCCTGCTTTGCCTGTGCGCCTTGCCCGCCCCGGCGGCGTCGGCGGTGAACGTGCTGACAACCGTACCGGAATGGGCGGCGCTCGCGCGGGAGATCGGTGGAGAACGAGTGGCGGCGACGAGCGCGACCAGCGCCCTGCAAGACCCGCATCGCATCGAGGCGCGGCCCTCGCTGATCGCCCGCGCCCGTGCCGCCGACCTCTTGCTCGCCACGGGAGCGGAACTGGAAATCGGTTGGCTGCCCGTCCTGCTGCGGGAGTCGGGCAACCGCCGCATCCAGCCGGGGCGGGACGGCTATCTGGAAGCCGCCTCGCTACTGCGACTGCGGGATGTGCCGGAGACGGTCGACCGCGCCATGGGCGACGTCCACGCAACGGGCGATCCGCATTTCCATCTCGATCCGCGCAATATCCCGCCTGTCGCCGTGGCGCTGACTGAGCGGCTGGCGCGAATCGACCCCGCCGGAGCGGAAAGCTACCGCGCCAACCTCGCCAGCTTCCGCACCCGCTGGCGGGAGGCTATCGCGCGCTGGGAGGCGGAAGGCGCGCGTCTCACGGGCATGCCCTTTTTGCAGGCGCACCGTTCTTTCGGCTATCTTGCCCACTGGCTTGGGTTGGAGAACCGGGGCGAACTGGAGCCGAAACCCGGCATCGAACCGGGCGCGGCGCACCTGGGCCGCATCGTGGCGAGCCAGCGGAATGCCCCCGCCGCCGCGATCTTGCGCGCCGCGTATCAGGACGAAAGCGCCGGGCGATGGGTGTCCGCGCGCACGGGCATCCCCCTCGTCATGCTCCCCTACACCGTGGGGGGCACACCGGAGGCCAAAGACTTGTTCGGCCTTTTCGACGACACGCTGGCGCGGCTGAAGGCGGGCATCGGGGAGCGATGAACCTGTTGCAGGCGGTGCGGCTAAGCGCTGGTTGGCGGCGACCCGCGCACAGGCCGGTCAGCTTCACGCTGGCGCGCGGGGAAATCCTCGCGCTGGCGGGGCCGAACGGCGCGGGAAAAAGTACACTGCTTGCCGCGCTGGCCGGGAGCGGCGCGCGGGTCTTTTCCGGCAGCATCCACCTCGCGCCCGCCCTGCGTATCGGATTCCAGGCACAACACCTGCCGCCCCTGGCGAGCGTGCCGCTTTCCGGCGTGGAACTGCTGGCGCTGACCGGCGCCCGCCCGCAGGGCTTGCCGGAACCCCTGGCCGCCTGCCTGCATCGGCGGTTGGACAGGCTTTCCGGCGGGCAGCGGCAGTATTTGTTCCTATGGTCGATTCTGCAAGCGCCCGCCGATCTCCTGCTGCTGGATGAACCCGGCAATCATCTGGACAAAGCCATGCTCGCCGGACTGCCGTCCGTCCTGCGCGCGCGGGCAGGGCAGGGGGCGGGTATCGTATTGGTGAGCCACGACGCGGAACTGGCGCGGACATGCTGCGACCGCCTGCTGCGCATGGAGTCGTGCGATGACTGACTTCCCGCCGCAACTGATGTTGTTCTGGCGGCCTGGCCTGACGGGCGCGATGCTGGCCTTGCTGCTCCCGCTCCTGGGTTTGTATCTGCGGCTGCGGCAGGAATACTGGGCCGCGCTCGCCTATGGGCAGCTCGGCGCGGCGGGCGCCTTGGGCGCGCTGGCCTTGGGCGCGCCCCACATCGCGGGCGGTCTGGCCCTCGGCCTTGCCGTGGCGGGCGCAAAGCACCGGCTGGAAAAACGTCTGCCCCCGGCGGGGCTATTCCCGCTGCTTTTCATTCTCGGCTGGAGCATCAGCCTGCTTCTCGCCGCCAACCTGCCCGGCGTGGAACGCCTGGGCGCGGCGCTTTTCGAGGGGCAGCTTTATTTTGCCGGGACGGACATGCTATGCGGCGCGGCGCTGGCGCTGGTCGTGGGCGGTTTGTTCCTGTGGCGGACGGGGCGGCTGCTTTTACTCGCCAGTCTGTGCCCCGTGCATTTTCATGCCCAAAGGCTGCCCGCGTGGCGGGTGCGCGCGGGCTTCGACCTGCTGGCGGCGGCTTCGCTTGCGCTGGCGGTGATGAGCTTGGGCGTGATGGGCGCTTTCGCGCTGGTATTCATCCCGCCCTGGCTTGCGTTCGCGCTTGCGCCCGGTTGGCGGGCCGCGCTCGTCGCCGCGCCGGCGCTGGCGCTTTTCGCCTACGCGCTGGCGTTCGCGCTCGCCTTGATCCACGACCAGCCATTCGGGCCAACGCTGGCGCTGGCGCTCGGGGCGCTGGCCTTGCCGGGCGCGCTCGCCATGCGTTTCGCGGGGCGCGCGGAAAGCGGCAAAGGAACCGCTGACTAACCGTCATGCCGAGCGGGGCGGCGCCGAAGCGGCGAAACGACGCTTGCGTCATTTCCCCGGGCGTTGGCGCGCCCTCGCTCGTCACGACAAGCCGGAACGAACCGAGATCGCACAAGTTCATGCTTTGCCCCATCTTGAGATAAGCCGGCAAGAC
The DNA here is from genome assembly GCA_031258965.1 of Azoarcus sp. Taxonomy (GTDB): domain Bacteria; phylum Pseudomonadota; class Gammaproteobacteria; order Burkholderiales; family Rhodocyclaceae; genus WRNU01. The sequence continues at coordinate 41,066 of JAIRMC010000115.1, read as the reverse complement.
CTGCGTCAAATTCATTAGCACGGAGAGCACGTCGGCGTAAGTGGCCGAGGAATGAGTCTTTTGGCAGCGATGAAGGCCCATGGGGAAGGGGTGAGAACGCTTTACGCTGAGCTGAGGGTGTGTTTCCCTGACGGCAAACCGCGCTGGACGCCGCCGACGGTTTGAATTCCCTCGGCGAGGCGGCTTTTTTCTGCCCGCCCCGCCCTGCGCGCTTGCTCGAACAGGCTCGAAGCTTGGCCGAATACGCTCGGCGCATTGACTTGCCGATGCGCCGAGCGTGCCCGAATATGCGCCGAGCGTTGCCGAGGACGTTTTTTGCTTGTTCGGGCGGGTAAAAAGCATCGAAAGTCCGATGTTCCGGGCGAGGCCGGCGGGGTTCATTGCTCGCCCGATGAGGTTCGGCGCCTCATCGTCGAGGCCCGGAGCTGGCTCGAACAGGCGCGGGGCTTGACTGAACGGACAGATATCTCAACCGCGGCGATGGGCAAGATACGATCCGGGATTCTGGCTACAATTTTTTCTTGGAAGGCGCTGGCGTCCGGGACGTTCTCGAACTGGGCGAAGGCATCCTGCCGCCGGAGATCGTGGCGGTTCGTGACGGTGATGACTTGGTGCTGAGCTTCGCGGGTAATGACGCAGACGGGATTACCATCGGAGGCCAATATTGCGCCGTCGACGATGGCGTCATCTACGGCTTCGACGACAACCGCATCGAAGAAATCCGCTTCGCCGGCGGCACGGTGTGGACGGGAGAGCAAGTCAATGTCCTGGCGGAAGGCGGCGCTCTCATCAGCGGTACGGAGACGGCCGACGTTCTCGCGGGCGGCGCGGGTGGCGACTACCTCGACGGCGGCCTCGGCAACGACACCTTGCGCGGCGGCGAGGGCAGCGACATCCTCGACGGCGGCGGCGACGCCGACACCCTCTACGCGGGCCGTGGCGATGACACGCTGCGCGCCGCCGAGAATGCCAGAGGGTTCTCCGGGTCCGCGCCGTCCACGCCGCTATTGCAGCGTTGCCGGGAAAGCCCCGGCGTAGGCAGCGGGCAGCAGTTTCGGCCAGAGCGTTTCCGGGGCGTCTATGTGACGCAGCAGGGCTTCTGGCGGAATGCGCAGCAGGGCGCTCAGGCAGGCGATATCGTCGGGCAGCGCGGCGTTGTCCCAGCCGAGCGCGACGTGGCGGGCGAAGTCGGAGGCGAGGGTAATCATGCGCACCCTGGGGTGTCCGGCCTGGGATTCGTCGAGCAGTTGTACCAGCAGGTCGGGCAGGCGCCAGGCGCGGATCAGGGCGAGTTGGAGTTCTCGGGCAGTGACGCCGAAGATTTCGCGTTGCGCGGCCACGCTGCGTAATTGGCGGTCGATACGCTGCATGTCGTAGACGCGCAGGGTGAGGGTTGGGGCGTGTATCCAACTGATTATTTCGGCGGCTTCGCTCAGGAGGGCGGCGATGACGATTTCGTTGACATCGAGGTCGCGCCGGGCGATGGCCCAGTCGCGGGCATAGTGGGCGGCCTTGCATGCGCGCCCGATGACTTTGAGCAGACCAAGCAAGGCGCGGGGGTAGGGGGCGAGTACGTCTTCGACCGTGGGCAGCTTGCCGAAGGCTCTGAAGAACGGAATGATCCCCATCATGACCAGGGCGCCGTTGACGGTGACGATGTCGTGGTTCTGCGCGCGTTTGCGATGGGTTTCGATATGCGCGAGCAGGCGTATCGCCATCAGCGGATCGCCGAGTACGGCGGTGGCGATGCCCTGGTGGGTAACGCTGTCGATGTCCCGCTGAAGCTGGTTGAATTCGCCAATCGTGCGGCGCAGTACTGGCAAAGGTTGTTGCAGGAAGAAATCGACGTAGGCTTCGATCGAAGGCAAGGCATGCGCGAGCATGACCATGAGGTTCTCCTTATCTGGCTCCATGGCCTGTTTATCGGCGGTTTTTGGGCGAATTAAAGGGGATGGCATTGTCAGGCATCCCTGATTCCCGAAAGCGCCTCGGCCATGCATTTCCAAGGCGCCGGCGCGACCCGCTACAATCGCCGCCATGCTCTACGACCTCGCCCGCCCCTTCCTGTTTTCGCTCGATCCCGAAACCGCCCACGAAAGCGCCATCGCCGCCTTGCATGCCGCCGGATGCTTGTTGCCGCCGGGGCGGCCCGAACCCGCGCCGATGACCGAGGCAATGGGTCTCATGTTCCCCAACCGCATCGGCTTGGCCGCGGGGCTGGACAAGAACGGGGAGGCGATCGACGGGTTGTCGCGCCTGGGTTTCGGGTTTCTCGAAATCGGCACGGTCACGCCGCGCCCACAGCCGGGCAACCCGCGTCCGCGCTTGTTCCGGTTGCCGGAGGCGCGCGCCATCATCAACCGGATGGGGTTCAACAATCACGGCGTCGATGCGCTGATCGCCAATGTGAAGGCCGCGAGGTACCGGGGCGTCCTCGGCATCAATATCGGCAAGAATGCCGATACGCCCATCGAGCGCGCCGTCGACGACTACCTCGCGGCGTTCGGGAAGGTCTACGCGCTGGCAAGTTATGTGACGGTCAATGTTTCATCGCCCAATACGAAGAATCTGCGCACTTTGCAACAGGGCGCGGAACTCGACGGCCTGCTCGGCCCGCTCAAGGCGGCGCAGCGGCGGCTTGCCGATCAGCATGGGCGCTATGTTCCGCTGGCGTTGAAGATCGCACCCGATCTCGATACCGAAGGCATTATCGCGGTTGCCGATGCCCTGCGCCGCAACCGCGTCGACGCCGTGATTGCCGCCAACACGACGCTTGCCCGCGACAAAGTGGCGGGACTGCGCCACGCCGGGCAGGAAGGCGGTCTGTCGGGCGCGCCCTTGCTGGAAGCTTCCACTGCGGTGCTGCGCCAGCTTGCGCAGGCATTGGCGGGCGAATTGCCGCTCATTGCCTCCGGCGGCGTGCTCGATGGCGAGGGGGCCCGCGCCAAGCTCGACGCGGGTGCAACGCTGGTGCAGGTGTTGACGGGGCTGATTTATCGCGGCCCCGGCCTGGTGCGCGAATGCGTGCGGGCTACGGCGAGGGCGTGAAGGGCGCGGGCCGCGCTGTTTTTATTGCCGCGCGCTTGTCCGCCGCATTTTCGGCGCGCGTTCGCGTTCCGGGTTTTTCCCCTTCGGTACGGGCATTCCCGCAAGGCGGCAGGCTTCGGTTTCCGGCAGTTCCATCCACATGCCGCGCTTGAGCCGGGGCGGCAGTTCGATTGGGCCGTAGCGCACGCGCATCAGGCGGCTCACGGTCAGGCCGATGGCCTCGAACATGCGGCGGATTTCCCGGTTGCGCCCCTCCGAGAGGGTGATGCGGTACCAGTGGTTGACGCCTTCGCCGCCTTCGCGCCGCAGGCTTTCGAACCGGGCGGGACCGTCTTCGAGGGCGATGCCATCGGTAAGGCTCCGGATTTGTTCGCCGGAGAGTTCGCCGAGCAGCCTGACCGCGTATTCGCGGTCGATGCCGTGGCGCGGATGCATGAGGCGATTGGCAAGGCCGCCGTCGTCGGTGAAGAGCAGCAAGCCGGAGGTGTTGAAGTCGAGACGGCCTATCGCCAGCCAGCGCCCCCGCCGCAGTACCGGCAGGCGCTCGAAGACGGTGGGGCGGCCCTCGGGGTCGTGCCGGGAGACGATTTCGCCTTCGGGCTTGTGGTAGAGCAGCACGCGGGGCGCGCGCGCGCCGAAGCGCAGCGGCACCAGGCGGCCATTGAGCTTTACGCGGTCGCCAGGGCCGATTTTCTGCCCCGGCCCGGCAGGGCGGTCGTTGACGAGAATGCGGCCTTCTTCGACCCATTCCTCGATTTGGCGGCGCGAGGCCAGCCCGGCGCGGGCAAGGACTTTTTGCAGGCGCTCGGGTTCGATGCCGGCGTGGCGATCAGGGCCGCCGCGAGGCGGGCGCGGCGCGGGCGCGGGGGCTTCTTCCCTGTATTCGCCACGCCGTGCGACGCGCCGCCGGGTGCGGCGGGAATCTTCATTCGGCTGGCGCAGCGGCGTCCGTTTTGAGGTGCGCGGTGTCGACAAGGTCCATCATCCTTTCAATTTCGGGCAGCGCGGGCAGTTCAGCCAGGCCGCGCAGGCCCATGTCGTCGAGAAAGCGTTTCGTGGTGGCGAAAAGCGCGGGGCGGCCCGGCGTGTCGCGGTGGCCGACGACGTCGATCCAGCCGCGCGATTCCAGCGTCTTGAGCACGCCGGGCGAGACGGCGACGCCGCGTATGTCTTCGATGTCGCCGCGCGTCACCGGCTGGCGGTAGGCGATGATGGCTAGCGTTTCCATGACTGCGCGCGAATAACGCGGCGGTTTTTCGTTTTTCAGGCGATCCAGATAGACCTGGTAATCGGGCCGCGTCTGGAAACGCCAGCCGCTGGCGGTCTGCGCCAGTTCGATGCCGCGCCCGGCCTTTTCCCAGTCGGCGCGCAGTTCTTCGAGCAGGCGGCGCACGAGTTCGCCGCCCGGCTCCGGCTCGAACAGCAGGCGCAGGGCGGTCACGGTCAGCGGCGCGGCGCTGGCGAACAGGGTGGCTTCGATGACGCGCTTGTAGTCTTCGGGGCCGATGAGTTGCAAGGGCGGACGCACGGGCGCGTCGCCGCCTTCCACGCCGCAGGCGTCGCCGCCGGGCAAGGCGCCGTCGCCGGTTTCGGCGGGCGTAGCGGTTTCTGGCGCGTCCGGCGCGGTTCCCGCCTCGCCCACGGCTTCGTTTTCTTCAGGCTTGCGCATCGGCCAGTTTCACGTAAATCGGCGCGAACGCCTCGTTCTGGGTGATGACTACCATGGTTTCCTTGACCAGTTCGAGCACGGCGAGAAAACTGACCACCAGACCCGCCGCGCCCTTTTCCGGATCGAACAGGGTATCGAAGACGACGAAGGCGCCGCCATGCAGTTTGCGCAGGATGATCGTCATGTGCTCGCGCACCGATAATTGTTCGCGCCCGATGCGGTGATGCTGCACGAGCCGCGCCCGTTTCATCAAGCGCAGCCACGCCAATTGCAGGTCGTGCAGGCTGACTTCGGGCATGCGTTCGACGACTTTTTCCGCTACGAACACGCTGACGCGCTCGAAGTCGCGCCCGGCGCGCGGCAGGGCGTCGAGCCGCGCCGCGGCGAGCTTGGTCTGTTCGTATTCGAGCAGACGCCGCACCAGTTCGGCGCGCGGATCGATTTCGACCGATTCTTCGCGCGGCGGGCGGGGCAGTAGCAGGCGCGATTTGATTTCGAGCAGCATCGCCGCCATCAGCAGATATTCCGCCGCCAGCTCCAGATTGGTCGCGTGCATGGCTTCGACATATTCGAGATATTGGGCGGTGAGCGGCGCCATCGGGATGTCGAGCACGTTGATGTTGGCGCGGCGGATGAGGTAGAGCAGGAGGTCGAGCGGCCCCTCGAAGGCTTCGAGGAATACGCGCAGGGCATCGGGCGGGATGTACAAATCCCTGGGTAGTTCGAGTACGGGTTCGCCATACAGGCGGGCGGGCGCGTTTTCGCCTCCCTCGCCGTGCGCGGGAGGCGGCTCCCGCCCCGCCGTTTCCATCGCCGCCGTGCTTTCCGTCATTGCCTCAGTGTCCGAACAACATCATCAGGAGCGCCATGAAACCGTTCAGCAACGGCCCGAGCACGACGCCGAGCAGGCCCGTGAGCAGCAGCGCCAGCAGTATCAGGAAGCCGAACGGCTCGATGCGGGCGTATTTCCGGGCCAGGCAATCCGGCAGCAGGCTGACGGCGATGCGCCCGCCGTCGAGCGGTGGAATGGGCAGCAGGTTGAGCAGCATCAGCACGCCGTTGATGGAGACGCCAGCCGTGGCCATCAGTGAGGCGCTGTATGCATAGGTGTTTGGCGCGCTCCCGTCCGCGAATGCATGCACGAACGCCCACCCCATCGCCATGAGTAGATTGGACAGCGGTCCGGCGGCGGCCACCCACAGCATGTTGGCCTTGGGGTGGCGCAGCCGGTTGAAATTGACGGGTACCGGCTTTGCCCAACCGAACAGGATGCCGCCGCCCATTGCGCTGGAAAACAGGTAAAGGCTTAGCGGCACGGCAATCGTTCCGACCGGGTCGATGTGGCGCAAGGGGTTGAGGGTGATCCGCCCGGCCCGTTCGGCGGTTGGATCGCCGAAGGCGCGCGCCACGTAACCGTGCGCTGCCTCATGTACCGTGATCGCCAGCACGACTGGCAAGGCCCATATCAGGATGTTCATCATGGCGACAGGCCGAAAGGTTCAAGACGCCCGCGCCCCGCCCGCAGCAACGCCGGCGCGCCGCTGGAGAGGTCGATCACCGTGCTCGCCTCGGGGCGGCACGAACCGGCTTCGATCACCAGATCAAGATCCTTTTCCAACCGCTCGCGGATTTCCACGGCATCGGTGAGCGGCATCTCCTCGCCCGGCAAAAGCAGGGTCGACGAGAGCAGCGGTTCGCCCAGTTCTTCGAGCAGCGCCGCGACCACCGGATGTTCGGGCACTCGAATGCCGATGGTTTTGCGTTTCGGATGAAGCATGCGGCGCGGCAGCTCGCGCGTGCCCTCCAGGATGAAGGTGTATGGGCCGGGCGTGGCCGCTTTGAGTAGTCGGTATTGCACGTTATCCACGCGGGCGAAAGTGGCGATCTCGGACAGATCGCGGCATAGCAGGGTGAAATGGTGGCGCTCGTCCACGTCGCGCAGGCGGCGGATGCGGTCGAGCAGGGGGGCGTCGCCGAGATGCCCGCCGAGCGCATAGGCAGAATCGGTCGGGAAGGCGATCAGGCCGCCCGCGCGGATGATACCAGCGGCCTGGCGAACCAACCTGGGTTGCGGCGACTCCGGATGCAGGGAAAAGAACTGGGCCATTAATAAGAGCAGTCGATGACAAGAAAACAGCGCTTCACGGCAGCCGCGACCATACTGGCGTCAGATCGGGCGGCAGGGGATTGCAGCGGCCAACGTCCACCGCGCTTTCTGTTTCGCCATGAAAATCCGAACCGCGCGAGGCCAGCAGCCCGCGCTGGCGGGCGAGCCTGGCGAAGCGCAACATGTCTTCCTGCGTATGCGCCCCCGCCACCACTTCGACGGCTTCGCCGCCCGCGGCGATGAAATCGGCGACGAGTTTATCGAATGCCGCCGAGGAAAGGCGATGATAACGCGCCGGATGCGCAATCACCGCAATGCCGCCCGCACCGCGAATCCAGGCCACTGCCTCGTCGAGACTTGCCCACTTGTGCGAGACAAAGCCCGGCTTGCCGCGCGCCAGGTAATGCTCGAATACGGTGTTGACGTTGGGCATCAGGCCGCTGGCGACGAAATGGCGCGCAAAATGCGCACGCCCGATCATCTCCGGGTTGCGCGCGAACTGGCGCGCGCCCGCCAGCGCATCACGCAAGCCGACCCGTTCGAGTTCATCGGCCATCCGCCGCGCCCGGTCTTCGCGGCCCCTGCGCACGTCCGCCAGACCGGCGAGCAACGCCGGATTCCGTGGGTCGACCCCGAGTCCAACGATATGGATGGTCGTATCCTCGACATACGATACGGAAATCTCGACGCCCGCCACGAAACGCAGCCCAAGCGCCGCCGCCTCCCGCGCCGCCTCGGCCACCCCGGCCAGTTCGTCGTGATCGGTCAAGGCTAGCAATTCCACCCTGTTTGCATACGCCCGCCGCACCAGCGCGGCGGGATCGAGACAACCGTCGGAAACGGTGGAGTGGCAATGCAGATCGGCGTTCATCGCGCGATGATAGCAAACCGTCGTTTCAGGGCGGCAATACCGTGGGGCCACGAAATTTACCGGCCTGCCGGCCATGCCGGATGCTAGACTATGTGAGCCGTGTATCAATTGGAAAATTTCCGGGATTGGTCAATGAAATACCGTTTATCAGTTTTTATAGCCGTTTCCCTTGCAACGGCGTTTTTTTTGTTTTGGATCCAGTCGACGCTGGATTCCGTGAAGCCTGATTCCAATATGCCGAATTGCGATAAGATTAGGCAATGCCTCAAGGCGGAGTACATGTGGCCGCCAAAGATGCAATATTGCCCTGCCGCCTTGGCGCCGTTTACTGTCAGGAAACGCGCCCAGAACGATAAATGGGGTTATTCGATGGATTACGAAAGATGCTCCACGGAGCAAATCGTCGCGCCTCGTTTCGATGTCGCGGAAAAGTTCGGGAACAACGGCCTGGCGAAAGTCAAGAACGAAAACAAATGGGGCTATATCAACCTCAAGGGCGAGGAGGTGGTTTCGTTGAGTTTCGACGAGATGGGAGATTTTTATTATGGATTGGCTCCCGTCAAGTCGAACGGTAAATGGGGCTATATCAACGCGCAGGGTCACATGGCGGTTCATCCCCGCTTCGACGCGGTTTCGGGTGTCTGGCGCGACGGGCTTTCGGCTGTGCAGGCCGGCGGGAAATGGGGCTATATCGACCCCGAGGGAGAAACGGTTATCGAGCCAAGATTCGACCAGGTCATGGCGTTCACGAATGGCTTGGCAAGAGTCGAAACCGACGGAAGATGGGGCGCTGTCGATACGCACGGCAAGGTGGTCATACCGCCGGAGTTCGACGTAATACTCTTGACCACCGATCCTGGCCTGTTGCTGGTCGCACACAATCGCAAGTATGGCTATTTCGACGCCAAGGGCGTGGAAATCATCCCCCCCCTGATGATAAAGCCGGTACGAATGCGGCGCGACGGCAGCGGGGCGATACAGATCAACTTGAACGAATTCGCGCTTGCGCCGGAAGGCGGCAATGTCTGGAGCGATACGGTTCCTCTCAATGGCTGGTTTTATCACAATGCGACAAACGAGAAAATGCGTTTCGACGAAAATGGCAAGGCGCAGATCTGGCGCAAGGGCACATGGTTTTATATCAGCAAGCAAGGGCGGCTCATTCCCGAGTCCGCGCAGGGTTGAGAAACCCTGGGGAAGTCTCGGCCCGTTCCTCTTCGGTTTGTTCCTCTGTATGGCACTTTTCTCGCGCGAGGCGCGCGGAAGGCCGGGCGGGCATGGCGCAGGGGCGGCCGAAGCGCGCGCCAGGGAAACCGGCTTGAGGCGACTCACGAAACGATGGCGGCACGGCACTGGCGGGAAAGGCTTCGACCATGGCACGCGGCGAAACGCGAACGCCGCGACTTGCGGGCGGGTTTGGCTGCGATCCGGCGCGAAGGCGGTATCCGCGCCCCGCCACGAAACGGTAAGCCCCGCTTCTCCTGGCAAGGGCGATTGGCTATAATCGAGCGGTTTTTCCGGGTTTTCGTCCTGAACGGGACAAAGGAAGGGATCATGAGTGACCAGAAGGTGGATAGCGAGCGCCGCGCGCTCATCTTGGCGACGTCCGCCGCGGGCGGTGTGGCCGTGGCGGCGGCGGCGGTGCCGTTCGTCGCCAGCCTGGCCCCGTCGGAACGCGCGAAGGCCGCCGGCGCGCCGGTGGTAGCGGACATCGGCAAGCTCGCCCCCGGCGAAAAGATGGTGGTGAAGTGGCGCGGCAAGCCGGTTTGGATCCTGCGTCGTACGCCGGAGATGCTCGCCTCGCTCGAAGCCGTGGCCGGCAGGGTGAGTGATCCCGCCTCGGAGAAGTCCGAACAGCCGGACTACGCCAAGAACCCCGCGCGCGCGGTCAAGGACGAGTACCTCGTCGTCGTCGGCATCTGCACACATCTGGGCTGTTCGCCGTCCGACAAGATCAAGCCCGGCAACGCGGAAGGCATGCCGGTCGACTGGCAGGGCGGTTTTTTCTGCCCCTGTCATGGATCGCAGTTCGATCTGGCCGGACGGGTATTCAAGGCCATGCCCGCGCCGACCAATCTCGAAATTCCTCCCTACACTTACCTGTCGGACACTTCTATCCTCATTGGCGAAGATCCCAAGGGGGCATAAAGCATGGCTGCGAATACCAATTACGAAAAATACCGCTCGAACGGCACTCTCCTGGGCAATGTGCTGGAGTGGGTCGATGCCCGGTTCCCGGCGACTTCCCTGTGGCGGGCGCATCTGTCGGAGTATCACGCGCCGAAGAATTTCAACTTCTGGTACTTCTTCGGTTCCATCGCGCTCGTGGTGCTCGTCATCCAGATCGTGACGGGGATCTTCCTGACCATGAACTACAAGCCCGACGGCACGCTCAACGCCGACGGCATTCCGCGGGCCTTCGCCAGCGTCGAGTACATCATGCGCGAAGTCGCTGGCGGACGGTTCATCCGCTATTTCCACTCGACCGGGGCTTCGGCATTCTTCATCGTCGTCTACCTGCACATGTTCCGGGGGATGCTCTACGGCTCGTACCGCAAGCCGCGCGAGCTGATCTGGATTTTCGGCGTCCTGATCTTCCTGTGCCTGATGGCGGAAGCGTTCATGGGCTATCTGCTGCCGTGGGGGCAGATGTCCTACTGGGGCGCGCAGGTCATCATCAATCTGTTCTCGGCGATTCCCCTCGTCGGCCCCGATCTCTCGCTGCTCATCCGGGGCGACTACGTGGTGTCGGACGTGACCCTGAACCGTTTCTTCGCGCTTCACGTCATCGCCGTGCCGCTGGTGCTGATCGGGCTGGTGGTCGCGCACATCCTGGCGCTGCACGAGGTCGGCTCGAACAATCCCGACGGCGTCGAGATCAAGAAGTTCAAGGACGACAAGGGCGTCCCGCTCGATAGCGTCCCCTTCCATCCGTACTACACCATCGCGCATGACCTGCCCGCCATGGTCATCTTCCTGATCGTCTTTTGCGCGGTTGTCTTCTTCGCGCCCGAGGGCGGCGGCTATTTCCTGGAGTACAACAACTTCCTGCCCGCCGACCCGATGAAGACGCCGGAGCACATCGCGCCGGTCTGGTATTTCACGCCGTTCTACTCGATGCTGCGGGCGATGGTGTGGAATTTCTTCTGGCTCGACGCCAAGCTTTGGGGCGTGATCGCCATGGGCGGCGGGGTGGTGATCCTGGCCTTCCTGCCTTGGCTCGATCGCAGCCCGGCGAAGTCCATCCGCTATCGCGGCCCGATCTTCAAGACCCTGCTCAGCATTTTCGTGTTTGGGTTCTTGATTCTCGGTTTTCTGGGGATGCAAGCGCCGGGTTATCTTTTCTTCGGTCAAGGCTGGCTGTCCGGCGACGTCATCGCCCAGGTTTTCACCGTCTACTACTTCCTTTTCTTCCTGACCATGCCGTACTGGTCGAAGATCGACAAATGCAAGCCGGTTCCGGAAAGGGTGACGTCCAAATGAAGAAAACGTGTGCAATCAAATCCCTCAAGCGGCTCGCCGTCATTGCCCTGTTCGCGCCGGTCGCGGCGTTCGCGGCTACGGGCGTACATCTGGACAAGGCGCCGGTCAGCACCGACCAGAAAAATCTCCAGAGCGGCGCCCGGCTGTTCGTCAATTACTGCCTGAACTGTCATGGCGCGTCCGCAGTGCGCTACAACCAGTTGTACAAGATCGGTCTCGATGAAAAAACGATTACCGACAACCTACTCTTTACCGGCGAGAAAACCGGCGACCTGATGACGGTCGCCATGGCCCGCGAGGACGCCGAAGCCTGGTTCGGCACCGCGCCGCCCGATCTGTCGCTGATCGCGCGCGCGAAGGCCTCGGCGGCGGGCAGCGGCGCGGACTATCTCTACACCTATCTGCGCAGCTTCTACCGCGATCCAAGCCGCCCGACCGGCTGGAACAATACGGTCTTCGCCAATGTCGGCATGCCGCACGCGCTTTGGGATTTGCAGGGCGTACAGAGCCTGGAGGAAACGACCGACGAAAACGGCCATGAAGTCCAGACGTTCAAGCTGTCCCAATCCGGCACCATGTCGAAGGAAACCTACGACCAGGCAGTGGCCGACCTCGTCTCCTTCCTCGTGTGGATGGGTGAGCCGGACGCGGGAAGCCGCAAGACTATTGGCATATTCGTTCTTGTCTTCCTCGCTGGTCTTTATGTACTTACCCACAAACTGGGCAAAAATTACTGGAAGGACATCCACTGACCGCTGGTTCCGTGACGGCCTGATTCTTTCCACCCGCACGCACCGCGCAAATGGTTGCGCGGTGCGCTTTTGTCTTTTGTACCCCCCGGAGTCGCCAAACCATGATGAATCTCTATTCCGGCACAACCGATCCCTTTAGCCACCGTTGCCGGATCGTGCTCTACGAAAAGGGCATGGATTTTGAAGTGATTGATGTCGACCTGTACAACAAGCCCGAAGACATCGCCATCATCAACCCCTACAACCGGGTGCCGGTGCTGGTCGACCGCGACCTCGTGCTTTACGAATCGAACATCATCAACGAGTATATCGACGAGCGTTTTCCGCACCCGCAGCTGATGCCGCCCGACCCGATCATGCGAGCGCGGGCGCGTCAATTGCTGCACACATTCGAGCGCGAGCTGTTCCAGCACATTCCCGTTCTCGAAGCCAACCAGAAAGGCGCCGAGAAAACATGCGCCCACATGCGCGACCATCTCATCCAGTTGGCGCCAATCTTCAGCAAGCAGAAGTTCATGCTTGGCGACGAGTTTTCGATGCTCGACGTGGCGATCGCGCCGCTCTTGTGGCGGCTCGAACTCTACGGCATCGAACTGCCCAAGGCCGCCTCGGCCTTGATGAAATATGGTGAACGCATCTTCAGCCGCCAGGGCTTCATCGACGCGCTGACGCCATCCGAAAAGGTCATGCGGCGTTAAAAGAACGGCACTGGAAAACAGCACTGGAAAGAAGGGGGCTACATGGTTTCCACAAAACCTTATCTGATTCGCGCCATCCATGAATGGTGCGTCGATCAGGGCTTTACTCCCTATCTGGCGGTACTGGTCGATGAACATACGCGCGTGCCCCCCGGCTACGTCCGCGACGGACAGATCGTGCTCAACGTCGCCCCCGAGGCAACGCATCAACTCGTGATGAACAATGCGCAGGTGACATTCCAGGCGCGCTTCAACGGCGTGGCGCACCACATCGTGGTACCCATCGATAATATCGCGGCAATCTACGCCCGCGAAAATGGTCAGGGCATGGCTTTCGAGCCTCAGCTTCAGCGCGCGCCAGGCGCTGCCGGGGAGAGCACTCCCCCGCCGCCCGACGACCCGCCGCCGCGCGGTTCGCACCTGAAAGTCATCAAATAAACGAACGCAGGGAACGCATGGGGCATCGCCCCACGGAGAACCGCCCCATGGAATGGAGCGAACGCTACGAATTGGGCCTCGCCCGCATGGACGAAACACATCGTGAATTCGTCGGGTTCTGCAATGAACTGCTCATTGTCGCGCCGGAAAACTTTCTCGCGCGGCTCGATGCCTTCATCGACCACACTGCCGCGCATTTCGATCAGGAAAACCGCTGGATGGAAGCGGTGAGCTTCCCATCCTGCCATCGCGCCGAACATGATCGCGTGCTGGAAGTTATTCGTGAAGTGCGCCAGCGGATCGAAAAGGGCGATGCCTTCCTTGGCCGCCGCCTGCTTGAAGAATTGCCGCCGTGGTTCGACAACCACGTCGACACCATGGACGCGGCGCTGGCCTTTTATCTCAAGGAAATCGGTTTCGATACCGAAGCCTGTGCGCTCCCGGAAGGCGGCGCGGCGCAAGACGCGGCGGGATGCGCTTGCCAGCTCGCGCCGGGGGGCGTCGAAACTTGCCGGAGCCTATGATCCATCCGGCCCGGCATCCATGCGCCATTCCACGGAGTGCGCTCACGCCGTGAATCTGATGCGTACAAACAACAGAACCGCCCGGCGCCCCTGTGTCCGCGCGCGTGACGCATGGCGGCGAAGCGCCTTGCAGTGCGCATCGTTCGCCCGTTCGCGGGCATTGGCGGCGCGGCGCGGGCATGGACGGGGCATGCCTTCCCGGTGGGCCGCTGTGCTAGCATCTTCCGTTCGCGTATTAACAAACTTCCTACAAACGAACCGAAATGCGCATTCTGGTCAGTAATGACGACGGCTATTTCGCCCCAGGAATCGCCATGCTGGCACAGGCATTGGCGGAAGTAGCGGACGTTACGGTCGTGGCGCCCGAACGCGATCGCAGCGGCGCGAGCAACTCCCTCACCCTCGACCGCCCCCTGACCTTGCGGCGCGCGGGCAATGGCTTTTATTTCGTCAACGGCACGCCGAGCGACTGCGTCCACCTCGCCGTGACCGGCATGCTCGACGAATTGCCCGACATGGTGATCTCCGGTATCAACCACGGCGCGAACATGGGCGACGATACTGTTTATTCCGGCACGGTCGCGGCGGCCACCGAAGGTTATCTGCTGGGCGTTCCGTCTTTTGCCATATCGCTAGTGAGCCGCGAGGCCAGCGACTTTTCGGCGGCGGTACGGGTTGCGCGCGATCTCGTCGCCCGCTTCGTCAAATGGCCATTCCGTGAGCCGGTGCTGCTCAATGTCAACGTGCCGGATATCCCCTACGACAGACTCGGGCCACCGTGCGTGACCCGCCTGGGCCGCCGCCACAAGGCCGAGCCGGTGGTGCGCGACACGACACCGCGCAACGAGACTGTTTACTGGATCGGCGCGGCGGGGTCTGCCGCCGATGCGGGCGAGGGAACGGATTTCCATGCCGTGACAAATGGAATGGTGTCGATCACGCCCTTGCGCATCGACCTTACCCACACCGCACAATCCGGCGCAGTCGCCGATTGGCTGCTGCAATGAGTCCGGGCCGATGACATCGCGCATTCCCGATACCGACTATGCCCGCGCCAGGGCAAAGATGATCGACCGCCTGAAGCACCGGAACAAAATCCGCGACGAAAAAGTGCTTGCCGCCATGGCATCCATCCCGCGCCACGGTTTCGTCGAAAAAATGCTGGCCTACGGCGCCTACGACGACACCGCGCTGCCAATCGGCTGGCAACAGACGATTTCACAACCTTTCATCGTCGCGCGCATGATCGAAATCCTGTGCGAAGGCCGCGAATTGGGGCGCACACTGGAAATTGGCGCTGGCTGTGGCTATCAGGCTGCCGTACTATCACGGATAGCGAGCGAGGTTTACGCGGTCGAGCGTTTGCGGATGCTGCTCGACCGGGCGCGCGAAAACCTGCGCCCCTTGCGTTTGCCCAACTTGAGGTTGAAATGCGCCGATGGTACAAATGGGCTGCCGGAAGCCGCGCCTTTCGATACCATTATCGTGGCGGCGGGAGGGCTGTCGGTGCCGCCGGCGCTGAAAACCCAGCTCACGCCAACAGGCAAATTGCTGATTCCGGTCGGAGACGCCAACCAGCGCCTGCTGCTGATCGAACGACAAGGAAACATTTTCAAGGAAAGCTGGCACGACGATGTGCGTTTCGTGCCTTTATTGACGGGGACGGAATGACTAAAGAAACATTCACCAAGCGCCTCGCTCCGGCGGGGTTTGCCGGATTTTTCGCGCTGATCGCGGGATGTACCCACACGGGAAACGTGCCAGTGCGCGACGCCCGGGCAAACGCACCGGCGGGCGCAAGAGCGCCTGCGGCGCAGGCCGCGGCGCGTCCCGCCGCCTCAGGCGAGCACATCGTGCGCCAAGGTGAAACGCTGTATGCGATCTCACGCCAGTACGGCGTTCCCGTGCGCGACCTCATCGCTTGGAACAAGCTCGCCCACCCGGAACAACTCGAAGTCGGCCAGATTGTGAGAGTCTCGCCAGGCCAGCCCACCCTTTCGCGCGCCGAAACGGTTCCGATCACGTCAACGCCGCCAGACACGGTGGCCGGAACGACGCTTCCGGCGTATAGTGCGCCCCCCGTTGCGACGGTGCTTCCCACCATCAAACGCGAGCCGCGTGGCGGCAGGGAAGCGTATTCGGACGAAGCCTGGGCACGCCTGCGCGCGGGTGACGCGGCCTTGCCCGAAACCCCGGCGGCGGGCGCCACGCAGACACCAACTGCCACGCAGACGCCGACCGCCACGCAGACGCCGACCGCCACGCCGACACCGGGCGTGCAGCCCGCCAGCAACTGGATATGGCCGGTCAAGGGTGAAATTATCGGCACCTTCAACGATTCCGTGGAAGGCGGCGCCAAACTGCGCAACCGGGGTGTCGACATTGCCGGTACGCCAGGCGCGCCCATCGTGGCCTCCGCAGGCGGCAAGGTTATCTACGCAGGCAGCGCCGTGCGCGGGATGGGTATGATGATCATCATTAAGCACGATGACAATTATTTAACAGCGTATGCTCACAATCGCGCCATACTGGTGAAGGAAACAGATACGGTCAAGCAGGGGCAGAAAATCGCCGAGCTTGGCAGCACCGACGCCGATCGGCCAAAGTTGCACTTCGAGTTGCGCAGGCAAGGGCAGCCGGTCGATCCCCTGAAATATCTCCCTCCACTCTGACGGAATGCCATGGAAGATCCTGCCGGCCCTGACAGCGTTGACAGCGCCGATGACTTTAAAAACCAGGAACTGGATCTTCCCCCCGAGGTGGAAGTGTTCTCCTCGGGAGGCCGGGTAGCGGGCGAAGGGGACATTCTCAGCGACACCACCCGACGCTATCTGAGCGAAATCGGCGCCAATCCATTGCTGAACGCGGCGGAAGAAGCCGCGCTTGCCCGCCGGATGCGCGCGGGTGATTTCGCGGCGCGCCAGACCATGATCGAACGCAACTTGCGGCTCGTGGTCAGCATCGCCAAACATTACCTCAACCGCGACATCCCGCTGCTCGACCTGGTCGAAGAAGGCAATCTCGGACTCATCCATGCCCTGGAAAAATTCGAGCCGGAACGCGGTTTTCGTTTTTCCACCTATGCGACTTGGTGGATACGGCAGAACATCGAGCGCGCGATCATGAACCAGTCGCGCACGATCCGCTTGCCGGTGCATGTCTCCAAGGAACTCAACCAGATCATGCGCGCCCAGCGCAAGATCGAAGCCAGCGCCCAGAGCGCGACGTCGATCCGCGAGATCGCCTCCCACCTCGACAAGCCCGTCGATAGCGTGCGCACTATTCTCGCGCTCAGCGAGCGCGCCGTCTCGCTCGACGCGCCGCTCGACATCGACCCGTCTCTCTCGGTGGGTGAAGCGCTCGCCGACGACAACATCGACCCGCCCGACTCGATCATCCAGAATACCGAAGTCGAAATCCTGCTGCGCCGCTGGATTGATACCCTGAACGACAAACAGCGTTTCATCATCCGCCACCGCTACGGCATCGACGACAGCAAAGTGCTCACGCTCGAAGAACTCGCCAACCACTTCAGCATCACCCGCGAACGGGTGCGCCAGATTCAGATGGAGGCACTGGGACAACTGCGCAAGATGCTCAAACGGCGAGGGATTTCAAAGGACGTGCTGCTCTGAATCGTTCGATGCGCCGTCTCCCTGCCGTTGCTGCGTCCCATGCAGGATTTGTTTTATCCCAACCAGCGCCGCGCGTTCCGGAACATCCGCAGCCAGGGGGATTCATCCGGGCTGCTCTCGATCAGCCATTGGGGCGCCCAGGACATTTGCAGGCTGCGCGCCGTGCGCTCGGGGTGCGGCATCATGATGGTGAAGCGCCCGTCGAGGGTGGTGAAGGCGGTTGCGCCGCCGGGGGAGCCGTTGGGGTTGGCGGGATAGCGGGCAGCGGGCGCGCCGTGGTTGTCGATGTAGCGTAGCGAAACGAGCGCCGCGTGTCGTGCGGCTTCGTCGCGGAAGTCCGCCCTGCCTTCGCCATGGCTGACGACGATGGGCAGGCGGCTGCCCGTCATGTCGGCGAAGAGGATGGAAGGGCTTTCCAGGACTTCCGTCATGACGAAGCGCGCTTCAAACTGTTCGCTGCGGTTGGGACGAAAGCGCGGCCAGTTTTCCGCGCCGGGGATGATGGCGGCGAGGGCGGCCATCATCTGGCAGCCGTTGCAGACGCCGAGCGCGAAGGTGTCGTTTCGGGCAAAGAAGGTTTCAAATTGGGCGCGCAACGCCGGGTTGAAGAGGATGGATTTTGCCCACCCTTGCCCCGCGCCGAGCACATCGCCGTAGGAAAAGCCGCCACAGGCGGCCAGCCCATGGAAGCCGTCGAGCTGGCGGCACGCGGTTTGCAGATCGCTCATGTGGACGTCGACGGCATCGAATCCGGCGCGGGTGAAGGCGGCGGCCATCTCGTTCTGAGAGTTCACGCCCTGTTCACGCAGTATGGCGATTTTCGGGCGCGCGCCACGGGCGATGAAGGGAGCGGCCACGTCTTGGCGCGGGTCAAAGCCTAGGTGCAGGGAGAGGCCGGGGTCGGCGTCGTCGGCGAGGGCGGCGAATTCTTCTTCGACACATTCCGCATCGTCGCGCAGGCGGGCGATGTGGTAGCCGGTTTCCGACCAGGTGCGCAGCCAGTCGACGCGCGCAGCGGCGAGGATGAGGCGGGCATTGCGGTGAAAGCGGATTTCATCCCGGTCGTTGGGTTCGCCGATGAAGTGGTAATCCAGTCCGGCGGTGTTCAGGATGGCGCCGACGGCGGCGCGGTCGCGGCGGCGAATCTGGATGACGGCGCCGACCTCTTCGGCAAAGAGCGCGCCCGCGAGGCGGTCGTCGAAGCGGCCCTTGAGGAGTTCCGGGGTTTTTTCGAGGCCGTCGGCGTCATTCATCGCGGCGTCGAAACACACGGTATCGAGCACCAGCGAGAGGCCACAATGGCTGGCGAAGGCCATTTCGCAGATCGTGGCAAAGAGGCCGCCGTCGCTGCGGTCGTGGTAGGCGAGGATGAGTTCGTCGCGGCGCAGACGCTGGATGGCGTCGAAGAAGGCGGCGAGATCTTGCGGCGCGAGATCGGGGGCGCGGTCGCCGAGGGTGTTGTAGACCTGTGCCAGCACGGAGCCGCCGAGGCGGTGTGCGCCGCGCCCGAGGTCGATGAGGAGGAGTTCGGTCTGCTCGCCTTCAGGAAACTGCAATTGCGGTGTGAGGGTGTGGCGGATGTCGGCGACCGGAGCGAAGGCGGTGACAATGAGCGACAGGGGCGAGACGATTTGGCGCGTTTCGCCATCTTCCTGCCAGGCGGTGCGCATGGAGAGGGAATCCTTGCCCACGGGGATGGCGAGGCCCGCTGCGATGCAAAATTCCGAGACGGCCCGCACGGTGTCGTAGAGGCGGGCGTCTTCGCCGCGAACGCCGGTCGCCGCCATCCAGTTGGCCGAGAGCTTGACCTTGCCGAGTGTGTCGATGTCGGCGGCGGCCAAGTTGGTGATGGCTTCGGCAACGGCCATTCGTCCGGAGGCGGGGGCATCCAGGCAGGCAAGCGGTGTGCGTTCGCCCATGGCGAAGGCTTCGCCCCGGTAGCCGGTAAAGCTCATTGCCGTGACCGCCGCGTCGGCGACCGGCATTTGCCAGGGGCCGACCAGTTGATCGCGCGCGGTGAGGCCGCCCACGCTGCGATCACCAATGGTGATGAGGAAGCGTTTGCTGGCTACGGCGGGGTTGCGCAGTATCCGCAGGGCGGCTTCGGCCAGGTCGAGTCCGGCGACATCAAAGGGCGGCATGTGGACGGCGCGGCGCGAAACCTGGCGCATCATTTTCGGCGGTTTGCCGAGCAGGACTTTCATGTCCATGTCGACCGGGGTATTGCCGAAATGGCGGTCGCTCACGATCAGCCGTCCATCGCCGCTTGCCGTGCCAAGTACGGCGAACGGGCAGCGTTCGCGCGCGCAGAGGGCGGCGAAGATGTCGAGATCGGCGGGTGCGACGGCCAGGACGTAACGCTCCTGCGCTTCGTTGCTCCAGATTTCGAGCGGACTCATGCCGGGTTCTTCGGTTTTTATTTCGCGCAGCGCGAAATGCGCGCCCAACCCAGCATGGTCGGCCAGTTCAGGCATGGCGTTGGATAGCCCGCCCGCGCCGACATCGTGGATGGCGATGATGGGGTTGGCTTCGCCGCGCTGCCAGCAAGCGTCGATGACTTCCTGGCAGCGGCGCTGGATTTCGGGGTTGCCACGCTGAACGGAGGCGAAATCGAGATCGGCGGCGTTCGCGCCGGTTGTCATGCTGGAGGCCGCGCCGCCGCCCAGGCCGATCAGCATGCCGGGGCCGCCAAGCTGGATCATGAGGGTACCCGGCGGAAATCCGGGCTTTTCCGCCTGCCGCGTCTGGATGTTGCCGATACCGCCCGCGATCATGATGGGTTTGTGGTAGCCGCGCGCTTCGCCCGCAACATTCTGCTCGAAGGCGCGGAAGTATCCGGCAAGGTTCGGGCGGCCAAATTCGTTGTTGAAGGCCGCCGCGCCCAGCGGGCCTTCGATCATGATGTCGAGCGCCGAGGCAATGCGCTCCGGCTTGCCATAGGGTTTTTCCCAGGGTAGGGGAAAGTCCGGAAGGGCGAGGTTGGAGACGGAGAATCCCGCCAGTCCCGCCTTGGGTCGCGCGCCGCGCCCGGTGGCGCCCTCGTCGCGGATTTCGCCTCCCGCGCCGGTCGCCGCGCCGGAGAAGGGCGAAATCGCGGTCGGGTGGTTGTGGGTTTCGACTTTGGCGAGGATATGGGTCGACTCCGGATGAAAGCGGAATACGCCGTCGTCGGCATCCGGGTAAAAACGTTCGGTCTCGCCGCCCGCGATTACAGAGGCATTGTCGGTGTAAGCTACGACGGTGCCCTCCGGGTGGGCGCGGTGGGTATCGCGGATCATGGCGAAGAGCGATTTGTCCATCGGGCAGCCGTCGATCACCCAGTCGGCGTTAAAAATCTTGTGGCGGCAATGCTCGGAGTTGGCCTGCGCGAACATCATCAGTTCGACATCGGTCGGGTTGCGGCCCATGCGGGTGAAGCTGTCGGCGAGGTAATCGATTTCGTCCCGGGAAAGCGCCAGCCCCAGACCGGCGTTGGCCGCCTCCAGCGCCGCGTCCCCGCCGCCGAGGACATCCACCGTCGCCAGCGGACGCGGCGCGTAATGTTGGAACAGCGCCCCGGCCTCGTCGAAGTTGGCCAGCACGGCTTCCGTCATGCGGTCGTGCAGGGCGGCGGGCGCGGAGGGCAGGCCGTCGCCGCTTTCGATGAAATACGCGATCCCGCGTTCGATGCGCACTACTTTGTCGAAACCGCATTGCCGGGCGATGTCGGTGGCTTTCGACGACCAAGGCGAAAGAGTGCCGGGCCGTGGCGTTACCAGCCGCAGTGTTCCGGCGGGGAGATCGTCTCCCGGCGCACTGCTGTCGAGCAATTCGCCGAGTCGCGCTTCTTCTTCCGCGGAAAGGGCTTCCCGGACTTCGATGAAATACCAATACTCCGCCGTGATGCGCCGGAGTCCGGGCAGTTCCAGGGCGAGATCGCGCCCCAGGCGGGCGAGGCGGGAATGGGAGAGGGCGGATACGCCGCGAAATTCGAGAATCCGGTGCATGTTGGTCAGGAAGGCAGGCGCGAGCGGCGGGTGAGAAGACCGCAAATTATACCCGGCCCCGCGCTGGATGCTTTTGCCATGGCATTTGCGATGATCTCCCCGAAGGCCGGTTTTTCCGTTTGTTTCGGCAGGTGGATTTTTTATCGCTACAGACCCGATTTGCCGCTATATAGGGGCGCTAAACCTGTTTTCTCGTATTAAACTAGTCGCTGTAACCGGGCAAATCTCGAAGCAGCTCGTACACCAATGACGCATACCGCAGGAAGGTAGCGCAAAGCCAAAAAGGAGAAAGGGATGGAACGCGAATCAATGGAATTCGATGTCCTGATCGTGGGCGGCGGTCCGGCGGGGCTGGCTGCGGCAATCAGGCTCAAACAACTTGCCGCCGAGCACGATCACGAAATTTCGGTATGCCTGATCGAGAAAGGCGCGGAAATTGGCGCGCATACATTGTCGGGTGCGGTGGTCGACCCCAAATCCATTGCGGAGCTTTTCCCGGACTGGAAAGACCGCGGTGCGCCGCTCATCACGCCGGCGACTGAAGATCGCGTTATGTATTTTACGGAAACAAAGGCTTACGTCTTTCCCAATGCCGTTTTGCCGGACTGTTTCGACAATCACGGCAACTATATCGTGCGCATGGGCAACGTCACCAAATGGCTTGGCGAACAGGCCGAGGCGTCGGGCGTGGAAGTCTATCCGGGCTTTGCGGGCGCGGATGTATTGTATGACGAAAGCGGCGCGGTCAGGGGTGTCGTCACCGGAGACATGGGCGTGGGCCGCGACGGGACGCAGGGCGCCAATTACCAGCCGGGCATGGAACTGATCGCAAAGTACACGCTCTTCGCCGAAGGCTGTCGCGGTCATTTGGGCAAGCGCCTCGAAGCCAAGTACAATCTGCGTGAAGGCATCGACCCGCAGACTTACGGCATCGGCATCAAGGAACTGTGGGAAGTGCCGGTTGCCAATCACCGGCCCGGACTGGTGGTGCACACGGCGGGTTGGCCGCTCGCTAGCGATGTCTATGGCGGCGCCTTTCTCTACCACCTCGAAGAAAACCTTATCGAAATCGGTTTCGTGGTGGGCCTCAATTACACCAATCCTTTCCTCTCGCCATTCGAGGAAATGCAACGGCACAAAACCCACCCCGAAATTCGTAAATTCCTTGAAGGCGGCAAGCGCTTGGCCTATGGCGCGCGCGCGATTGCCACCGGCAATATCCAGAGCCTGCCCCGCCTGGTATTCCCTGGCGGCGCCCTGATTGGTGACGATGCCGGTTTCCTCAATGCCGCGCGAATCAAGGGCAACCACACCGCCATCAAGTCCGGCGCACTGGCGGCGGAGGCCGCGTTCGATGCCATTGTCGCTGGCCGCCAGCGCGACGCGCTCACCGCGTTCCCGGTTGCCTTCCGCGAATCCTGGCTCTACACCGAGCTTTACAAGACGCGCAACTTCAAGCCGCTGATGAAGAAATCCTTTTGGCTCGGCTCCACCCTGTTCGGCGCGGATCAAAAGCTCTTTTTCGGCAAGGGGCCATGGACGCTGCACAACCACAGCGACCACGACAAGCTCAGACCGGCGGCGGAATGCACGCCGATCGACTACCCCAAGCCCGATGGGACGCTCACGTTTGATCGCTTGTCATCGGTTTTCCTCTCCAACACCAACCACGAGGAAGATCAGCCCTGTCACCTGCGGCTGAAAGACCCCGAAGTGGCCATCGCCATCAATCTCGAAGTTTACGACTCGCCCGAGCAACGGTATTGCCCGGCCGGGGTGTACGAAATCGTGCGTGACGGCGAAGAGGGCAAGCCGCGCTTGCAGATCAACAGCCAGAATTGCCTGCATTGCAAGACCTGTGACATCAAGGATCCGAAGCAGAACATCGATTGGGTGACGCCGCAAGGTGGCGAAGGGCCGATTTACCAGGGGATGTAACCGCGCAGTCATTCCAGCCGGGCGGCGGCGGGCAGGGATTCCACCCTCGCCCGCCGCCGCCCGGCTTTGTGCCTTTACCGCCGTTCCACCATGTAAAGCATTATCGCCGCCGCCGTCAGGAACAACAGGCTCGGCGTGATCGCCGCCATCATCGGCATCCATGAGTTGATGACGCCGAGGCTGGAAAACAGGCCGTTGAGCAGGTAGAAAGCAACGCCCAGCATCACCCCGAGGAATACCTTGACGCTCACCCCGCCGCTTCGCTCATGTGTGAGCGCGAACGGCAGCGCTAGCGCCAGCATCACCAGCGAGGCAAAGGGGGCGATGAGCTTTTTCCACAACGCGATTTCGTAGCGATCCGCGCTTTGCTGGTTTTCGCGCAGATGCCGGATATAAGCCCACAGATTGGCGACGGACATCCGTTCAGGCTGCACCATCAGCACGCTCAATACTTCGGGCGTCAGCATCGACTTCCAGATCAGTTCGGACGGCGTGCTCACCATGGTGCGGTCGCCGAAGAAATTGGTCTGCGTCACGTCGGTAAGATGCCAGTAGCCATCGCCTTCCCTGATGTACTTGCCGTGCCCGGCATCCGAGATCGCGCGCAGCGCTCCGTCGTCGTCGAAGGTATATATCCGCACTTTCTCCATGCTGCGATCCGGCAACAGGGTGCGCACATTCACCATGCGCTGGCCGTCCTTGACCCACAAGCCCGAACGCAATTGCTGCGAGACCGTCGAATTGGTCGCGGTGAGCCGCCATTGCTGCGCCGCGCTCTCGGCGGGCGGCGCGATATATTCGCCAAAGACGAAGGTCAACGCCACTGGCAGACAGCCGACCAGTCCGAGCATCCACAACATCGTCATCGTCGACAGGCCGGAGGCGCGCATGACCGTGATTTCGGAGTGCCGGGCGAGCGTGGTCAGAGCGTAGAGCGAGCCGATCAGCACCGCCACCGGCAGCAGTTCGTACACCCGCCCCGGCACGATCATTGCCACATAGAGCAAGGCATGCTGAACTTGATAGCCGTCCTTGCCGATGCTGTCGAGTTCGTTGACGAAATCGAAAAAGGCGAACAGCCCCAGAAAGGCCAGCAGCACCATCAGGGTTGCGCCGTAGATTTCACGTGCGAAATAAGTGAGCAGGATGCGGTTCATGGCGTGCTCCCTTCATCCTGCGCCCCGGACGCCGCATCCCCCGCTTGCGGGGCCGATCCGGCCATGCGGCGACGCCAGAACGGCATTACCGCGAGGCGGCTGTAAAAAAACAGCGCCAACAGTGCGAACGCCAACGCATGCGGCAAGAGCAAACCGGCTAGGAACCCCATGCGATCCTGTGACACCCAGGACTGGCACACGAGAATGGCGTTGTTGTAGATCAGATAAATGAAAATCGCCAGCAGCAGGTTGTTGGTGCGTCCGGCGCGCGGATTGACAAAAGAAAGGGGAATCGCCAGTAGCGCCAACAGCAGAACCGCCATGGGCGTACCGAAGCGGAAAACCAGTTCGCCCAGGGCGCGCCTGTCCGGTTTCTGGAGCAGGTCGAGCGTCGGCTTCGCGCGCATCTTGGAAGGGCCGACGCTCTGCTGGTTCGACTCGACTCGCAACTGATAGCGGTCGAAAGTCATCACCCTGTATTCAGGCGTGCCCGGACGCCCATCGTAACGGCGGCCCTGTTCGAGAATCACATAGCGACTGCCCTTCCCGTCGGTATGGAGCGAGCCGCGGGAGGCCATGACCACGCTCAACCTGTCCTCCTTTTCCTCGCTCACGAAAACATTGCTCACCTTGCCGCCATCGTCCGCGCCGACTTCGACGAAAAACACCCGCTTCGCGCCGGAAGATTCGCGGAACACGCCGGGGGCGATGCGTTGGGTATCGTCGCGGCTTTCCAGCTGGACGCGATACTCGGCGCTTTTCTGGTGCGCCCAAGGCCCGAGGAACAAGGTCACGCCGCCGACCAGGAGCACCAGCGGCAACGCGAACCGCAGCACCGGCGCAATCCAGGCCGTGAGCGGCATGCCGGAAGAAAACCACACCACCATCTCGGAGTCGCGGTAGCCGCGCGACAGGGACAGCAATACCCCGAGAAACACAGTCAGGGTAAGCACAATGGGCAAATCCGCCAGCGAACCGAAACCGATCAGCGCCAACACCGCGTCGGCAGGCACTCGTCCACCGGCGGCCTGTCCGAGCAGGCGGATGAGCACGGTGGTAATCAGCACCGCAAACAACACGACGAACACCGCGCATGCCGCATGGACAAATTCCCGCTGAAGGGCGCGGCGAAAAATCATTGCTCGATAACCGGATGAAAGTTCAGGAGAAAAATATCATGTCCTTTGACGGACGCCACCGGAACGGAACATAATTTCGACTGTTTTCACCGGCGCATCCAACGTGGTGCGCTTTGCGCCAACACGTTTCCCATGGAGCAAAGGTTCGTGGAATTTACCATAAAGGTCGTTTCTCCCGAGAAACTGCAAACGGGGTTGCTCGTCGTCGGCGTCTTGACCGGCGCGCCGCTTTCCCCGTCCAGCCGCGCCGTTGACGAAGCCAGCCAGGGCGGACTCTCCAAACTTGTTTCCAAGGGCGAACTCGACGACAAAGCCGGATCGACCGTGCTTTTGCATGGTCTCGCGGGTGTCGCCGCCGAACGGGTATTGCTGGTCAGTTTCGGCAAGGCCGGCGCTTTTGGCGACAGGCCCTGGCGTGACGCCTTCGCCGCCATCGGCGGTGCGCTGGCGGCAACGGTGGCAAAGGACGCCGCCATCGTCCTCGACGAAACGGCCCTGCCGTCCGGACGCGACGCCGCCTGGGCGCTGCGGCAGGCGGGCCGCATCGTCGCCGACGGCGCCTACCGCTTCGAGTCGCCGGGCGCCGAAAAGAAACACAAGAAAAAACACGGCGCCGCCAAGATCGCGTTCATCCTCTCCAACACCGGCGAAGCGCTGGAAGAAGCCTTGCGCCAGGGCCGGGCCATCGCAGAAGGCATGGCCCTGGCAAAAGACCTCGGCAACCTCGGCGCCAATGTCTGCACGCCTGCCTATCTCGCCGATATCGCACGTGGCCTGGGCAAACAGTATAAATTCGAGGTCGACGTCCTTGAACGCGACGACATGGAAAAACTCGGCATGGGCGCATTTCTCGCGGTCGCACACGGCGCGCGGCAAAGCCCGCGCTTCATCGTCATGCATCACCGGGGCGAGAAACCGTACAAAGGCAAGGGCGGCAAACCGAAATCGCATCCGGTAACGCTGATCGGCAAGGGCATCACTTTCGACTCAGGCGGCATCTCGCTCAAACCCGGCGCTGAAATGGACGAGATGAAATACGACATGTGCGGCGCCGCCAGCGTCATCGGCGTGTTCAAGACCATTGCCGCCATGGCGCTGCCGCTCGACGTCACTGGCATCGTCCCGGCCACCGAGAACATGCCCGGCGGCAACGCCAGCCGTCCCGGCGACGTGGTGCGCTCGCTGTCGGGCCAGACTATCGAGATCCTCAATACCGACGCGGAAGGGCGGCTTATCCTGTGCGATGCGCTCACCTATGCCGAACGGTTCAAGCCCGGTTGTGTCATCGACATCGCCACCCTCACCGGCGCCTGCGTCGTCGCCCTGGGCAAGATTCCGAGCGGCCTGCTCGCCAACGACGACGAACTCGCCGAGGAGCTGACGCAACGCGGTATGGACGCTGGCGACCGCGTCTGGCGCCTGCCGCTGTGGGAAGAATACCAGGACTTGCTCAAGAGCCATTTCGCCGACATGGCCAACATCGGCGGGCGCTTCGGCGGCGCGATCACCGCCGCCGCCTTCCTGTCGCGCTTCGCCAAGGCATACAAATGGGCGCACCTCGACATCGCGGGCACCGCCTGGCTGTCGGGCGACGCCAAAGGAGCCACGGGCCGTCCGCTGCCGCTGCTGGCCGAATTCCTGCTCGCGCGCGCCTCAAAGGGCAAACACTGAAGCAGACGGGAGAAAAGCGTGACGAGCGTCCAGTTCTACCACAACACAGGCGACCCGCTCGCGCTCGCCTGTGAACTACTCGGCAAGGCGCACCATAGTGGCCGCAAGGCGGTTGTCATCAGCCCGGACGCCGCCCTGGCGCAACGGCTCGACCGCCAGCTATGGACGAGCGAACCCAGAAGCTTCATCCCGCATGTGATGAGCGGTTCGCCGCTGGCGTCTGGGACGCCGATCATCATTGGCATCGCTGGCGAAACGCAATGGCCGCACACCGACATGCTTTTCAACCTCGCCGCCGAACTGCCCGCCGCCTGTGAACGTTTCCGCATGGTGATCGAAATCATTGGCCGCGGCGAAACCGAACTCTCCCCGGCGCGGGCGCGTTGGGTACATTACAGTCAGCAACAATTTCCGCTCAAGGCATTCGATGCCGAGCGCAGGATCGCCCTATGATTACCCGTCCCAATCCGCCGAAGCCCAACATCCTCGGTGCAACCGAACTGGATGTCGCCAGCTCCCTCATCAACGAAGCCAACGCCCTGTTGCGCCAGCATGGCGAAGACCCTCACAACGACGGCACCGGCGACGACCTGCCCGTACTGACCGAAGTCATTTTCGACCTTGGCGAATCCAACACGCCCCTCACGCCCCCGATGGCGCCCGTCGTCCACGCCGCGCCGCCGCAGTCAAAACCGCAACAACCCGCCAGCCCGCCCCAGCCGCCAACCAGCCCGGTACAGCACACAGCCGAACCGCGAGTGCCATACACCGCGTCCATTCCCGTGCCGCCCCGTCCGTCCGTGCCGCCGCCCGTCAACGCGGCGCCACGCGCGCCCGCGCCCCAACCCGTCACCCCGCCCGCGCTACCGCCACGGCCCGTGACGCTGGCTGTGGGATCGGCACTGCGTTCGCCCGAGCCGCGAATCCCGTCCCCCGTTCGTCCGCCCGTGGCGCCGCGCGCCGCTGAACCACGCCCCTTGCCCCGCGCCTCCACGTCACAGCCGCAACCCGCGCCACAGACAAAGTCGCAACCCGCGCCGCAACCCGCCGGATCGGTACCGCGAACGCCCGCGCCATCCGTCACATCCATTCCCTCCGCGCCACGGCCACAACCCGCTGGGCCGGTGTTGCGCGCCGCGCCCGCCGCGCGCGCGCCCGCGCCGCCGTCAAGACCGTCGCAGTCCTTCCCGCCCGCACTGGATACGCGGATACAGGCCATTGCCGAAGACTTGAAACTGCTCGATGCCTTCATCGTCGGAGAAGTCGAAACCTGGATGCGCGAAGAACTCCCCGCGCTACTCGCGCGCGAGGTCTCCAAACTCAACGAGCGCCTGCGTACCGAAGCCATCGTGCATTTGCGCACGACGCTGCTGCCCCGGCTCTCGGAACAGATTGCCGAACAGATCGGCAAGCTCGTGCCAGACGGCAGGTCGGACACGTAACGGTTTGTCCGTTTTGCACGGAGATTGGCGACGGCTGTTTGCGCTGCCCGATCGGGTGATATGCGCCATGAAAACACCGGCCAAGTCTTTCCGTCACTGCCCGCCATCCTTGTCGGAAGCGGCTTCCGGCACATCCCGCCACCACTCCCGCGTAGCGCTTTCTCCGGGCACGATGCGCTCGCCCATGAGCGGTGTCAGCAGGTTAAGCGCGGCATCCTGCGCGGCAAGTGCGCTGATTTTCGTGATGGACTCATTCCAGGGATGACCGCCCAGATCGAAAACGCCCCAATGGACGGGAACCATCGCCCGCGTGCCAAGATCGTGATAGGCCTGGATGACTTCTTCGGGGAACATGTGCGTCCTGGGCCAGTTGGCATTCCAGGCGTCGATTTCGATGAATGCCAGATCGAACGGGCCATGTTTTGCGCCAATGTCTCGAAAGTGTTCGCCATAACCGGAATCGCCGCTGATGAATACGCGGAATTGCCGCCCGATAAGCGACCAGGATGTCCAGAGGGATTTATTGCGGCTGCCGAACGTCCGCCCGGAAAAATGGATGGTGCGCTCCGAGGCAAAAGTCAGGCCATCTCCGATATAGGTTTCGCCCCAACCTGTTTCGTGAATGCGATTGGGCGCGATGCCCCATTTGCGCAAATGCGCGCCGACGCCGTAGGGGACGACGAACTGGACATCCCAATCCCGTAAGGCGCGCATCGTGGCGTATTCGAGGTGGTCGTAATGGTCGTGGGTAATGAGCACGTAATCGAGCGGCGGCAACTGATCGCGCGCCAATGGCGGGCTGGTATAGCGGCCCATGATGCTGGGAATGGGTGCGGCATTGCCGAAAACCGGGTCTACCAACAGCCTCTTGCCCTCCAGTTCGACGATGAGCGAAGAATGTCCGAGCCAATACGCGGCAAGTTCGGCGGGCGCGGCGGCGAAGAAAGATTTGTCGAGCGCAACTTTGGGCAGCGGAGCATCGGGCGCGTTCCGGTTGCCGGAAACAGCGCGCGAAATGAAACGCCAGGCGAAGCGCGGCAAATTGGAAAGCGCAGGCACGCCGTTGGGCGAGCGCCCCGGATAAATCAGGGGCACGGGGCTTTGAAACTGCCCGTCCCGGTAATAAGGCAACTTTTCGTAGGCCGCGACTTCTTCTCCGGAAGGCGTCTCCCCGATTGTCTGCATCACATGACACCCCGCGGCGACAGCCAGTACCGCCACGATAACGAGCGGGACCAGCACACGGCGCAGCGTTTTTCCAGCCATGATCCGGGTTTCCCTTTTTGAATCAACCCAGCAAAATAAGCGCCCACGCCGCCGCGACCATCGACAACGCGAACAACTGCGCCGCGCTGCCCATATCCTTGGCGTCTTTGGACAGGGGATGGCGCTCCGTTGAGATGCGGTCGACAACGGCCTCGATGGCTGAATTGAGCAACTCGACGACGAGCGACAACAGACAGACAGCGATCATCAGTGCGCGCTCGCCCCGGCTCACCGGGCAGAAAAATGCGAGGGGAATCAACACGGCATGAAGCGCCGTCAATTGCCGAAACGCCGCTTCGCCCCTGAACGCGGCTTTGATGCCATCGCGGGAATACTTCGCGGCGGCAAGGATGCGGGCAACGCCGGTACGCTGGGGGGGGATGGAAGTCATGACACTCCTCGAAAACGGGATGTATTTTCACCTATTTTTTGCCATCAATGCCAATCCGTCCAGCTTACCCGCCGCCATGGCATGGTCGCCATGCGAAGGACATTGTGCGTGGAAGCGGCGCGGGGTTTATTGCCAATATCGTGGCATGCGCCTTGCCCGCATCCGCCCCCGGCATTGAATTACTCGCTAGCCTGGCTTTCCAGCTCGAGGCTGGCGATTTGGTTTTCCGCAGCGTCGGCGGAAAACCGGAAGGACCGCTGACGAAGCCGGGAAAGGCAGCGCAGCGTTCTTTACAACTGCCCGCCGCTACAGCGGCACTTTGTAAGGCAGGTCGAGCACTTCCGCGAACGGCCCATCGGGCGCGCCGACGTGGATTTTCCCGCCCGTGGCGACGCAACCCGATTGGAGTACCGCCAGCGCCTCGCCGCCATGGGGCAAGGGCGCGAAGTTGACGATGATGCCCACAGGTTGTTCGCCGAATTCCGGCGCATACAAGGCAACGCCGGTGTCCGCGCCAACAGACGGGCCGGAAAGACCGAGCCGGTAAGTGCGCCGTTTCGTTTTGCCCAGATGCTGGGTGCGGACGACGATTTCCTGGCCGGGATAGCAGCCTTTTGTAAAGCTGATGCCGCCGATGAGTTCAAAATTGAGCATCTGGGCGACAAAGGCTTCTGTCGTCGCAGCAGTGACGAGCGGCAGACCGGCGCGGATGGCGGCGAGATACCAGCTCGCGGTGCCGCTTCTTGTCGCGCCCGCCGAAAGTAGGGCATCGAATACGGGCGCGGCCTCATCGGCGGCGAGGTCGACGATGAAAAGCGCGCTATCGAGGCGGATCACGCGCCGGAGGCCGGAAACCACCTGCCGCATGTCGGACTCGGGCACGGGCAAACCCGCGCGCGCAAGGCAATCGCCCGCCGCCTGGCCCGCAAGGCCGATGAGCGCCTGTTCCGGAGGCGGACGCACGAGCTGGACATGGCTGCGCAAGATGTAAAGCGACAGTTTGTTCAGCAATGCCGGGGCCAGATCAGCCGCCGGGGCGAGACTGTAGCCGTCGCCATCCCGCCAGAGCAGGAAATTTGCCAGCATGCGGCCCTGCGCGGTATTGAAGCTCGTCCACTGCACGGCGTCCGCGCCAAGCCCGGCGACATCGCTGGAAAACATGTTGTGCAGAAAGCCCGCAACTTCATTGCCAGTGGCATGAACCAGCCCGAGATGAACGAGCGGGATCGCCGCGGCCCCGTTGGCGAGCGCATCGGCATCGGCGTGCGGCGCGCCGAAATTCACACCGAAATCATCGGTGTCGAACCTTGCGCCGCTACGGGCGAGATAGTCAGTCCAGATGCTCATTGCGGGCGAGCGTGGGAAAGGCGGGGTGCAGTATTATAAGACTCCTTTCAGCCCCTCCCTCCCCCTCATTCCAATGAAGAAAGCTTTTTTCCATATCGTGCTGGCCGTTTTTCTTGCCGTGGCCGCGCTGATATGGGTGGGATGGTGGTATGCCCGGCAGCCGTTGAGAGTCGTGCGCGGCGCGGCCGAGTTTACCGTGCCGCGCGGAGCGGGGATGCGGCAGGCGGCGGATGCGGTCGCGCATGCCGGTGTCCGGATCTACCCCCCTCTGCTCACGTGGCTGGCGCGTTTCACAGGCCGGGCACATCAGGTCAAGGCTGGCAGTTATGAGGTCAAGGCCGGTATCACGCCATGGCAATTGATCCGCAAGCTCGAAACTGGCGATGTCTCGCAAAGTTCCGTGTTGCTGCTCGAAGGCTGGACGTTCCGGCAGGTGCGCGCCGCGCTGGAGAGCCACCCTGATTTGCAGCCCGATACGGCGAATCTTTCCGATACCGAACTTCTCGCCCGTATCGGCGCCAGCGAAAAACACCCCGAAGGGCTGTTTTTCCCCGATACCTACATGTTCGACAAGAAATCCAGCGCGCTCTCGATGCTCACCCGCGCCTATCGCGCCATGGCGGTACGGCTCGACAGCGAATGGAAGGGCAAGGATGCCAATCTGCCCCTCAAGACGCCTTACGAGGCACTGATCCTGGCCTCGATCGTGGAAAAAGAAACGGGCCGCGCCGAGGATCGTACCCGCATCGCCAATGTTTTCATCAACCGGCTGCGCGTCGGCTGGCCCTTGCAGACTGACCCTACTGTCATTTACGGCATGGGAGAGAAATTCGACGGCAATTTGCGCCGCCGTGATTTGCAGACCGACACGCCATGGAACACTTACATGCGCCCCGGCCTGCCGCCGACGCCGATTGCGATGCCGGGGCAGGAATCCTTGCGCGCCACGCTGCACCCCGAGGGCGGCGACATGATGTACTTCGTTGCATGCGGTAATGGCCGCAGTGAATTTTCGCGCACGCTCAACGAGCACAACCGGGCGGTCGACCGCTGTCAGCGCAACAAGGGAGTGGCAAAAAATTGAACGCGAAGTCACGCGGGCGTTTCATCACTTTCGAGGGCATCGACGGCGCGGGCAAGAGCACGCAGATTGCCTTGCTCGTCGATGCCTTGCGGGCGCGTGGACGCGGGGTGTTGCGCACCCGCGAACCCGGCGGCACCGAACTTGGCGAGAAGCTGCGCGAACTGCTGCTTGGCATGGACATGCACCCCGACACCGAGGCCATGCTGATGTTCGCCGCGCGGCGCGAACATCTCGCGGTAGTGATTGAACCGGCGCTGGCCACAGGCGCCTGGGTAGTGAGCGACCGCTTCAGCGATGCGACCCATGCCTACCAGGTCGGCGGTCGTGGCTTGGCGGCGGCGCGCTGCGATACGCTCGAAGCCTGGACGCATCCCGGCTTCGCGCCCGATCTCACGTTCCTGTTCGACATCTCGCCGGAATCGGCGGCGCGGCGGCTCGCCGCCGCCGGGACCGCCCCTGACCGCTTCGAGTGCGAACAGCGCGACTTTTTCGCGCGGGTGCGCGCCGCTTATCTCGACCGGGCGCGGCGCGAACCAGCGCGTTTCCGAGTGCTCGACGCCACGCGGAAACCGGAAGCCATTGCCGCCGAAATCACCGCCAGCATCGACGAAAAGACATGGCCGTAATCCACCCCTGGCTCGAACCGCTCTGGACACGGCTGATTGCGCTTGGCGAGCGCCTGCCGCACGCGATCCTCATTACCGGCATGCCGGGACTCGGCAAGCGCGACCTGGCCGAAGCCCTGGCGGCGCGGCTGCTCTGCGAAACGCCGGGCATCGACGGGCAGGCGTGCGGGCACTGCACGCCTTGCCAATGGCGGCGGGCGGGCACCCACCCCGACTTGCGGCGGCTGGTTCCGGAAAGCGAAGACACGCGGAACACCCCGGACGAAACTTCCGGAACCGGCGAAGCGGGCGGCGGCGAAAGCAAAGCGAAATCGACCCAGATCGTCATCGGCCAGGTGCGCGCCGCGCAGGAAGCCCTGACCATGACATCGCATCGCGGCGGGCGGCGGGCGCTGATCGTCGATCCCGCCGAGGCGATGAACCCATTTACCGCCAACGCGCTCCTCAAACTGCTCGAAGAACCGCCGGAAGCTTGCACGCTCATCCTCATCTCCTCCGCGCCGCGCAGACTTCTGCCGACCATCCGCAGCCGTTGCCAGCAATGGCACGCGCCGCGCCCCGATGCTGGAGAACTGCGGCGCTGGCGGGCGGCGCAAGGTAAGACAACGTGCGTCTCCGCCAGCCTGCTGGCATTGTGCGGCGGTATGCCGCTGGCGGCGCAGCGAATGGCGGCGCAAGGCGTCGAAGCTCTGGCCGAACGCTTCGCCAGCGATCTGTCCGACGGCGAGATCGACCCGCTGCGGCTCGCCGGGCAATGGGAAACCTGGCTCAAGAAAGACAAAATCGCCCTGTCCGCCGGTTTCAACATGCCAATGCTAGTCGACTGGATGCAACGCTGGATCAGCGATCTCGCCGCCCTGCGGCTGGGCGGGCGCGTGAAATATTTCCCGGCGCGCGCCGAACGTCTGGCGGCGCTTTCCGCCCGCATGAGCGCGGCGGCGGCCAGTAGCTGCTACAATGAATTCGTCAATATCCGCCGGGCGGCGAATCATCCGCTCAACCCGCGCCTGTTTCTGGAAGACATGTTGATGCGCTATG
Source organism: Azoarcus sp. (assembly GCA_031258965.1). Classification (GTDB taxonomy): domain Bacteria; phylum Pseudomonadota; class Gammaproteobacteria; order Burkholderiales; family Rhodocyclaceae; genus WRNU01. The sequence goes on along the minus strand of JAIRMC010000115.1, from coordinate 6,756 downwards.
CGCGCACGCTGAAAGGAGTCCAACTTTGAGCGACACCCCTCCCCCCCGTCCGGCGCGCCCGAGCGTACTGTCGCTGAACATCAACTCCAAATCCGCGTTGTATGCCGCCTATATGCCGTACCTGGCCAACGGCGGCATCTTTCTTCCCACATCCAAGCATTACAACCTCGGCGACGAGGTTTTCCTGATGATGCAACTAATGGACGACCCGGCCAAATACCCGGTCGCGGGCACCGTGGTGTGGATTACCCCCGCAGGCGCGCAACGCCACAAGGCCCAGGGCGTGGGGGTGCAATTCGCCGACGACGAATCGGGCAGGATGGTGCGCCAAAAGATCGAGCAGATCCTTGCCGGTCATCTCAACTCCAACCGCCCCACCCACACGCTTTGACGTTCGTCCCTTGATGCTTGTCGACTCCCACTGCCACGCCGACTTCCCTGACCTGGGCGCGCGCGAGTCCGACGTGCTCGCCGCCATGGCCGCCAACGGCGTCGGGTATGCCCTTTGCGTCGGCGTTCGCCTCGAAGACTTCCCGCGCCTGCGCGCCCTTGCCGGACGTCATCCCGAATACTGGGCCTCGGTCGGCGTACACCCGGACAACGCCGGCTGCGAAGAACCCGATGCCGCCCGGCTGTGCGAACTCGCCGACGACCCCAAAGTCGTGGCCATCGGAGAAACCGGCCTGGACTACCACTGGCACCGGGACGCGCCCGAATGGCAGCGCGAACGCTTCCGCACCCACATTCGCGCCGCGAAAGCCTGTGGCAAACCGCTCATCATCCACACACGTGAGGCTGCTGCCGATACCTTGCGCATTCTCCGCGAAGAAGATGCCGCCGCCTGCGGCGGCGTCATGCATTGCTTCACCGAATCGCGACAAATCGCCGAAGCCGCCCTGGCGCTCGGCTTCTACCTCTCCTTTTCAGGCATCATCACCTTCAAGAACGCCGTCGAACTCAAGAAAGTCGCCGCCTGGGCGCCGCTCGACCGCTTGCTCATCGAAACCGACTCTCCCTACCTCGCTCCGAAACCGCACCGCGGCAAGACCAACGAACCGGCCTGGGTAAAACATGTCGCCGAAGAACTCGCCGTCTTGCGCGGCGAGCCGCCCTCAGTCATCGCGCAGGCCACCACCGACAACTTTTTTCGCCTGTTCCGCCATGCCCATCCTGCCTGAAATCTCCCGCCCCAATCTCCTTGCCACCGCCTTCGCCGTCCTGCTCGCCGCCGTGGCCCTCCTTGCCACCGCGCCCGCCCTGGCCGACGACAAAGAAGAAGCCCTTGCCGCCGCCCACCGGGGGAGTACCGGCAAGCTTGTCAAACTTCTCGACCGCCGCGCCGTCCCGCCCGACGCCACGGACAAATACGGCAACTCCCTACTCATCCTCGCCGTCCGCGAAGGCAACGCCGACACCGTGGAAACCCTGTTGCGCTTCAAACCGCAATTGGAGCACCGCAACCGTAACGGCGATTCAGCCCTGATGCTGGCGGCCATGCAAGGGCATGAAAAACTAGTCGAACGGCTGCTCGCCGCTGGAGCCAGAGTCAACAACAAGGGCTGGACGGCGCTGCACTACGCCGCGCTCGAAGGCAAGCTCGCCATCGTCGACCGTTTGCTTGCCGCCGGAGCCGACGTCAACGCCCTCACGCCCAACCTCTCCGATGCCCTCATGCTCGCCGGGCGCAACGGGCACATCGACGTCGTGCGCCGCCTGCTGAAAACGCCCATCGCACTCGACCGCCGCAACGACCATGGCATGGACGCCGAGGCTTGGGCGCGCGCCAAGGGCAACACCAACATCGCCGACCTGATCAAAAAAGCGCGCGCCGAACGGCGGCGCTGAACAAGCGCCATTGCGGGCCGCGCAGCACCCGTGGTGTGCCATGTGGCCGTGCGCCATGGCTCTGGCCGCCAGTACGGGGAGTCGCCGCCGCATGGCACACTGCGGGCCTTCGGCCCTCGCAATGACAGGGCGGGGAACGAAGTAGAAGACCCGTCATTGCGAGGCGCGCAGCGATACAGCAATTACAGGGATACCGGGATATTGCTTTTTGCCAAAACGCATCACCATCAGTCTGTTTGACGGAACAGGAGAAAGCCAGCGTGGCTCATCGCCCGAATTTATCAGCCAGAACAGCCAGGACGTTCGTCCACGGTGTCGCACCCGCAGTAGATGCTTGATTCGCTGCTGGCTTTGTTCGTCACGCGCATGCGTTTGCAATATTTTCTTATGTCAAAAATAGGTTGAAAAGGGTTGCACACCGGACGCATCCTTGGACGACTCGACGAATAGCTATTGAGAATTGTTTGTTCTTCCACCTTAGACAGCATTCAATCATGGCTTACGCACACCATCGTCGAGGATGCGTCGTCCGCTCCGATCAAAACAGGTCTCTTCCAGAGGACCGGGAGGGGATTTCGTGATGGCGCAGCAAAGTATGCCGGCATGTTTTTTGCGTCCCTGGTTTATGGAGATTTTTCATGAAAAAGCTCTTGCCGATCCTGTCCCTTGCCATGCTCCTCTGGCCGAAAGGTAAACGATGAATGTTTGGACGCGGCAGGCAGCAATGGAACCATCCCTGAGTGACTGCCGCGTCAACAACCCATTTTCTTATTGTGGGCTTTTATGTGGGCCAAAGCTAAAATACGCTCGTAACTCATTGATTTTATTATATCAATGGCGGAGAGGGTGGGATTCGAACCCACGGTAGGCTTGCACCTACGCCTGATTTCGAGTCAGGTACAATCGACCACTCTGCCACCTCTCCGCTCGAAGGACGGGATTATAGGGAAACCGATGGAAAAAGACAGCCGATGTGCGGTTTTCGGTAGCCACGATCCAGCCATCGGACGAACATCGCAAGGCAGCTCCGTTCCTCCGGCAAGGCGTTACGATACGGTACGCGCTCCGGTGGCGGGACGGACGGGATGGTTTGATTCTGCTCTCGCACGGGTATCTCGCTTGCGCCCTGTCTCTATCGTTTCCATCGGCATCGTCGTCTTCCTGGCCGCAATCATTTTCTTTTCCGTCACATCGCCCGATCATGAGCGAATCGCGGATTTCCGCACACTGGGTGAGCTACGAGTCGCTACGCGCGTCAATGCACTCACCTATCGCGCGGATGAGAGCGGCACTTATGCGGGCTTCGAGCACGATCTGTTGATCGCCCTTGGCCGACGGCTGGAGGTGCCCGTGCGCTTTGTCTCGTATCCAGATACGGCGCATGCGCTTGAAGCGGTCATCAACGGCCAGGCCCATCTGGCCGCGGCAGGGCTGACCCGCGACAGTCAGTTGCCGTTGGCCTGGACGGCGGGTTTGCGCGAGATCGACTTCGTGCTGGTGGGACGCGCCAGTCGCCGCAGCGCTTTGCGCGAGCGCGACCTGGCCGGGCGGGTCGTCACGGTACGGCGCGGCACCAAGCTCGCCGAAACGGTCGAATTGCTCCGCCAGCGCGTGCCGACGTTGGAAATCGTCCATCCGCCTGCCGATCTGGATGATGAGGATCTGCTCATGCAGACGGCAACTGGCCGGATCGACCTGCTGGCGACCGAGCGCACGCATTACACGCTTGCTACCCGCTATGCACCCAGGCTCGCCATTGTCTACGATCTGCCGTTCAAGAGTACGGTATCTTGGGCGATGTCAGCTCATGCCAAGGATGATCTGGCGGGTGAAATCAATGCTTTTCTCAGCGAGTCGGGCGATAACGGTCTTCTCGCCCGTATCGCGGATCAATATTTCGGACATATTCGCCGCCTCGACCACTACGACATCGCGGCATTTCTCGCTCGCGCACAGAAGCGCTTGCCGCGCTATCTGCCGTATTTTCGCGAGGCGGCGGCGCGCACGGGACTCGACTGGCGTTATTTGGCAGCGCTTTCTTACCAGGAATCGCAGTGGGATCCGGAAGCGACTTCTTATACCGGCGTGCGCGGACTGATGATGTTGACTGTCGACACGGCCAATCAGCTCGGCATTGATGATCGCCTTGATCCAAAGCAGGCTATTTTCGGCGGCGCGCGTTATCTCTCGATGCTCCAGCGGAGGTTGCCGGGCAATGTACCTGACCCCGACCGCATGTGGATCGTCACTGCCGCCTATAACATCGGTTTGGGCGGCATCAACAACGCCCGCGCGCTCGCCCGGCAACTGGGCAAGGACGATGCGTCATGGGTGGGGTTGAAATCCGTGCTGCCGCTGCTGTCGAATCCGCGATACGCCAATCAATTCAAGACGGGGCCTGTGCGCGGCGGCGAGGCGCTGATCATGGCCGAGAACATCCGTAATTTCTACGACATCCTCCGCCGTACTTATCCGGTCGAGCGTTCCCTGCTGACCGCGTCTCCCGCCGAACCGGCCCGTTCTGGCTTGCATCTCAGCGCCCGGGCAGTGCCTTGAGGCGCGGGCCGCCTGTCCGTTTAGCCGCCGGGTGTCAGTGTTTCCAGCCCGCCCATGTAGGGCCGCAACACTTTGGGCACCGTGACCGAGCCGTCGGCGCGCTGGAAGTTTTCCAGCACCGCAACCAGAGTGCGGCCTACGGCCAGTCCCGAGCCGTTGAGCGTATGCACGAATTCGTTCTTGCCTTGGACGTTGCGAAAGCGCGTTTGCATACGGCGTGCCTGGAAGGCTTCGCAGTTGGAGCAACTGGAAATTTCACGGTAGGCGTTTTGCGCGGGCAGCCAGACTTCGAGGTCATGGGTCCTGGCGGCGGAAAAACCCATGTCGCCCGTGCAAAGCACGATCACGCGGTAAGGCAGGCCGAGCTTTTGGAGGATGGCTTCGGCATGCCCGGTCATTTCTTCAAGGGCGGCATCGCTTTGTTCTGGATGCACGATTTGCACCATTTCGACTTTGTCGAACTGGTGCTGTCGGATCATGCCCCGCGTGTCGCGCCCGCCGCTGCCCGCTTCGGAACGGAAGCACGGACTGTGGGCGACAAGTTTGAGCGGCAGTGCATCGGCGGCGAGGATTTGTTCGCGCACGCTGTTGGTCAGTGGAATTTCGGCGGTGGAGATCAAGTATTGCTCGCGCGCTTCTTCATCGCCGCCGCGCGACACCCAGAACATGTCTTCCTTGAACTTGGGCAATTGCCCTGTGCCTTCGAGCGCCTCGCGGTTGACGATGTAAGGGGTATGGCATTCGGTGTAGCCGTGCTCGCGGGTGTGGGTGTCGAGCATGAATTGGGCAAGCGCCCGGTGCAGGCAGGCAATCTGCCCGCGCATGAAGCTGAAGCGCGCGCCGGAGAGTTTGGCGGCGGTATCGAAATCCAGCCCCAGCGTAGCGCCGATGTCGACGTGGTCGTGCGTCTCGAAGATGAATGTTGACGGCATTCCCCCGCGGCGGATTTCGACGTTGCCGCTCTCGTCCGGTCCCACCGGCACGCTTTCCTGGGGCAGATTGGGCAGACTGGCCAGGAAGGCGTTTATCCGGTCGAGCAGCGACGGCAAAGCCTGTTCGCAATCTTCGAGTTCATCGCCCAGCGCGCCGACTTCGGCCAGTACTGCCGAGGCGTCCCCGCCCTTGTGCTTCAATACGCCGATTTGTCTGGACAGGCTGTTCCGCCGTGCCTGGAGTTCCTGAGTGCGGGTCTGGAGCGTTTTGCGCTTTTCTTCAAGGTCAAGGAAAAGCGCGGTGTCGAGCCGCAGGCCGCGCGTGGCAAGGCGGGAAGCGACAGTATCGAGTTGAGCGCGAAGCATTTGTATATCGAGCATGGAAATGTACCCTGGGGAGAATTATGAAACACCGAGGCTGCTTATTTTATATGAATTGCCGGGGAAATACTACCGGCGTTTATTGCAAGCGTATGATTCAACGGTGTTTTTGTTTTAGTATGCCCGTAAATCACTGGTGTCGTCCCGATTGCCCCGCTCAATGATTCGTGGGAAATATTTCCAGAATATTTTCTTGCATTTGTCCGAAGTTGTTTTAGCCTTAGGGGTAAGCCCGAATAAAAGGGTCGATTTCCTTGAAGGAAGGGGAGGTTCACCATGTTGTCCATGCGCGATTGTCTCGATTACTGCGACCTGACCGACGACGAGGTCGCCCTGATTGCCGAGTTCGAGGGTATCCCGGATGTCACGGCGGCACATGTGCTCTGTGGCCTGGTACAGACCGACGAAGGCGTGCAGTTGCTGGCCCGTTGGCTGCGCGAACTGGTGGAGTACGCCTCCGCCGCCGGAATGCCCGACAAAGCGGCGCGGGCGCAAGCGGAATTCGACCGCTTTTCCATGGCATACCATCTTCATTGACGCGGCTCCCGTCCGGGAGACTGGAGCCGTTCCGGGGGAACACATGGTATCACGGTGTTTCCCCGGAGCTGTCGTTCTCGCCTTTACCTTTGGCCCGCGCCGTCCGCGTAAAATCTGGACATCATCGTCCGGGATGCAACAATCCGATGCGGCGTGTGGACTGTCACAGCGTTGTGCCTCTTGCAATGACGGCCTCAGGGCCATCAACCGACAGCCCTGTTCTCCTTGACATTCCAGCCGCCGGAGACCCCGGCGGCCGTGGAGCCATCTTGCTTTTGCTCCTTGGCCTCGATCACGATCTGCGAATAAGACAGACTTACCGCTTCTACCCACTGGGAACCGGCATTGCCGTTTGGCGTTACCCCGCTCACGATTACGTCGGTCAGTGTGATATGCGCGAATTCCTGTTGCCCGCCGCCCGATTTGCAGGCGGATATTTCCACTTTCGGAATGTGCTTGCCTGCGGCGCAATATTTGAAAAGATTCGGCGAGGCCCGGTCGAAAT
>JAIRMC010000069.1 GCA_031258965.1 Azoarcus sp. | reverse complement strand
ACCGAGACCCAAATCCCGCTCGTCACCCTCGTGGCCTTCGACGATCCCTACAAACTGCCGCAAGCCACGCAGGGCGAAATCCGTTTTCACCGCGAGGGCGCGACCGAAGCCGAAGACAGTCTTGCCAAATGGACGAGCCAACGGCAAATTGGCTCAGGCGCGGTCTCGTTGATGAGCTTCGACTACAAAGTCGCGGCCAGGGGCGCGGGCGGGCGCAGCGCCGAAACCGATCAGGGCGAAGCGGGCGGCATCGAAGCGGGGCTGGAAGACTACGACCCGCAAACCCTCTACTACGCCAGCATCGAAGAAGGGCTGGATCGGTACGCCAAACTGCGCCAACAAGCGCACGACCGCGACAAAAAGACCTTCTTTGGCGAAGGCAATATCCGCGAGCTTCGGGCCGGAGAATGGTTCACCCTCACCGAGCACCCGGACTACGGCCCGGACGATGAAGAAGACGCCCAATTCGCCGTGACCGAACTCGAATTCACCGCCAACAACAACCTGCCGGGCGGCGGCGAGGACAAGGGCAAGGACAAAGGCGAGGACAAGCGTCCCTACACCGTCACCATCAAAGCCCAAAGGAAGGGCATCCCGCTCACCCCCGGCTTCGCCCATGGCCAACACGCCAAACCCACCGCACGCGGCAAACAGACTGCCATCGTCGTCGGCCCGGCGGACGAAGAAGTCTATACAGATGAATTGGGGCGCATCAAAGTCCAGTTCCACTGGCAACGCCCCAAAGAACATGCCGAAGCGGGCGCAAACTTCGACGAACGCGCCTCCTGCTGGATTCGCGTCGCCTACCCGAGCGCGGGGGCGGCCTGGGGGCACCAGTTCATCCCCCGCATTGGTCAGGAAGTGATCGTCGACTTTTTGGAGGACGACATCGACCGGCCCTTGGTCACGGGCGTCGTCTACAACGGACATCAGCCCCCGCCGTGGTTCAGCGGGGCAGGGCAGCTCCCGGCCAACAAGACGCTTTCCGGCATCCGAACCAAAGAGCACTTTGGCAGCCAATACGGCGAACTGCTCTTTGACGACACGCCCGAAGAAGTGCGCACGAAACTATCGAGCGAACACGGCAAGACCCAATTGAATCAAGGCTTCCTCATCCACCCGAGGACGGACGGCGTGGGCGAGCCGCGCGGCGAAGGCTTCGAGCTGCGCACGGACAGACACGGCGCGATTCGCGCCGCGGAAGGCTTGCTCATCTCCACCGAAGCCAAACCTATGGCGCAAGGCAAGCAACTCGACCGCGAAACCGCCCAGTCGCAACTGGATTCCGCCCGGAAGATTGCCGAAGAACTCTCGAACACCGCCGAAGGGCAAAAAGCCGATCCCGCCGAACTCGGCCCGCAAACCCTCGACGAAGAAGGGCAGAAACAACAAGACAACAAGAGCGGCCACATTGACCACCTCGCCGAAGCCGCTCGCGCCTGGGAACTCGACACCAACACCGATGTGGAAGGCCCCCCGAACAACAGCGGCCAACTCGGCAAACAGGCGATCCTGCTGGCGAGCGCGCCGGATGGCATTGGCCTCATCACCCCGCAAGAACTCGTGCTCGCCTCGGGTCGCAACCTCGACACCATCAGCCACCGCGACACCCAACAGACCACCGCCAGAAGGTGGCTGCACAACGCGGGCAAGAAAATCAGTCTCTTCGTGCACGGCATGGCGAACAAAGTCAACCTCAAGCTCATCGCCGCCAAGGGCCATATCAACTTCTGGGCGCAATCGGGCAACATCGAGATCACCGCCGAACAAAACCAGCGCCTTCACGCCAACAAGAAAAAACTGCAAGCCGTTGCCGGAGAGGAATTCCTGTTCACCTGCGGCGGCGCGTATATCCGGATGAAAGGCGGCAAGATCGAACTGTATGCGCCGGGCACGATTACCGTCAAATATGCCCAAAACGGCCATGATGGCCCGGCGAGCATGACGGCGGCGGCGATCCCGTTCCCGGAAGGCGAAATAGAACCCCATGAACTCCTGCTGGAGCGCCTTTACCACGACGGCACGCCGCTGGCGGGGGCGGACTACGCCGTTACGCTGGCGAACGGTCAGACCATCACCGGCAAACTCGACGCAACCGGCCAGGCCCGCGTCAAGATTCCCGAAGGCGCGGAAGGTTCCGCTACCGTCACCTATGGCCCGATGCCGGGTGCGTTTGAAAGAAAAGACCAAACCCCGAATCCGGATGCGGGCAGCAAGACGCGCGTGAAAAGCCTGATTGACAAATACACGCCCAGCGGCAAGGAAGGAGCATAAAAACATGCCAGAAAAAGAAGCCCCCGGCGGCTTGAGCTGGAGCGAATTCAAAGCCATGAGCGCCGAAGCGGGCGGCTGGCTGTGGGGCACCGTGCAAGGAGCCTTCAACGAAAAGGCCAGCGTCAGCCAGATCGTGGTCGACGCGGTCATCGGCATGATCCCGCTGGTGGGCGACGTCACTGCCGCGCGCGATCTCATCGCGGTCAGCCTGGGCATGGCGGACGACCCGAAAAAGCGCGAGAGCAAGCTGGAATGGGTGGGGCTGATCGTGCTCATCTTTGCCCTGATCCCGGTCATTGGGGGCGTCATCAAGGGCGTGGGGCGGCTCGTCATCAGGGCGATGAAGATGGCGGAAAAGCTCACCGGCGCGGCGCGCATGGCGCATCTGTGCGAGGCGGCCAAGGAGATCATTGCCTTCCTGAACCGCATCGGCTGGAAGAACGCCGAAGCGTGGTTCATGAGCCTGAAGATCGTGCAGTACGAAGTGGAGCTTGTCGCCAAGTTCAAAGGCCTGATGGAGATCATCATCGAAGCCTTGGGCGCCGTGCTGAAGCGGGCCTCGTGGGTGATTCCTCGGGCGCTGGAAAAGCGCATGGAGGAACTGATCAACGCCTTTGGGGTGCTCAAAGACAAAGGCGCGGAGATGATCCCGCAGGCGGTCAAGGAGCTGGACGACTGGCTGCGCGAGATGCAGCAGGCGCTCTATAACGGCGGTGACACGCTGGCGCACGCGGGCGCGAGCGCGGCGGGCGCAACGCACGCGGCGGGCGGCACGACGGCGCACATGGCGGCGGACACGGCAGACAGCGGCAGCGGCGCGGCGAAAGGCGCGGGAACAGGCGGCAGCGCGCCAAAAAAAGGCCCGCCCAGGAAAACGCACACCGCCACGCCGGGGACGGAGAACGTCAGCCTGGTCGATGAGGCGCGACTGAATGAAAAAAGCTCCATCTTGCCAAAACGTACTGCGCGCGGTGGGTTGCCGAAGAACCCGGCCCTTGTGGATTTCCCTGTAAGTTTCGGCAAAATTTACAAGCCTAAACCCGGCTATCCTGACTTGTGCACCATGGGGATTCGTGAGGATGGCAAAAGAATCAAACACTACACAGCCATCGAAGCCTTCAGCGGCAGAATCGTCAACCGCGCGCTGCGACCGGGCGATAGCGTGATCTTCCGCGTCTTCGGGCCTAAAAGAGATACCTACGGCATTGCCGTCAGGGAATCCTATCCTGGGGGCAGGCCCGGCAGTGCCATTTGGGTGGGCACCGGGCGCGTGCCCCAGACCGCCGAGGAATGGCGGGCGATGTGCGCTGTGCTGGATGAATGGAACGGGGATATGTTCAAATTTGAGGCAAGAGTCCCCACCGAGGGTACCAAAGTGCCCATCAAAGGCTGCTTCGGAAAAGTTTCCGAGCAGGTATCGAGCAAGATTCCTGGTCAATACCTGCCGGGCGTTGTAGACCAGGCCGTCGTGCGGCTGCCGGACAGCACCTACGCCAGAATCAGCGAAGAGTACGAGGATTTCATGAAGGCCGCGCAGGACTACATCGAGGCCATGAAGAAAGCCAATGAGGAGTTTCTGCGCACGGACATCGTGCCCAAAGTCACCGTACCGCCGCCCAAACCCGCCAAATGGACAGACCCGGAAACCGGGCTGGAATGTGAGATAAACGCGACAGGCTGGGTAGACGCCAATGGCCATTGGGGCTACGATCCGAAGCCGGACAGAGCAACGAACGTGACCACGGAACCCCTGGCGGATACTGCTGAAATAGTCAGCAAGGAAAACGCCGAGGTTATCATCAAGTAAGGAGGCCTCTGTCAAATGAGCATCGTTGCAACCCCCGGTGCCGCCATACCCCCCCGTTCTCACGGGGATATTCTTGTTCCCAATGAACTGGAGCAGCGACAGATCTTTCATCTGATTAAAAAGGGTAGTTCCTGGACAGCCTGGAACCGCCAGCTTAGCTATTACAGGAAATGGGCGGAGATTGCCGAGAACAGCGTGCGCGAGGCGGATAACAGCGGCCTGTTCGCCACGGATGAAAGTGACATCTATTATCGGGACTACGTCGACATCCTCAAAGAACTGGCAATCTTCGAGGAAGGTGTCACCCGTCTGGGCAAGGGCGACAAACGGGTATTCCTTTACAACGAAGCAAACGCCTTTTTTATCCGGTCGTGGAATCAGGCTACTTATTGGCAGATATTCCGAAACAAGGCCAACAATGGTGAAATCCGCTGGGCAGAGAAAACGCCTTACCGCAAGGAGTTTTTTAAGGCACTTGATGAATTGGGCGATTCTGGTGCTGGGTGTGGGAGATTCGCTATTGAAGGAGAAGATATGAACAATCCAGCGAGCGTATATTACCACCTGTGGTATCCGATCTTTTTGCCGCGCCTGCCGTATCCTGACCCCTTGCCCGAATTGCCGAAGCCAAAAGAAGAAGTGATTATCGCAACGGGTGAGCGGGTGCCGTATTCCGGCATATGGGAACCGCTGGACGAAAACACCGGCCAATTGATTGGCGTGATGAATTACCTGCATGGCAGCGCCAGTGCGTCGACATAACAGAAGTCGTTTGTCGACTATAGCGACGAGTATTGTGGTTTTAGCAAAGAAATCATCAGCGTGCGCTGGCGCTTGATCTGTCGCGACGACCGCTACGAGGACGGCGCTA
>JAIRMC010000060.1 GCA_031258965.1 Azoarcus sp. | reverse complement strand
TTCGGTCAGTTCCCGCTTGCCCTTGCTCGCCGCTTCCGGCGTGGCGCCGCCCGGCGGGTGGATGCCCCAGTAGACGCGATAGCCATAATCGCTGTGGTGGGGGTCGGGGACCGCGCCGGGCACGGCGTGCAGGTGCAGCGCCAGCAGGTGTACGCCGAGGATGTCGATGTCCGCTTCGGCCTGCGCGACGGGCGGGGGGATGGCCGCAACGAAAAAAACCCCGCGCGGCGTTAAACCGCACGGGATTTTTTCGTAAGCGAGGACGGCAGGCTGTGCGCCTGCCAAGCTTTCAGTCAGCAAGACCGACCGACCGACCGACCGACCGCAAGAAGCGTGCCATGTTCTTTATCCTCTGTTTGGCAAAAGTCCGCAATACACCGTTATGTGTTGAATTATCAGGCGCAACGCCAAATTCCCAGCGAGTCTACACACTCGCCCGGCGAACGGCAAGATTTGTGACGGATTTTATGGCCGAATTTTTTTGGCTATGCTTATTCGCCTCTCCACCGCCGCAAGGGGCGAAGCGCCGTGGCGGTCTTTTTTCCATTCAGTCCTCGATGGCGGTGATAAGGCGCAGGCGCGCTTTGTGTGCGTCCGGGGGGGATGCGCCGGGCGGCGGCGCGGTCTCGCCGCGCCAGCCTTCTTTTTCCATGTCGTCGAAGCGCGCGGGGTTCTTTTCCCGCAGGCGGGCTTTGGCGCGTTCGACCCAGGAGAGGCCGCCGACCGCCAGCGCGAGGCTGACTTCGTCGAGCAGGTCGCGGATCACCTGGCCGTTGTCGCAGATGATGGGCTGGATGCCCGCCGCCATCAGGCGCTTGATGGATGATGCGCCGATGGAGGCGGCGTAGACGGCGGCGCAGCCCGCGAGGAATTCGAGCTTGGCGACGACCTTGTCTTCGGGCGGGCGGGCGAGTTCGCCGGGTTGGGGGACCATGTCCTCGCCGGGGACGATGCGCGTGCCGGCGGGGAGTTTTCTGTCCTTGTGCTCGCCTTTCATCACGGCGGCCTGGAAATCGCCCACTTTGACGAGTTCCGCATGGCCGGGCGAGACGTCGTAGACCACGAAGCGCTCCGCCGCGCCGAAGTGGGTATTGACGTGTTCGAGGTCGGTGGAGGCGAAGGCGATGTGCAGCATGGTTTTTCCTTTTGCGGGTCAGCGGACGACGGGCGCGGCGACCTGTTCCGCTTCCCGCGCGCCGCCTTGCCAGAAGATCGAACGGTAGGGGGGGATTTCCCGGTGTCCGCGCAGCAGCAGATTGGCGATCTCGAAGAGCGTGGCGCGGCTGCCGCGATAGCCGACGCGGGTCTTGGCGTGCGCGCCTATTTCGTCGTAGAGCGGAAAGCCGATGCGCAAGAGCGGCGCATCCAGCCGCCGGGCGATTTCGTCGCCGTGCGAGTTGGCGAGCAGCAGCCGCGCGCCATGGTGCGCGGCGAGGCGCTCGAAGTCTTCGAGGTCGCCCACATGCACTTCGGCAAAGGGCAGATTCGCCAGGCGCGGCGTGGGGGCGGAGGCGAGCGCCGCCACGATTTTCGCGCCGCATTCTTGCAGGAAACAGCCGAAGCTGCCCAGGAGGTCGCTGTCGGCGGCGAGGGCGACCGGGGCATTGCCCAGGTGGAAATGGCAGTCGACCATCGCGTCCTGCAATTGCGCGCGTTGGCGCTCGATGAATTCCGGCGCGGGGCGACCCGAGACGGCGCTGAGGGTTTGCGTGAAGGCGTCGCAGTCGTCGAGGCCCATTAGTCCGGCGAAGCGGTAGTCGGGTACGCCCGTGCGTTTCCGCAGGAGGTCGGCGGCGCGGGCGAGCGAGGGGCCGATGACGAAGGTCGCCCGCGATACGCCAGCGCGGGCAATGGCGGCGCGGGAGACGCCGCCGCAGGTCAGCGCCGAGTAGCCTTCTTCGCTCAGGTGGCCGTCGAGCGAATCGCCGATGTCGGGTATCAGGAGCGGCGCGAGGCCGAAAGCGGCGATCCATTCGCGGATGGCTTCGAGGTCGGCGGGCGTCAGCATGGCGGAAGCCAGCACCGTGACTTGGCGCGAGGCGGGATGGGCGCGGTGTTTTTCCGGCGTCAACGCCGCGATGATGGCTTCGAGCGCGAGCGCGAAACCGGATTCGAGGCAGCCCAGGGTGTCGGTGGAATTGACCGGGACAACCGCGATATGGGCATGTTCCGGGTAATCCTCGCGGAACGCGCGCAGGGCGCCCGCGATGTCCGCGCCCTGGGTTTCCGGTAATCCCGTAGTGACGAGGCCGATGACTTCGGGCTTGTTCCGCTTCGCTACCGTGGCGAGCGCCTCGATGATGTTGGCGTCGGCCCCCAGTACGGTGGCGATGTGATCCATCGCCGTGGTTTGCAGGGCGATGGGTTCGCGGAAGTGGCGCATGAAAAAGAGCTTGTTGAATGCGGTGCAGCCGCGCGCGCCATGCTCCAGCGGCATGCAGTCCGCCAGCCCCATGAAGGCGAGCGAGGCGCCGACGGGCTGGCTGACTTTGAGGGGATCGACGGCCAATGCCTTGGTGGAAAGGGTGACTTTCGCCATGTGCGTTTTTCCGGATATCTGTGCGGTTCTCACAGCAAGCCGCGTGCCCGGCGGGGAAAACGGGGGAAATGCCCGGGAATACGAAAGGCATGGTTCGCGCGCCGTACAGGAAGGTACGGATGCCGGGGACGCTGTACCGGATCGTCAAGGGCAGGGTTGTGGATGCCATGCCCGGCAGAAGCAGGATTATGGGGAGATCATTGAAAACATGTTGAAATTGTTCTTTTTCTTGAGTAGTCTGGGCAAATCGAAATGAAGAGTGCTCCCCCCATGCGCACCATCCCGCTCGCAGAGGCAAAAAATCGTCTGTCTTCCCTGATCCAGTATGTCGAATCGGGCGAAGATGTCGCCATTACGCGCCGTGGACAGATCGTCGCGCGTCTGGTGCCTCCCGATGGCCTTGCCAAGACGGCACGGCAAGAGGATGTCGCCAATATATTCAGGGAACTGCGCGCGTTGTCCACCGGGGCACATCTGGAAGGCGATCTCAAATCCATAGCGCGCGAGGGGCTGGATTGATGGCTTTCGTCCTGGATAATTCGGTTGTATCCGGATGGATCCTGGAGACGCAAGCGACACCGTATTCCGAAGGTATCGCCGGATTATTGAGCGAGCAAACGGCAGTCGCGCCGCCGCCGCTCTGTCTGGAATATACAAACGTGTTGCGCACGGCGGTCAAAAGACGGAGCTTGATCGCACAGACGGCGCAGGAAATGCTGGTGCGTCTTGCCAAGTTGCCCATCACGATTGATTCGCACCCGCCAGAGCTTTCCTTGCTGTTTTCATTGGCATTGCGCCATGACCTTACCGCTTACGATGCAGCCTATCTCGAATTGGGACTGCGTTACCAATTACCTATGGCAACACAGGATGTTGCCCTGGCTGAAGCGGCGATTGTGGCAGGGATTGGCGTCGTGCAGATTCAGGGCTGATGGGAGTTGCAATCGCAGCGTAACCGCTTTGCCCAGCCTTGCCGCACCATTTGTGCTGCCCGCGCTCGTGCGCCCGTTTTGATGGCAAATTCGCATTACGCCGCCAGCGCCACCCGCCCGTCTTCCCGCCAGGGCGGCGCGCGGCGCACTCTTTCCCACACCGGGCTTTCGATTGCCGCCGTCAATTGGCGCGCGAATTCGATCATGCCCGTGTAACCGGCGTAGCCCAAATGGCGCACATGGTCGATGTCGAGGAAGGGCAGGCGCGATTTCAGCGTCGAATAGATGTAGCGGTCGCCCGCCACCATGATGTCGGCGCGGTATTCGCGGAAGGCGGCAAGGAGCGCGTGCTGGTCGTTGTCGTCGAGGAGCCGCGCGTCCCGGCCCATCAAGGCGCGGATGCGCGCCTTGTCTTCTTCCGTGGATTTTTCCGTGCCGCTCGCCACGACGGTCAGCCCCAGTTCCTGCAAGGCGGAGACGACCGACCAGGATTTGTAGCCGCCGGTAAAGACCAGCGCCCGTTTGCCTTCCAGCCGCGCGCGCAAGGGTGCGAGCGCGGCGGCGACGGCGGCTTCCTCGCAGGCGATCAGGGTTTCGGTGCGCGCATGTAAATCTTCGTCACCGATCAGCCGGGCAAAGCCGCGCAGGGCGGCGGAGGTATCCGCCACGCCGTAGAAACTCCCCTCGAAAAACGGCGCGCCATATTTTTCCCGTAATTTCCTGGCGACGTGCAGCATGGCTTTCGAGCACACCACCATATTGGCTTCGGCGCGGTGCATGGTTTCGATTTCGGCGAAGCGTGCGTCGCCCGACAGCGTGCAGAGGATGCGCAACCCCAGTTCATCGAAGAGCGGCGCGACATTCCAGAACTCACCGCCGACGTTCCATTCGCCGATCAGGTTGACGTCGTGGTTGTCGATGCCGGGGCGTTTGGCCGATTCGGGCACGGGGGGCGGCTCGCGCCGCCCGATGACGTGGCGGAACACGGCTTCGCCCGCGATGCGGTTGCCCAGGTTCTTGTTGCCGTAGAACCCGGCGCAGTCGACGGGAATCACCGGCGCGCCCCAGCGCGCGCTGGCCGCCTTCGCCGTGGCCTCGATGTCGTCGCCGTGCATGGCGGGCACGCAGGTGGCGTAGACAAACACCGCCGCCGGGCGGTAGGTCTCGATGGCTTGCTTGATGGCGTGAAACAGGCGCTTTTCGCCGCGCCCCATGATGATGTCCATGTCGGAAAGATCCGTGGTCATGCCGACGCGGTACAGGCTCGCGCCCGACGAGCGCGTGCCCCGCGCGTCCCAGGAACTCCCCGCGCAGCCGATCGGCCCGTGCACGATGTGCGCCGCATCGGCAATCGGCAGCAGCGCGTTCCTCGCCCCGTCGAACGCGCACCCGCCCTGCGTCGCCCCCGGTTGCGGACGGGCACAGCCGGATTTGCTTTTGCCGTTGTGTGCGCAAGCCGGTTCGTCTTGTAGCGCGGCGATGTCGTCGGGGGTCATGGCGGTCTCCGGGGAAAGGATGCTTGGTTTGCAGCAAGGGACGTGCCCAAGGCGGGAGAAAACGGAAAACGCCGGGAGGTACGGGCGTCGGGAAGCGCGGGGCCGGGCCTGGAAGACGAAGCGGGCATACCGGAAGGTACGGATGTTCCGGGGGGCGTACAGGGACGTACTTGTTTTCAAAACATAAATAAAGCGGGCGGGTACTGTTGAGGAATCCGCTCCTTACCACGCCTTCCTTCTTCCTGTTGCCCGATTGAGGCAAGCATACCTATATGGGTATAATCGACATCATGGACACCGTGAAAAAACTGATCTGGGTAGGCTCCTCCAAAAGTGATCTGAAGGCCATGCCTGCCGAGGTACAGGACACTTTCGGCCATGCCTTGCATCTTGCGCAGATCGGACAAAAGTTCGCCAAGACCAAGCCTCTCCGCGGATTCGGATCAGCAGCGGTGCTCGAAATCGTGGAAGACACTGGAACAGGGGCTTACCGGGCCGTCTATACGGTGCGGTTTGCGAACGCGGTCTATGTGCTGCATTGCTTCCAGAAAAAGTCCACGCATGGCATTGCCACGCCGAAACCGGACATGGATTTGATCGTTGCCCGTCTCAAACAGGCGGAAAAACTCTCCAGGGGAGAAAAATGATTGAACACGAAGAAAGCACCGGGAACGTCTTTGCCGACCTGGGTTTGCCTGACGCGGATGAAATGCTCATCAAATCCCGGCTGGTTGCCAAGATCGCTGAAATCATTGAGGCTCGCGGCTGGACGCAGACGCAGACTGCTGAAATCATCGGCCTGCCGCAGCCCAAGTTGTCCAAGATGTTGAATGGACAGTTTCGCGGCATCAGCCAGGCGAAGCTGCTGGAGTGCCTTGCTCGCCTTGGCCGTGATGTGCAAATCGTCATCGGGCCGGATCGTTTCCCGGTCGAAACCGGGCATGTCGCAGTGGTGTTTGCTTGACGGCGGAAGAGCGCGCGGGAGCAACCCCTGATCTCGCCGACAGCCGCGCTTCCTGAAAAAAACCGCGTGCTTTCCGCTCCTCCCGCAGCCCGCCAATAAACACCATCGCCCCGCCCGCTTGCCATTGCGCCAGCAATTCGTCGGCGGGGGTGGCGCGGGCGGCGATGAGTTTGTCCAGCGGGGCGAGTGTGTCGCCACGGTATCCGGCGCGTTCGAGCGCGCTGGCCGCTGTGTCGAGCAGCCGTCGGCTGCCGCCGCGGATTTCCTCGTTGTGGAACCCCTGGCGGGCGGCGCGGCAGTACAGCAGCGTATCGGGGGTTTCGCCGCGTCCGGGCAGGCCGGGCGCGAGGCACACGCCGATGAGCAGATGGCACAGCGCGGCGAGGATGTCCGCCGAAGGCTGGGCGTCGAAGGCTTTGAACTCGATGCGCCCGGCTTCATTCGGCTGGCGCGCGGGGTGGACGAGGCGGCTCGCGTGGCGATGGCGGTCTTCCGGGGCGAGAAAGAGTTTGACCGCCGGGCGCGCCGGGGCGCGGTGGAAGGTGCGCCATGACGCGCCCGGCCAACGCCTGCCCGCGTGGAAAGGGCTGCAAAAGCTGAACGGCGCGAGCCACGGCGCGTAATGATCGAGCTTGCGCGCCATCTCCAGCGCCGCCCGCGCCGATTGCCCCGGCAGCGACAAATTGATGTCCGGGCCGTAGCTCAGGGTGGAGATGTGCGCGGCGTCGTAGGCATGGTGCGCGGCGCGCAGCGCGGTTTCCCAGCCGTTCAGCGGCGGCGCGAAGCGATAGGCGGCGCGGCGCGGATTGGCCGCCGCGATGGCCAGGCCGAGGCCATGCGCGCCCAGCCGCCCGGCCAGTTCTTCTTCGATGCGCAACAAGGCGGCGAGGGCTTCCGGGACGCTGGCGGCGGGCGGGGTGCGGATTTCGACGCCCTTGACTTCCAGCGTGCGAAAACGGCCGTCGGCGTGGAAACGCTCGTCGCCTTCCGGATACCAATAGCCGCGTTTAATGCCCAGATCGCCCGTGGCAAGCCGGGGGTCGTCCGCGCCGGGCGGCGCGGCGAGGATCGCGGCGATTGCCGGGAAGGCGAGATTGCCGAAGTCGCGGACGCGCCCCGGCGTCTTTCCCGCCGCGTCGATGAGCAGGTATTCGAACTCGATGCCGCACAGGAAGGCGGTCATAGCCAGGACAGCCGGAAGAAAGGTTCGGGATCTTCGGGCGGGGTTTCCGGTTCGTCCGGCGTTCCGACGTAGAGAAAGCCGACGATCCGCTCCGTGGCGGCCAGCCCCAATTCGTCGTGCATGGCGCGTTCCCGCATCGGCCAGCCGGAGCGCCATATGCTGCCGTAGCCCAGCGCCCGCGCCGCAAGTTGCAGCATCAGCACGCTGCCGCCCGCGCATAGCAGTTGGTCGAGCGCGGTGATGGTTTCGTCGGGAACCGGCGAGGCGGCCGCGACGATGACCAGCGGCGCGCGGCCCGGCATGCCGGGGGCGCGGGCGATGGTTTTTTCGGATCTCCCGGCGGCGATGGCGGCGCGGCGCATGGCTTCGCCCAAGCGCGCCAAGCCGTCGCCGCGCGCGGCGAGAAAGCGGTAAGGATGCAGGCCGCCGAAATCCGGCGTGCGGTGCGCGGCGCGCAGCATCAGTGCCAGTTCGTCGCCGCCGGGGCCGGGGCTGGCCAAGCGGCGGCAGGAACGGCGGCGCAACAGCCATTCCAGTTGCGGGGCCATGGGGGATGGGGCCTCTAGGGACATGCGATCGCCTCCTCGATCCGCTCCCCGCTACGGAGACGCTCGCGCAATCCCATCAACAGCGCGTCGATGGCTTCGATGCGCGCGAGATTGGCGCGCTCCTCTGCGCTGGTTTCCAGCACGTCGTGGATACCGCCGTTCCGGATGACCAGCCGCAAGCGGCCGCGCAGGGCCAGGAGCGGATCGTGGGTGGAGATGAGGACGATTTTTTCGCCGCCGGTCAATAGTTCGAGCGCGCGCCGCCGGTCGATGCCCGCGTTTTCGATTTCGTCGATGAGTACGACGGGCGAAGCGGAAAGCAGGGCGGCGTCGGCGATCATCAGCGCGCGCGTCTGCCCGCCGGAGAGCTGGGTGACGGAGACTTCCGGGGCGAATTTTTCGCCGGTCAATTCGTTGGCGCAGGCGATCACCCTGTCCGCCATCTCTGCCGCGGCTTCCGGCGCCGCGATGCCGCGGCAGCCCGCGTGCATGGCGATGAGTTCGCGCGCGCCCATGTCGACGACGAAATTCATGTTCTGCGAGAGCTGCGTGACGAGCTTCTTGTCCGGCGCGAAACGGCGCGCCTCGTCGGGCGGCGCGTCGTCGACCAGGATGCACCGCCCGGTGGGCGTATCGCCCTGCGCGAGACATTCCACATCCGCGAGCAGGCGGCTCTTACCGGCGCCGGTCGGCCCCACCACGCAAACGATGTCGCCGGGCGCGAGCGTGAGCGCGCAGTCCTCGCGCCGCCCGCGCTTGTCCTGCCCGCCCAGGAGCGTGAGACGCGCGACGCGGCCGGGGGCGGGCGGCTGCGCCGCGTCGCGCAGGAGCCGTTCGACATGCGCGCTGATCTGCCCGCGCGCCATGCCCGCGTCCAGCAGGGTTTCATCCGGCAGGCGCGCCAGCCAGTCCGCGAGCGGCAGGGCGGTATCGGTATGCGGCAGCCCGAGGGAGGCGAAGAAATCGGCGATTCCGGCATGGCGGGCGAGGAGTTGGGCGACGTTGGCCCCGGATGCCCGCATCGCCGCCGCGCTCGTGCTCATTTCCGGTAATCCTTGTAATTCAGGTTGTATCGCGCCATGCGCAATCCGAGGATGCGGCGGGTCAGGCCCAGATGACTGGCGGTCTGGGTGGTGTTGCCGCGATGCTGTTTCAGGGCGGCGACGATCATGTCGTATTCGGCGACGGCGAGCCGCGCGTCCAGCGTTCCGGCGGTGGTGAGTTCGGAGATGACGGGGGTTTGCAGCGAAGGCGGCAGGTGCCTGGATTCGATGAAGCCGCTTTCGGAAAGAATCACAGCGCGTTCGATGACGTTTTCCAGTTCGCGCACGTTACCCGGCCAGTGGTAGCTCATCATCATGGCGAGCGCCCGCGGGGAGATGCCCGTCGCGTCGATCCCCATCCTGGCGGCGGCATTGTGCGCGAAATGATGGGCGAGCAGCGAAATATCATTGCCGCGCGCGCGCAGAGGCGGCAGCGTGATGGGAAAGATGTTGAGGCGGTAATACAGGTCTTCGCGGAACGCGCCCTCTTCCGCCATTTTCTTCAGGTCGCGGTTGGTCGCGGCGATGATGCGGATGTCGACCTGGATCGTAACGTTGCCGCCCACGCGCTCGAAGCGTTTTTCCTGCAATACGCGCAAGAGCTTGGCCTGCATGGCGGGGCTGAGTTCGCCGATTTCGTCCAGGAAGAGCGTACCGCCGTCGGCTTCCTCGAAGCGCCCGCGCCGCAATGTCACCGCGCCGGTGAACGCCCCCCTTTCATGTCCGAACAACTCGCTTTCGATGATGCTTTCCGGCAGCGCCGCGCAATTGAAGCGGATGAACGGGCCATTCGCATTCGGGCTGTGGTAGTGAATGGCGCTGGCGACCCGCTCCTTGCCGACGCCGCTTTCTCCCAAAAGCAGCACCGTGGCGCGGGTGCGCACGACCCGTTCGATCAGGCCGTAGACATTCCGCATGGGGCGGGACTGGCCGATGATGTTTTCCGGGGCGAATTGCGCCGCGAGTTCGTTGCGCAAATTGCGGTTTTCGTCTTCAAGCGCGACCTTGCGGACTTTTTCGGCCAGATAGAGCGCGACGCTCTGCGCGGCGGCGGCGGCGAGGATGGCGAGAATGTCGACATCCAAGTACAGGAGCTTGATGTTCTTGTAGCGCCGCTCGGCGCTCAGCGCGCCCAGTATGTCGCCGTTGTGGCGGATGGGCACGCAGAGGAAGGCGCGTTCGCGTTCCGCCCTGCCCCGCCACGCGGCGCCCGCTTCCGTGGTTTCGCCGATCCGGGGAATGACCACCGCTTCGCCCGTCAACATGACCTTGCCCAGCGCGCCCTCGCCCGGCGCGTAGATGCCGCGCGCGGCTTCTTCCTCGGAAAGCCCGCGGGATTTGTGGATGAGCGCGCGCCCCGACGCCGGGTCGGCCAGGCTCACCACGGCACGGTGGATGTTGAGGTGGCGCTCCATGATGTCCAGCAGCGTGTCGAGCAGGGCTTCGATCCCGCCGGATTCGGCGGCGATCCGGTTCATTTCCTGGAGCAAGGGCAAAAAATTAGTGCGGCATTCGCCGAAGTCGAATTCGCACAATTTATCGGCATGCCGCGTGGCGGAGACGGGCGGCAAGCGTCTTTGCGGCACGGCGGCAAGGGGGGAATCGGACGGGGCGCTCATGCGACGGCTCTCGCAGGTTCGGGCGGGGACGCGGCGGGCGCGTTCCCGGAGAAAAGGCGGGCTTCGAGCAATTCTTCCATCCAGTGGCGGACGCGGTCGACGTCGGGATCGACCGCCGGAATGAAGGCCGTGGCGGCAAAGGCGGCCAGGGGTTCCGGCTCGGCGAGGGAGTGGAAGGCCGCGCGTATTTCGTCGCGCAGGGCGGCGGGCAATCCGGCGCGGAATGTCCACATGTATTCCGGGATGGGCGGCGATTCCGCCAGGACCCGCACCGCGCCCACGGCGGGAAAGCCCTCGGCCAGCAGCCGCCGGAACACCGTCAGCGACACGCCGCCCGCCGCCGACTGGCAGCGGGCGACGGCGTCCACCACCGCGTCGTGCGCGCCCACGTGGCGGCGGGTGTAATCCTTGTCCGGCATCAACCCGGCGGCGAGAAGCATATGGCGCGGCACCCAGGAACCGGAGGTGGAGGCCAAGTCGCCCAGCGCGATTTCCCCGCCCGCGAGATCGGCCAGCGTGCGCGCGCGGCTCTCCCGCGGGACGATCACCGCCGCCTTGAACGTCGGCCCGGTGCTGCCGCCATGCGTGGGACGGGCAAAGGCTTCGAGTGGCGCGGCGCGGCTTTGCAAAATGTAGGTGACGGGGCCGAGATAGGCGAAATCCAGCGCCCCCCGGCGCAGGGCCTCGCCGGTGGCCACGTAGTTCCTGCCGATCACGAGTTCCACCGGCATGCGCAGGCGGCGCTCCAGCCAGGCGCGCAAAGGCTCGTTGAGCCGCCTGACCACGGGGGGGGATTCTCCGGGCAACAACCCGCATTTGATGCTGTCCATGAGCGAACTTCAGCAAACATCGTTCCATGTCCATGTTCCGCGCCCCCGGCGGCTTCCGGCCATCTCCCGCGGATGAAAATGTACATCCGCGAACGCTTTTGTACGTCCCGGAACAAGGCGTTCGGCACGCGGACGCTGAAAAAGGGGCATGTCCCTGGGCGCCTACCCGGAGGTGTCCCTGCGGCAAGCGCGCCAGGCGCGGGACGAAGCGCGCGCCCTGCTCGCCAGGGGCGTGAATCCGCACGTGCATCGCAAGCAGAAACGGCAGGCTGTCCGGCTTGCCGGCGAGCACACCTTCGAGACCGTATTCCATCAGTGGCTCGCACGGCATGCGCTGGAGATCAAGACCGGCGCGCGCAGCACGCATGCGGCCATTCTGCGTACCTTCGGCAAAGACGTTCTGCCCCTTCTGGGCAAGCGCCCGATCCTTGACCTGCGGCGTCCCGATCTCCTGGAAGTGATCGAGCGGGTCGAGAAGAGGGACGCGCTCTCGGTTTCGGAGCATGTGCGCGGCCACCTCAAGCAAATTTACCGTTACGCGCTGGTAAAAGTGCCGGGACTCGAAACCAACTACGCTGCCGATCTCGATGTCGTGGCGATTCCCCGTCCGTCCGCGCGCCATCATCCTTTCCTGCGCATGGACGAATTGCCGGAATTGCTGCGGACCATCGAGGATTACGAGGGCGCGTATCAAACCCGGATGGGATTGCGGCTCTTGCTGCTGACCGGTGTGCGCACGTGCGAATTGCGGTTGGCAAGGCCCGATCAGTTCGATCTCGAACACGGGCTGTGGATCATCCCGCCCGGCAACGTAAAGCAATTGCAGCGCAGGATGCGCAAAACGCGCAAGGTGGAAGACATCCCTTCTTATATCGTGCCGCTGTCCCGGCAGGCGATGGCCGTCGTTCGCGACATGCTCAGGGTGCTCGTGCCGTCCCAGCGCGATATGCTGCGCAACCGGAAAGACCCGGAGCGGTGCATCAGTGAAAGCACCCTGAACGCGGCGTTGAAGCGCATGGGCTACCGTGACCGGCTGACCGTGCACGGCATCCGGGCGACTTTCTCCACCGCATTCAACGAGATCGGCTACCCGGACGCCTGGATCAAGGCGCAGTTGTCCCACAGCGATCCAAACGCGATTCGCGCCGCCTACAACCACGCCGAATACGTGGAACAGCGCCGGCGCATGATGCAGGACTGGGCGGATCGGTTGGATTTGTGCGAACAGGGCCGGGTCGAGGAAGCGAGCCGACATCTTGTCGTCCATCTGGAAAACGTTTCGGGAAAACAAATAGTTCCTGAGCAATCATTCGCGCACGCGGCCTGATCGAGCCATCCGCGAAACCAGCAACCGGCGCGATTTGTGCCGATTGCTGGTTCACGCTGGAGATGTTCCCGCCTTATTTTTCCTTGAACCCTGTCCGGCTACACGACCGTCAGCATGCCTTTTCCGCTGGAGCAAACGAGACCCTGTCTTCTCCAAAGGCCAAGGTTTGCAAAGCAGGCTTTTTGCGCTTCAAGCCTTTTGGAATAGGGCCTTTCCCCTTGAACCCCTTCTCTTTTTCCAGGCTATTGATTTTCAATCTTTTGATGGCGGGTCAGTAGCAAAATCCTTCCGCCAGAAGCTGTTGGGTTCCACGCAGCCTTATAGCGACGGATGTAATGGCGCCGGTGTTTTTTCCTTTTGTCATGGCTGATTCAGGCACTTCGTGCGATCGTATCTGCCCGCGCCACACCCATAGTGCGAGCTTGCGGCTTTCAACCATTTTTACTCTCAGCACAGGGAAATAAGGCGGCGGGATCGGTTGGCAGGCTGCAAGCAGGTCGCGCTGGATTTTGTCGAGGCTTGGTGACCAGTTCGATTAGCGGAAACGCGGGCTGTACGTTGGTATCGCAGCCCTACTCAATGACCTTCTGGAGGTACAGTGCTTCAGCGTTATCTATGAGCGCTCGCGTTCTCGATAGCATTCATCAGCGTGGCGTGTTCCCACTTCACTGCCTTGCAACCATTCTGTTGAAACGCAAGGGGCACATCGGCAGGAGCTTTGTCACCTTTGTAAACGCCGATGACCCCTTTACCGCGCTTAATGCTTTCCTCGATCTCCCAGTTCACCCATTTGCTGGAAGCTGTTTTTTCGGAGAGGTAAACCACCGTCACCGAACAACGGTTGATCTTTTCTCGGATCTGCCGCTTGATGTAATCGGCATTGGTGCTATCGAAAGGCTCCTTGACGGAATGGTCGTCGAACTGCAAATCGACCTTGTCATTCTTCGCCTGACCGCGTAGCAGATTCACCTCATTCAAATCTTCGTGGTCGAAACTGATGAAAACGTGCCTGTTAGTGTCTCCTTTGGCATCCGCGAGTTTCTGCTTCACCTTTTCCGAAAGGCTTTGAATGTCCCGATTGCTCAAACCACCGCCGTAACTTCCGCCCATGTCATTTCTCCTCGTCGAATTTAAATTCCAAGCAGGCGATGCATCGTCCACAAGGTTCTGAATTACCAGTATGGCACGAGTAGGTGCCAGTAATACCCTTGGCCTGTGCCAGTTTGACCACATCTGTCTTACTGAACTCAATCAACGGCGTCAGTACTTTGATTTGCCGCCCTATTGCTGCCGAGATGGCGGTTTCTGCCTGTGCCACAAACTGCGGTTTCTGGTCAGGGAATAGACTGAACTCCTCAGCCAGTAGACCGATGGCTACCGACGACGAGCCTTGCTGATAGGCATACGCACTGCCCATCAGCAAGAACATCAGGTTTCGCCCCGGCGTAAAGGCATCGTTCTTGATATCCAATTCTTCGCTGGTCAGGCCGGATGCAATGACGCGCCCAAATCCCGACAAATCCATCCGCATTGCTACCGGAAGGCCCAAGGCGTCGTGGACGAGCTTGCAGGTTTCCCATTCCTTCCGGGCTGCACGCTGTCCGTAGTCAATGAATAGCGGGAAGTGCTCAATGCCTTCCTCCTTCGCCATCACGCCAATGAGCGTCGAATCAAGACCGCCGGAAACCAAGTTGACGAAGCTCACAGGAATGCCTCCCGTTTGGCCACGCGCATGGTTAGCCACGTTGCAAGATCAACGCAGCCCACCGAATGTCCGAACTCGGCGGCAATCTCCCGAAAGGTGTCCTCGACTTGTTCGTAGAAAGAAAGTCGCCCCAGTTTGCTGGGCGACAGCGACAGGCCGCGCGACAATTTCAGGTAGTCCAGCACATGAACGTCCAGCACAGCGAGGTCGGCGCAGTAGCCCACGCGCCGCAGGAATAGACTGGCCTGTTTGGGGCCGAATCCCCAAACGTACTGCGTCAGGGTTTCGCGGGCATCCTTCGCATTCCGGGCGGCGAACAAGAGTCCACGGATTGTTTGGGACTGCCCGTAAATCTCAGCGATGGTTGTAGCAAGCAAGGTTGCCAGCCGGCTTTTGAAACGTGGCCGTACCAGCCGTTGCGTCCCGTCGTCTGAAGGAATGGACAACGGATCGGACAGGGCACTCACGATTTCCCGCTCAATGATTTCCACGCTCCTGCTACACAGCGTAGGCTGGAGCAATTTCCATTCGCGTAACCGATCTGCCGTTGCTATCGCTACTTCAAAAATTGTTTGGCTGCTGAAGATGCAAACTGCGGCCTCGTACAGCAGTCCCTCTTCTGCCATTAATTTCCAGTTCTGCATGGCAGACATTTGTGCCTTGACCTCATAGCACATTGCACGGATGGTCTGGTTGATGATGTCCACGGTCATGGCTGGGTCCAGCCAGCAACATCGGCGACATACCGGAACGCACGAGACGGAAGATTAGATCGACAGAATTCGGGTAGCCGATCCTGCTTCACTGAATCGCACAACCTGCACATCCAGTCCGAGAAGAATTCGAGGTTGTGAGCCAGCGTGCGCATCTGAAACGAAAGTTTTCCATCATCGCCCCACACAGTTTGACCAACGAAAAAGTCTGCTTGAGAAAAGTGATAAAGCAAACCTGTTTCATAGTCAACTACGGTTTGGCACCATTCCAGCCCGTCAAAGCTGTCAGCCCCCATTGCCGAGTAGAGAGCGATGGAGATGGGATTGCCAGTACCGAGCAGATGCAAAACAACGTAGCGACCGAGTTCATTCAACGCTGCCCGGATGGCTTTTACAGCACGAGCTCGCTCCAGAACACCATCGCCGAGCCTGCGTTCTGGAACGGCCAGAATTGTGATGTTGGTTTTGGCCGCGACGGCGGCGCACAAGGCAGGCAATTCTCCGGCATTAGCGTGAACAATGGGGATGATCTGGCAACTACCTGCTGCGGCCTGATCCGCCTGCCAGCGCTCCGCGATCAAGCCGATATGATCGTTCGCATTGGTCGGTGGTGACTGCTCATCAAATCCGAAAGCCAAGTCACAAGGGAAATCGGCCAGCATCTTGTGAAAGTCGGATTGCTTCCAAGTCGCCTGCGCGTTCTTCCAGAAACTTTCGTAGTTGCCGGAATCCATCAAGGTGACGACGCCCGCTTGCCGCGTAGATGCCAGTGTCTTCTGCATTGACTGTGGCTGCTCAATGTCCGCCAGATCAAAGGCCGATACCAGAAATTGTCCGTTCAATCCGCCCAACGATGACAATAGCTGCAAATACACTCGTGGACGCAGCGCCGTCTTGACAGATGAAATGGACGGGAAATATACGGGCAACGGCAACGACCGTGCCCCAACGGTGAGTTCTGCCGGGCGCACGATCGTCATTACGCACCTTCCGGCTTCTGCGCGATGGCAGCACGACGTGTCTCATTGATCCATTTCGCATGCTCAGTCGAGACATGTTCCTCTACTCGTTCGGACAACGCAAGCAGCCGTTCCGACTCGGCGATGCCCTTATATGGGCCTGCGCCGGAGAGGAACAGATATTTTTCATGCTTGAGACGCTCTGCCGTTGCCCGATAATTGAACCACAGGGTCGCATATTGATTCATTTGCTGGATGGCTTCCAGCACAGCGATCAAGACGCCAAAGGTGGACGCAGCCCATTTGGCACAATCGAGAGGTAACAGGCTGGTGGCCGGGATCAGCGCCGCAAAAGCGACTTGCGCGATCTTCAACCCCTTGTAGCAACACTGGCAGTGCTGGCTCTTCTGGTCGTACCAGTTCAACTGATCAATCAATCGAAACCATGCCGCATGCGATTTCACCAATTCAGGAACTGGTGGTTCGCTGGGCGCGATGGGCTTGTCGTTGTCCATACTGTCTCCTTGGTGAGTTATGAGAACACCCGCTCCAGCGTCGCGGGCAGCAGTGCGGCATTGGCGGCGCGAATGGCGGTGTGCTTGACTTTAAGGGCGGCGATCTTGGCGTGCAAGCGGTCAAAGGCTTGTTGAACGGCAAGCAATGGCATGGGGACTTCGAGGGTCATCAACGCTGAAGCAGTCATTGTACGGTTGCGGGCCGCAGTACCGGGCGAAGCAGCATAAATTTTGGCGAAGCCTTCTTGCGTGGTGAAATAATAGTAGAGGAAGCTCGTAACTGCATAATCGGCATTTGCCTCACAGGTAAGCATCCGATGATTGCCAATACAATCGTCATCTTCTGGCTTGGCGATAGCAATTCCTTGTTCCCACGCCATGATGTTACTGAACACCAGATCGCCGCTTTTGACTCGATACAGGTTTTGCCACGAGAAATCCGTGCCGAGAACGGTACGCCGATGAAACGTGCCCTTGTAAAAACTGCGAACACCCAGTTCCGTGTAGTTGGATTCGGGGTCAATACTGATCTCCCGCCGAATGAGCGGCGCGACTTCCGCCATTGTCCGCATCGGCGCATCGGCAATCGCGTCCTGGAAACGGATCGCCAGCAGGTGCTCGGCGTCGCGCTCGGCTGCGTCCAGATGCGCCTCGACCTGCCGGGTTTTCTCGGCCAGCGCGTCGAGATGGGTGACGATGGCTTGCTGTTCGGAGAGCGGAGGCAACGCAATTTGCTGTTTGAGGAAGCGTTCTTCTTTGATGCGAACCCGGTTGGTCGTACCTTCGCTCGCGGCCTTGCATAATTCGACGAATGGTGCAGAGCGGATCAGCCATCCCATGAAAGCGGGAACACACCCGCCTAAGTCACGAAACACGAACGAGGGAAAGTCGTTACTGACGATGGCTCCATCCAATTCAGGCGGCACCAAGCCGATCGCACCGTTGCGAGCGTCGATTTTGGACAGAATCAATTGATTGGTTCGTACCACATGACGAACGGAAACAATATCGCTGCCGCGCACTTTGCCTCGGCTTACTACGCCTTTGCCCCAAAGTTTGATAGTAACTTCGTGATAGTCCACAGCCGGATCAATGATCGCTTGTTCGTCGGAACGGCTAAGCAATTCGCCAAGGGCAACTGTGGGCCACGTTTTCATGCGCCACCCTCGCTTTTACCACGGTGTTCAATCCTTCTTGCCTCCAGTTCCCGCCGCGATTTCGCCAGTTCGTCGGCCAGCAGCTTCTCGTCCGGGAGCACGGTCCGATACTCGGCGGCCAGTACCTTGTTGGGCAAGCCATCGAGGGCGTAATGGGCTTCGTTGCTGCCTTTGGCGGCACACAGAATCAGTCCCACAGGCGGATTTTCGCCGGGTTTCATCCAATGCTCGCGGGCATAATTGAGATAAAGGTGCATCTGCCCGGCGTCGGC
>JAIRMC010000033.1 GCA_031258965.1 Azoarcus sp. | reverse complement strand
ACCCGCTTCCAGCAGGCCCTCGCCGATGCCCAGAGCCTCGCCGTCGGCAATGACCAGCAATTCATCGAACCCCAGCATCTGCTGCTCGCCCTGCTCGATCAGGAGGATGGCGGCACGGTGTCGCTGTTGCAGCGCGCCGGGGTGAATGTGCCGCCGCTGAAGGCGGCGCTGGCGCGCGCGTTGGAGCGTCTGCCCAAGGTGGAGGGCCACGGCGGCGATGTGAGCGTGGGGCGCGATCTGGGCAATCTGCTCAATCTGACCGACCGCGAGGCGCAAAAGCGCGGCGATCAGTTCATCGCCAGCGAAATGTTCCTGCTCGCGCTGGCGGGCGACAAGGGTGAGAGCGGACGGCTGCTGCGCGAACACGGCCTCGTCCGCACGGCGCTGGAGGCGGCCATCGAGGCGGTGCGCGGCGGCGGCGCGGTCGATAGCCAGGCCGCCGAGGGGCAGCGGGAATCGCTGGCGAAGTATTGCCTGGATCTGACCGAGCGCGCCCGCGCGGGCAAGCTCGATCCGGTGATCGGCCGCGACGATGAGATCCGCCGCGCCATCCAGATATTGCAGCGCCGCTCCAAGAATAACCCGGTGCTGATCGGCGAGCCGGGCGTCGGCAAGACGGCCATCGTGGAGGGGCTGGCGCAGCGCATCGTCAACGAGGAGGTGCCCGAAACGCTCAAGGGCAAGCGGGTGCTGGCGCTCGACATGGCGGCGCTCTTGGCCGGGGCCAAGTATCGCGGCGAGTTCGAGGAGCGGCTGAAGGCGGTGCTGAAGGAAATTTCCCAGGAGGAAGGGCGCATCGTCCTGTTCATCGACGAATTGCATACGATGGTCGGCGCGGGCAAGGCCGAGGGGGCCATCGACGCGGGCAATATGCTCAAGCCCGCGCTGGCGCGGGGCGAATTGCATTGCATCGGCGCGACCACGCTGGACGAATACCGCAAATATATCGAGAAGGACGCCGCGCTGGAGCGCCGTTTCCAGAAGGTGCTGATCGAGGAGCCGACGGTGGAGGCGACCATCGCCATTTTGCGCGGTTTGCAGGAGAAATACGAAATCCACCACGGTGTGGAAATCACCGACCCGGCAATTGTCGCGGCCTGCGAATTGTCGAACCGTTATATTACCGACCGCTTTTTGCCCGACAAGGCCATCGACCTGATCGACGAGGCCGCCGCCCGGATCAAGATGGAAATCGATTCCAAGCCGGAAGTCATGGACCGGCTCGACCGCCGCCTGATCCAATTGAAGATCGAACGCGAGGCGGTGAAAAAGGAAAAGGATGAGGCTTCGCGGAAACGCCTGGTCTTGATCGAAGAAGAAATCGCCCGCCTGGAGAAGGAGTATTCCGACCTCGAAGAAATCTGGAAGGCGGAAAAGGCGCAATTGCAAGGCGCCAAGCACGTCAAGGAAGAAATCGACCACCTCAGGGTGCGCATGGCCGAATTGCAGCGTAAAGGCCAGTTCGACAAGCTGGCCGAATTGCAATATGGCGAATTGCCGCGTCTCGAAGCGCAATTGAAAGCCGCCGAAAAGGCCGCCGGCGACCATGGCGGCGAGGCGGCGAAGCCCAACCGGCTGTTGCGCACCCAGGTGGGCGCGGAGGAAATCGCCGAAGTCGTCAGCCGCGCCACGGGGATTCCGGTCGCCAGGATGATGCAGGGCGAGCGCGAAAAGCTGCTCGGCATGGAGGCGCGCCTGCACAGCCGCGTCGTGGGGCAGGACGAGGCCGTGCGGCTGGTGTCGGACGCCATCCGCCGCTCGCGCGCCGGGCTTGCCGACGAAAACCGGCCCTACGGCTCCTTCCTTTTCCTCGGCCCCACGGGGGTGGGCAAGACGGAGCTTTGCAAGGCGCTGGCGAATTTCCTTTTCGATTCGGAAGACCATTTGATCCGCATCGACATGAGCGAATTCATGGAAAAGCATTCGGTCGCCCGCCTCATCGGCGCGCCGCCGGGTTATGTCGGTTATGAAGAAGGCGGCTATCTCACCGAACAGGTGCGCCGCAAGCCTTATAGCGTGATTCTGTTCGACGAGGTGGAAAAGGCCCACCCCGACGTTTTCAATGTGCTTTTGCAAGTGCTCGACGATGGCCGCATGACCGACGGGCAGGGGCGCACCGTGGATTTCAAGAATACGGTAATCGTCATGACCTCCAATCTCGGCAGCCAGATGATCCAGCAAATGGCCGGGGACGATTACAATGTAATCAAGCTCGCGGTCATGGCCGAGGTGAAAACCTATTTCCGTCCCGAATTCATCAACCGCATCGACGAAGTCGTGGTTTTCCACGCCCTGGACGAGAAGCATATCGCCGCCATCGCCCGCATCCAGTTGCAGTATCTGGAAAACCGGCTGGCGCGCCTCGACATGAAGCTCGCCGTCGACGCCGCCGCGCTCGCCGAACTGGCCCGCGCGGGTTTCGATCCGGTCTTCGGCGCGCGCCCCCTGAAGCGCGCGATCCAGGAGCAACTGGAAAACCCGCTCGCCAAGGCCATCCTGGAAGGCCGCTTCGCGGCCAAGGATACGATCCGGGTGACGGGGGAGGGCGGCGCGTTGCGATTTGCGAAGGCGGTTTGAGGGGTTATTTGGTGGGCTGACGCGAACTTGTTGCACATTGACGTTTTCTGGCGCAAAGGTTTTTCCCCGCCTCATGCGCGCAGTGTTGTGCCGCGTGCTTCGGTGGATTGTGCGCGATATTCCGCTCATCCAGGAGGGCGGGAATATATTTCCCCCATGCTATCGATAATTTATTGGACGGTTTCGACGAGAAAATCGAACAGTTCATAGAACCTATAAAATAATACATTTGTGTTTGGAATCGGCTCTATTCACGATGGGGAGGGGCATAAATCCGGTTGCGATTCGTGGAGGCCGGGCGCCTGGCTTTGGTCTATTTTTTCCCCGCCTTGCGCTCCATGATTTCCTGCACGCCGAAAGTCACCTTGGCCGGAATTCGGGCGGATGGATAGAATGATGCGACAATATCCAGTGCGGCGTTTGCGTCTTTGATCCCCGCGGCGTCGGCAAGAAACGCGATATCGGAAAGATCGTGCGCGCCTTCTTCCAGGCGCATGGCCATGCACTTCATGGCAAAGAGATATTTCGCGGAAGGTGTGTAGATACGAACGCCTCCCTTTTCACCAGCAGAATCAGAAAATAGCCGCATGGCTTCATTGGATACGATGAAGCCTTTGATGCCATCGTTCAACCACGATTCGGGCCAATCATTTTTTTCCGCAATCTCGGCGGTGAACTTTCTGACAAGAGGAAGATCGCCTTTGACGACAACGTCTACATTGCGGGTGGCGCGTTCCAGATCGAAGGCCAAAATCAGCGCCGCGCCGCCATAGACGGAAATGTCTACTACAACGTTGGCCTCCTTGGCTTTCTGATCCAGTTGTTCCAGGCCGCGCAGGATGTCCGCTTTTTGCAAAATGCTCATGGCTTCAACCGAAAGCCGGCTTGTCGCGGCGAGGACGATAGAGTGGGTCGCAACCCACGAAAATCATCCTGCGGCGGAAGGCGATGGGGCTTTCACGCAAGAGCGTGGCCTTCAGATATTCCAGGCCACAAGGGAACCAGGCACGATGCAGGAATCGCGCGGGTTGATTTGTCCATTCCGGAATCGGCAAATGGTAACGCCGCGCCAGGTGTTCGGCGGAAGCGGCAAGATAGGCATCGTGCTTTTCATCATCGCTCAAGGGCGGTTCAGCTTCCAGCATGGCCGCGCGTTTGGCGGCTTCCTGCTCGATATAGAATTCGTCGCAGAATTCCCGCAGGAAAAAATCGAAATGGCCGAATCTCTGCGCGCATTCGATGACCTGCGCCAAGGTACGCGGACGACGCCCCTTGAGGCCAGGCACAAGATGTCGTGGCGTCTCCACGGCAGGGGCCACAGTAAGCACTCCTTCGCAAAAACTCAGCCGCTAAAATTCAACATGAGTGATTCGGCGTAAGCGGCTCCGCGTCAGTTCCAGCGCCGCGACAACAACCGACAACAACCATTTTGTCCAGCGCGTCATGGCTGATACTTTTCGCACTCCCGATTTTGGGCACTTCATCGAAGTTTGGCTGATCGTGCATAACAAAGTTTTTACCAGCTTGTTGATACACCCGATCAGATCGTTGGTGCGTCTCGGCAGCCATTGATTTGCCAGCCTGAGCCGATGCTGTTGGCTCCGCACGGCGCGGGGGCCAGGGCGGTGCCGCCGCTAATTTCTCGCTTTGGTGTTTGTGGCGGCCATGCCGGCGAGATAGTCGCGCGTGTCTTTCGCGTTCATCGGGCGGGCATGCTTGTAGCCCTGGATGATTTCGCAGTGCAGGGTCTGGAAGTATTCCCACTGTGTTTCGTTTTCCACCCCTTCGGCGATCAGGCGCAGGTTCATGACACGCGCCATACCGGCAATGGCGGCGATCATGGAGTCCGCCTTGACTTCGCCAATCCTGGCGGTGAAGAAGCGGTCGATCTTGATGGCGTCGATCGGGTAGTCGAACAGGCTGCCCAGCGCCGCGCGTTCGAGCACCAGGCGGTCGATGACGACTTCGATGCCCATCTCGCGCAGGGCCTGGAGCGTTTCCACGGACTGGGATGAGCCTTGCAGGAGGGAGTGTTCCGATATTTCGACGGCGAGGCGCCGCGCATCGAGCCGGTGAATATCCAGGAGTTTGCGCAGACGCGCGGCGAAATCGTCCTGTTCCAGATATCTGGGCGAGAGGTTGATCGAGAGCCGTCCGTCGAATAGCTCGTCCGTCAGCCATTCCCGCGCAAGTTCGCTCGCCATGCTCATGATTTGCGTGTCGATTTCTTGCGTCAGGCCACATTGCCAGGCGGTTTCGATGAAATCGCCCGGCAGCAGCGTACCTTTCGCGGGATGTATCCAGCGCGCCAGCACTTCGAGATACAGCACACGGTGTTCGGCGGTGTGGTAGAGGGGTTGGAACCAGGGCACGAACTGGCGTTTGTCCAGCGCAATGTGCAGTTCCTTTTCCAGACGGGCGGCGGCGGACAGTTTGTCTTGTATTTGCGCGTCGAAAAACCTGTAGCGCATCCCGCCTTCCGTCTTGGACATGTACATGGCCATGTCGGCGTTCTTGATGATTTCCTCGGGATCCTTGCCGTCTTTTTCGCCCCGGAAGGTGGCGATGCCGATGCTGGTGCGAACCGCCAGTTCGTGCCCGGCAAGTGTGACCGGGGCCTGGAGCTTGTCCAGGATGTCTTGCGCCAGGATGGCGGCCCATTCCTGTTTTTCGAGTCCGGTCATGATGATGGCGAATTCGTCGCCGCCCAGCCGCGCCACGGTATCCGTTTTGCGCGAACGGCTTTGCAGGGTCGTCGCCATGTGAACGAGCAGGGCGTCGCCCGTCGAATGCCCGAGTGTGTCGTTGACGTGCTTGAAGCGGTCGAGGTCGAAAAACAGCAATGCGCCGTATTTGCCGGAGCGTTCGCTCAGGCCGATGGACGTTTGCAGTTGTTCATTGAACAACATGCGGTTGGCGAGGCCGGTGAGGGGGTCGTGCCCGGCCAGGTATTGCGCTTCTTCTTCGGCGAGGCGGCGGATGTTGATTTCGTCGGAAAGCTGGCGATTGGCTTCCGAGAGTTCGTGCGTGCGTTCTTCGACGATTTCTTCCAGGTTGTCCCGGATGTCGCGCAGGTCTTTTTCGGCGCGGGTGCGGTCGGAGATTTCCTTTTCCAGTTTGGCGACGTTGTTGTTCAGGGTGTCCGCCATGTCGTTGAAGGAGGCGGCGAGGGTGGTGATTTCGTCCTCGTATTTGAACTGGAAGCGAAAATCTTTTTCGCCAAGCCGGTAGCGGTTGAAGCCGACGTCCAGCCAGCTGATTTTCTTCGACAGGAAGGAGGCCATCCATATGGCGATAATGATGACGAGCACGATCAGGATGAGGGTCGAGACGGTCAGCCGGGAAGCCGCGCGAGCGAGGTCGTCGCGCAGGGCGTGGTCGGCGTCGGCGCCGCTCGCCAGCATGTCGGCGTTGGCCGCTTTGATGATGCCGTCGAGGCGTTCCTTGGATTCGTTGGCGGCGCGGTGGAAGTCGTTGACGTTGGCGCCAATGGTGACGATGCCGAAGCCGCGTTTGTTGCCCGCCGCTTCGGGGCTGTATTGTCCGGTGTAGTAGGGGATGGCCGCGGTGGTGGTCAATTTGTACAGGCCGCTCCACAAGATGAGGAAGGAGCCGGAGCCGCCCTGGTCGGCAAGGTTGTACCAGCCCACGCACTGCGGGGCGAAGTTGAGCCAGCGGCAGTCGAGACCGACATTGCCTTTGTCGGTCAGCGCTTTTGCCGATTTGCGGCTCTGCAATTGGTCGACGAAAGTCGGGGCCGTCAGCATGTATTCGCGCCAGCTTTTGCCGCTTTTCTTGAAGTCTTCATAGACCGTGTCTTCGAGCCAGGGGATTTCCGGCTCGCCGTTTTCGTCGTAGCCGACGATGGAGTGGTGGCGGGGATGGACGATGCTGCGGCCTTTGTAGTCCCAGATGAAGGCATAGTTGCCATCGAAGGCGTCGTTGATGTCGCGGTAACGTTTGTCGGAGGGGACGATGTGGTCGGTAAACGACATCAGGTGGTCGTGGTTCAGCGCCAGCGAGACCCAGCCCACGATCTTGCCGCCCCGGCTCACGGGCGTTGCCCAGCGCACGATGCCCCGGAAGCGTTTGCCGACCGGGTTTTCCTTGCCCGCATAGGCGTGTTTTTCCGGCTCGAACGCAATGCCGCGCGCGCTGGCGGCCTGCGGGGTGAATTTACCGATGATTTTTGATCCGACGTAGGCGCCGATGACGTCGGAGACGTAGATTTCGCCAGGTTTGAGCCGTTTCAGCGCCGCGAAATAGGTTTCCGCCTTGGCGTAGGTGTTGCGGCGCTGCGAGATGTCTTTGAGTTCCGGGGAGAGGGCGGGCGAGGTGGTGACTTTTATTGTTTCCTTGCCGTCCAGCCCGATGAAGGTCATTTCCAGGTAGATGGGGAGGTTGTTTTTTTGCATGACCGATGGCGGGCGGTAATGGAATTTCGTGGCATTGTCGCGGCTGCCCGGTTTGGCGTGGTAGGGGTCGACCGGCGGCGTGTCTTCGGGTTCCCAGTCGGCGCCGTCCGCGGTCAATCGCCATTTTCCATGCACGATCAGGTCGCGGCGCTGTTTCTCGGCAAAATTGCGGTATGCGGCCTCGCTAGGGGCGAGCGTGGCGGCATAGAGGATGTCTGCATCGCGGGCGTAGAGGAAATTCGCCACCCGGATGGCGGTGTCGGTGGTCAGGCGTTCGATTTCGTCGCGGGCGCGGTTGTCGAGCGCGTTGACGGCGTCCTCGATGGCTTTGTCGCCCACTTCGTGGATGGCCCGGTTGGCGGTATCGACCAGTTCGTCGATCCGCTCGCCGAGGTGGACGGCTGTCTCTTGCGTCTGGCTCCAGGCGATCCACACCAGCGCGATGAGCGGTACGACCTTGATCGCTATGAAAAGCAGGATCAGGCGAACGCGGACGGAGAGTTTTAGCCAGAAATCCACAGCCCCTTCCCAAGAGAACGGCGATTGGCGCGTCACCACGCGCGCCAGCCCCGATCTGGGGTCAGGGATGGTCGCGCCAGATTGTGAAAGGCTGAATGTCCAGCAATTCGCCGATGCGCGCCGCCGCCGCGTGCGCGGCGTCGAGGGATGGATAAGGCCCGATGAAAAGCCGGAAATATCCCTCCTCGGCGCTCAGTTCGATTTGCCCGGACAGTCCGGCGAGCCGTGTCATGGCGCGGTCTCGAAAACTTTCAGCATTTTCACGAGAGGTAAATAGCCCCAGTTGCAGGAAGAGATTTTGTCCGGATTCCGGTGCAAGGACGCTTGCATTTTTCACATCATCTGGCGTATTTTCTGGTTTTGATGCGCCCAGCGTATCTACATGCATTGGCTCGTCCGCCTCTATCATGGCGGGCGCGGGCGGGCCGGCATCCGGCGCGATCTTCCCGTTCCACGGGGATGGCATGGGTATTGGCGCCATGGGCGGCCCTGGTTCCGGCGCTGGCGTCGGGGCCGTTACTGGCTCCGGCATGGGCGGCGGCGCCGGTTCCGCTTGCGCTTCCTTGCGGGGGGGCATGCTGCCCGGCAGGAGTTGTTCGACTTCGACTGCCGCGCTGCCCGTATTGATGTAACCGAGTTTCAGGGCGGCGGTATAAGAGAGGTCGATGATTCGCCCATGCAGGAACGGGCCGCGGTCATTGATTCTCACCACGACCGAGCGGCCATTGCCGAGGTGCGTGACTCGCGCGTAACTCGGAATCGGCAGGGCCGGATGTGCGGCGGTCATCGCGTACATGTCGTAAGGCTCGCCGCTGGAGGTGGGCAGTCCGTGGAAACGGCGTCCATACCAGCTTGCCGTGCCGCGCTGGCGGTACGGCTCCAGCCGGGTACGCGGCACATATTGCTTGCCGAGTACGCGATAAGGCCGGTTGGCGCGAGGATGAAGCGGTTCCGCGCGCAGTTCGGCATCGGGCAGGGAAGCCAGGTTGTCGGGCGGATTGTTGCCGGGGCCGTCGTCCTTGTAGTAAGCGCCGCTGTTTTGCCGTGACGGGGCGGGCGGACGCGCCGTAGGCGCTGGGCGGGGTTTTGCGGCGGGCCGGGAGGCGGCGGTTTTTTTGGCGGGCGGCTTGCGGAGCGGGGTGTTGTGGCAGGCCGCCAGTATCAAGGCTGCCGCGATGATTGCGCCCAGACGCCGCAAGTCCGCGCCATGGACATTCATGGGCGCGCGGCCTTCAGTGTTCCCGCCCGCCGCGGCGGATGCTCATCAGGATGCCGATGCCCACGCAAAGGGTGATGAGCGCGGTGCCGCCGTAACTGATGAAGGGCAGGGGCACGCCCACGACCGGCAGGATGCCGCTGACCATGCCGATATTGACGAACAAATAGGTGAAAAGGATCATCGTCATCGACCCGGCCAGCAGTTTCGCGCCGAGGCTCGGCGCGGCGGCGGTGATGAATAGGCCGCGCATCAGTATGGCCAGGTAAAGCGCCAGTAAGAGCAGCACACCGGCAAGGCCCAGTTCTTCCGCGAGTACGGCGAAAATGAAGTCGGTATGGCGTTCCGGCAGGAAACCGCCGTGTGTCTGCGTCCCGAGCATCCATCCCCTGCCGGTCAGGCCGCCGGAGCCGATGGCGATTGTCGACTGGATGATGTGGAAACCTTTACCGAGCGGGTCGCGGGTCGGGTCGAGCAGCGTGCAGACGCGATCCCTTTGGTATTCTTTCAGGAAGGGCCATTGCACGTCCGGTTGGCACCATTGGTCGCCGAAAATGGCGAAAATGCCGATGCCCGCCACGCCGATGACGGCTACCGGCACGATCAGCTTCCAGGACAGGCCAGCGAAGAAAATCACGTATATCCCCGCGGCGGCCACCAGCAGGGCGGTGCCGAGGTCGGGCTGTTTGGCGATCAATGCCACCGGCACGCCCAGCAGCAAGGCGCTGAGCAGGAATTCCTTCCAGCCAATGAAGCCGTCGCGCTTTTGGAAGAACCATGCCAGCGCCATCGGCATGGCGATTTTCATCAACTCGGAGGGTTGGAAGCGCGTGCCGCCGAGGTCGAGCCAGCGTTGCGCGCCTTTGACAACCACGCCGAATTGGAGAACCAAGACCAGCAGCGTCACCCCGGCGATGTAGAGCGTTGGCGCGAGCGACAGCAGGCGTTGGGCGG
Source organism: Azoarcus sp. (assembly GCA_031258965.1). GTDB lineage: Bacteria > Pseudomonadota > Gammaproteobacteria > Burkholderiales > Rhodocyclaceae > WRNU01. Next base: position 58,788 of record JAIRMC010000033.1, on the reverse strand, counting down.
GAATGTTGGCGACGAGCCACATCAATCCCAAAGCCAGGAATATCTGGACGAGTTGCGCGGAAATAATGCTGCCAGGGGGATAGTCCAGCGTGGGAAGGACACGCCCTGGCGAGGCGCTCATCATGATAATGATGGCGTAAGCCAGCAGGCAGGCGAGAAGCAGGCCCAGGATCGGGTCGAGCGGGCGCAAGATGACTTCGGCTAGTTTTATGATGCGGGAATGGGGTTTATGGTTGGCCATTCGGGCGATCCCCTGTTCCAGTCGCTTGCGCCATGGGCGGGTTTGATCCGTTTCCGACTTCATCGTCGCTCGCGCCGGAATCTTCTGGCGCGGATTCGTTGGCGCGTTTTTCGAGCAGATGGAAGTCGATGACCTGCCGCGCGATGGGGGCCGCCGAGGCCGCGCCAAAGCCGCCGTTTTCCACCAGGACCGCGAGCGCGATTGTCGGCGCTTCGGCGGGGGCATAGGCGATGAACCAGGAGTGGTCGCGCATGCGCTCATTGCTTTTGTCGTATTTGCCGCCTTTGAGCGAATACACCTGCGCGGTGCCGGTCTTGCCTCCTGAGCGGTAGGGCGCGCCCGCAAAAGCCCGCGCACCGGTGCCGAAACGGGTGACATCTTCGAGCGCCTGCCGCACCTGGGCAATGTATTCGGGTTTGACGTCGATATCCACGACTTGTTCAGGCGGAAACTCCTGGCGCTGGCCCTGGTTGTCGATGACCGTCTTCAGCACGTGCGGGCGCATGCGCTGGCCGTTGTTGGCGAGGGTTGCCATCGCCTGCGCCATCTGGAGCGGGGTGTAGGCGTTGTACCCCTGGCCGATTCCCACTGAAATGGTTTCGCCGGCATACCATTTCTGCTGTTCACGGGTTTTGAAACGCTTGCGTTTCCACGCCGGGGATGGCAGCACGCCGTCCGCTTCTCCGGGCAGGTCGATTCCCGAGCGGGCGCCGAAGCCGAATTGCGGCATGAAGTTGGCGATCCGGTCGATTTGCAGGTCGTTGGCCAGCATGTAGTAATAGGTGTTGCACGACACCACCAGTGATTTATACATGTCGACCGCGCCGTGGCCGCCTTTTTTGTCATCCATGAACTGATGGCCGCCGAACCAGAAAAAGCCGGGATCGGAGACTTTTTGCGTCCATTTGCGTTTTTCGTAGGTCAACCCGGCCAGGGCCATGAAGGGCTTGAATGTCGAACCGGGCGGATAGGCGCTGTAGATGGCGCGGTTGAGCAGGGGCTTGTCGATTGATTCGTTGAGCATCCGCCAGTCCCGGGTGGAAATGCCGTCGACGAAGAGGTTAGGATCGAACGTCGGCATCGATACCAGGGCGAGCACTTCGCCGTTCGTCGGGTTGATCGCCACCATGGCGCCGCGGCGGTTGCCGAAGGCATCTTCGGCGACTTTCTGCAAGGCGATGTCGATGCTGAGTTCGATGTCGTTGCCCGCCGTCGCGGGTTCGTTTTTCAGCCGCCGCACGGCCCTGCCATCGGCGTTGACTTCGACGTGTTCGGCGCCGGTGATGCCGTGGAGGTCGATTTCGTAAGTAGCTTCCACGCCCAGCTTGCCGATGTGTTCGCTGCCGCGGTAATTGTTGGCGTCGCCGCGTTCTTCGATCTCCTCCATCTCCTTGTCGTTGATGCGGCTGATGTAGCCGATCAGGTGCGAGGCCAGTTGTCCGTGCGGATAGTCGCGGAACAGCCGCGCCTGCACGTCGACGCCCGCGAAACGGTAGCGTTGTCCGATGAAACGCGCGACTTCTTCGTCGCTGAGATGGGTGCGGATCGGCGCGCTGCCCAGGCGGCGGTTTTCCGAGCGGAATTTGTAGAAACGGCGCTTGTCCCTGGGTTCGATGGCGACGAACGAGGCGAGTTCACTGATCGTTTTTTCCGGATCCGTGACCTCCGAGGAGATTTCCAGCGTGTAGGCGACGAAATTGCGCGCCAGCACGACGCCGTTTCGGTCCACGATGTTTCCGCGCTGGGGCACGACCGGCAGCAGGGAAATGCGGTTGTCCTCGGCAAGCGTGTGGTAATGACCGTGATACTTCACTTGCAGGGTATAAAGCCTCAGTGCCAGCAGGAAACAACCGCCGAACGCGAGCAACGCGGCCACGAGCAGGCGCAACAGGAAGCCTCCCGTGTTCTCGTCGGGTTCGTTGAAAGTGTTCATTCCGCTATATCAGATCGGTCGGTTTTCATCCCGGTCGACTGGCTGGAACTGTGGCAGCAGCAAGAGATAGGTGAGCGGCAGCCAGAGCGCCACGCCAGTTGCGCTGGAAAGGAAATACTGCCAGCCGGGGAATTCTTCTCCGGCAAGCATCCGTACCCCGACCATCAGCGCCTGGGCAATCAGGAGCATCGGCAATACATGCAATGCCTGCAACAGGGCCGGAAACCACATCACTCTTCTTGCCAGGCTGTTGGCCATGAAAGCGAGCGCCACGTAGGCGAGGGCGTGCTGGGCCATTGGCCCGCCGCTGCCGACGTCGACCAGCAGGCCGAGAATGAAACCCGTGCCCATGCTGATGTACAAAGGCTCGCGGATACACCAAAAAGCCAGCACCAGCGCCACCCAGTCCGGAAGAACGCGGGACATCTCTCCAGCGGGGATATAGTCCAGCAAGAGGGCGATGAAGAGGCTCAGGTAAACGAACCAGGGTTTTGTCGGTTGCAGGATGCGGGTGGAACGATTGGTGATTTGCATGGCTAATCCCCATCTCCGGGTTCGCGCTTCGCCGCCAGGGGCGGGGGGGGGGGCGGTTCGCCGGTTTTCGGGTCTGGCGGCGGGGGCGGCAGTTCCGCGCGGCTCAGCACCAGGACACGGGTACTCTGTTCGACGCCGCCCAGGGGCTGGCAGATGATGCGGGCAAAAGCGCCGGTATCGCGTTCGATGCTTTCGATCTTCGCCACGGGCAGGCCGGGGACGAATGTGCCGTCGAGTCCCGAGGTCATCAGGCGATCTCCGGTCTTTATATCGGCGTCGGCAAGCACGAAGCGCAATTCGAGACTGCCTTGCCCCGTTCCGGACATGATCCCGAGCTGGCCGTTGCGTTCGACCTGTACCGGCACCGACTGGTTGCGGTCGGTGATGAGCGTGACTTCGGACTGGATCGGATAAACCCTGGTGATCTGCCCGATCAACCCTTCGGCATCGACCACCGCCAGACCGGGTTCCACGCCTTTTTGCTTGCCCTGGTCGAGGATGACCTTGCGGGAATACGGATCGGGCACGCTGTAGAGCACTTCGGCGGCGACACTGTGCGTCCGCACCCGCTCGTTCATGCCGAGCAGTTTACGCAGATGTTCGTTTTCCTTTTCGAGATACTCGAAGCGCAGCAGGCGTTGGGCGTTCTCAATTTGGCGGCGCTCGAAATCGGCGTATTTGAATTGTGAATCCGCCAGATCGGAAAAATACTTGGCGGCGCTGCCGACCAGCTTGACCGGCTCGGCCGCCGCCGCCCGCAGGGGATAGGTGAGGGTCGCCAGGTACTCGCGCAAGGATTCGAGATACTGAAAACGCAGGTCGGCCACCAGCATCACCACGCAAATAGTGATGTATATCAGTAAGCGAATATGCGGTAACACGCCCCGCTTGAATACGGGGTGTGCCTGAAAATCAGCGGAAGGCATTCAGCAATTCCCGGACGACGGCGTTCAGGGATGTCTAAAACGCAAGCGGCACGGCCTCAATCGGAGGTAAAGATGGAACCCAGCTTATCCATCTTGTCCAGCGCCATGCCGCATCCCCGCGCCACGCAGGTAAGTGGTTCTTCGGCGACGATGACCGGCAGGCCGGTTTCTTCCATCAACAGGCGGTCAAGATCGCGCAACAAGGCGCCGCCGCCAGTCAGCACCAAGCCGCGTTCGGCGATGTCGGCGCCCAGTTCGGGCGGCGTTTCTTCGAGAGCGATCTTGACCGAGGAGACGATCTGGTTGATCGGTTCGGTGAGCGCCTCAAGGATTTCATTGGAGGAAATCGTGAAGCTGCGCGGAATGCCTTCGGCGAGGTTGCGGCCCTTGACTTCCAGTTCGCGCACTTCCGACCCCGGGAAGGCAGAGCCGATTTCCTTCTTGATGTTCTCGGCGGTCGTGTCGCCGATCAGCATGCCGTAATTGCGGCGGATGTAGTTGACGATGGATTCGTCGAACTTGTCGCCGCCGACCCGGACGCTGCCCCGGTAAACCATGCCGCCCAGCGAGATCACGCCGACTTCGGTCGTGCCGCCGCCGATGTCGACCACCATCGAGCCGAGCGCGTCCGAAACCGGCAGGCCCGCGCCGATGGCTGCGGCCATGGGTTCCTCGATCAGGTACACCTGCGAAGCGCCCGCGGCGTGCGCGGCATCGCGGATGGCACGGCGTTCCACCTGGGTAGAGCCGCAAGGCACACAGATGATGATACGGGGACTGGGCGAGAGCAGCCGGGAGTCGTGCACCCGTTTGATGAACTGCTTGATCATCTGCTCGGTCACTTCAAAGTCGGCGATCACGCCGTCTTTCATCGGGCGGATTGCCTCGATGTTCTTCGGCGTCTTGCCAAGCATCTGTTTGGCATCGTGCCCGACGGCTTCGATCAGGCGCTTGGAGTTGGGGCCGCCTTCGGTTCGGATTGCCACTACCGAAGGTTCATCAAGGACGACGCCTTTACCTCGGACATAGATCAAGGTGTTGGCCGTACCCAGGTCGATCGCCAGGTCGCTGGAAAAGTAAGAACGCAGAAAGCCCATCATAAGGTGAAATTCCGAATCGGTTGGCTGTTTTGCTTCGCGCGTGGCGGAGACACGCGCCCGAAAAAGAGAACTGGAAGCAGATATGATACCCTACAATTCTCTTTGAAACCTGGCACGTTTATCACATGGCGCTCTCCAGCGAACAAATAGAACGGTTGGCCCGGCTGGCCCGGCTGGCGTTGCCGGACGATGCCGTCGATGCGACGCGTATCCAGCTCGACAGCATTTTCGACATTATCGCCCAAATGCGGACTGTAGATACAAGTGGCATCGAACCCATGAGCCATCCTCAGGAACTGTCGGCCCGGCTGCGCGACGATATTGTTACCGAAACAGATCGGCGCGCCGCTTTCCAGGCAGTCGCGCCGCAAGCCGAGGCAGGGCTTTATCTGGTGCCCAAGGTCATTGAATAAAAATACTTCATTTCGTTCTACTTCAATCCGCCATCTCCTCCCCAAATGAGCACTGCGCCACTTGTCGACGCCCCTGTTTCTGTCTTGCGCCGCGCGCTGGACGCGAAAGACATCTCCAGCGTCGAACTTGCCACTCTTTTCCTTGATCGCATCAGCGCGCGCAATTCGGCGCTCAATGCCTTCATTACCGTTGAACGCGAACGGACGATCATTGAGGCGCGCGCCGCCGACGCGCGTATCGCCAGCGGCGAAGCAGGGCCGCTCACCGGCATCCCGCTCGCTCATAAAGACGTATTCTGCACCGAGGGCATGCTTACCACCTGCGCCTCGAAAATGCTGTCCAATTTCGTCGGCCCCTATGACGCGCACGTCGTCACCCTGTTGAAAAAAGCTGGAGCGGTCAGTCTGGGCAAGACCAACATGGACGAATTCGCCATGGGTTCGTCGAACGAAACATCGTATTTCGGCCCGGTCAGGAACCCATGGGAAACCGGTCACGTGCCCGGCGGCTCCTCCGGCGGTTCGGCGGCGGCGGTCGCGGCGCGGCTGGCGCCCATTGCCACCGGCACAGACACCGGCGGCTCCGTGCGCCAGCCCGCCTCCTTCTGCGGCGTCACCGGCATCAAGCCGACTTACGGCCTTGTGAGCCGCTACGGCCTCATCGCCTACGCCTCCTCGCTCGACCAGGGCGGCGCTTTCGGCGCGTCCGCCGAAGACTGTGCGCTTCTGCTCGCGGCCATGACCGGGTTCGACGCGCGCGACTCGACCAGCCTCGACCGCCCGGCGGAAGATTACGCCGCCGCGCTCGCCGCGCCGCCCGCCAATGCCGCCAAGCCGCTTGCCGGACTCGTCATTGGCCTGCCGCGCGAATTTTTCGGCGACGGTATGAGTGGCGACATCCGCGCCGCCGTTGACGCCGCGCTCTCGCAATACCGCGCCTTGGGCGCGACGACCCGCGAAGTGGAACTTCCCAACGCCAGGCTGGCGATCCCCGCCTATTACGTCATTGCCATGGCAGAGGCGTCGAGCAACCTTTCCCGCTTCGACGGCGTGCGCTACGGCCACCGCGCCGCCGAATTCGCCGACCTCGCCGACATGTATTGCAAAAGCCGCGGCGAAGGCTTCGGCGCGGAAGTCCAGCGCCGCATCCTGGTGGGCACCTACGTACTATCGCACGGCTACTACGATGCCTATTACCTGCAAGCGCAGAAACTGCGCCGCCTGATTGCCGGGGATTTCCAGCGCGCCTTCGGCGAATGCGATCTGATGGCCGGCCCCACTTCGCCAGTGACGGCCTGGGCGATGGGCGCGATGAGCGGCGATCCGGCGCAGATGTATCTTGCCGACATCTACACCACGCCGGTCAATCTCGCCGGGCTGCCGGGGCTTTCCCACCCCTGCGGATTCGACGCCGATGGGCTGCCGGTCGGACTGCAACTGATCGGCGACTACTTCTCCGAAGCGCGCCTGCTCACCGCCGCGCATCGCTTCCAGCAAATCACTGATTGGCATCTGCGCCGCCCGGCTCCGGCGGTCTGACGCTTGCGGGACGCGCGCCTTCAGGCCGCGCCGCGCCGCGTGTCCAGTCCCGGATTCTAAAACGGCAGCGCCAAACCCGGCCACACGCCCTCGATGGCGGCGCGGAACGCTTGCTGGATGCGGGCGAGCGCGGCGGCGCTGTCGGCCTCGAAACGCAGCACGACGACCGGCGTGGTATTGGAAGGACGGGCGAGTCCGAATCCGTCGGCATACTCCGTGCGCACGCCGTCCAGCGTGATGATTTCCGTCGCACCGTCGAATCCGGCCTGCTCACGCAACCGCCGCACAAGCTCGAACGGCTCGCCCTCGTTCATTTCGATGTTGAGTTCCGGCGTGCACACCGCGTTGGGCAGCGCCTTGAGCGTAGTGTTGCCGTCGGCGGTTTTCGAGAGGATTTCGAGCAGCCGCGCTCCGGCGTAAAGACCATCGTCGAACCCGTACCAGCGTTCCTTGAAAAACATGTGGCCGCTCATCTCGCCCGCGAGCGGCGCGCCGGTTTCCTTGAGCTTGGCTTTTACCAAGGCGTGGCCGGTGTTCCACATCGTCGGTTTGCCGCCGCGCGCGCGTATCCAGCCCGCGAGATTGCGGGTGCATTTGACGTCGTAGATGATTTCGCCGCCCGGCGCCCTTTCGAGTACGTCGGCGGCGAACAGCATCAGTTGACGGTCGGGGTAGATGATTTCGCCGTCTTGGGCGACAACGCCGAGCCGGTCGCCATCGCCGTCGAAAGCCAAGCCGAGTTCGGCATCGCCTTCGGCAAGTATGCGGATGAGGTCGCGGAGATTTTCCGGCTTGGACGGGTCGGGATGGTGGTTGGGAAAGCGCCCGTCGACCTCGCAATAGAGCGCGCCCACCTCGCAGCCCAGGCGGCGGAATAGCGCCGGAGCAAGCGCGCCGGCCACGCCGTTGCCGCAGTCGATGACGATTTTCATCGGGCGCGCGAGCCGGATGTCGCCGGCGATGCGGGCGATGTAGTCGTCGAGTACCTCTGCCCTGCTGGCCGCGCCCGCGCCGTGGCTGAGATCGCCGTCGGCGATGCGCTGGCGCAGGGCAAGGATTTTGCCGCCATGCAGCGTTTCGCCGCCGAGCACCATCTTGAGGCCGTTGTAATCGGGCGGGTTATGGCTGCCCGTGACGGAAACGCAGGAATGAACGCCGAGGTGATGCGCGGCAAAATAGGTTACCGGCGTGGGCGCGCAGCCGATGTCGATGATGTCGATACCTGCGGCGCGAATGCCTTCGGCGAGCGCGCCAGCCAGTTCGGGGCCGGAAAGCCGCCCGTCGCGTCCGATGACGATGGCTCGTTGGCCGCGCGCGGCGGCCTCGCTGCCCAGGGCGTGGCCGATGGCGCGCACGGATTCAGGGGTAAGGGTCTTGCCGACGATGCCGCGGATGTCGTAAGCCTTGAAGATTTCAGCGGCGGGGAGCGTATGGGTTGCCATGCGTTCGGTTCAGTTCAGTAATGCCCTTTCGGGCGTTCGCCAGTAAAGACGTAGCGCGTGCCGCAGTAGGGACAGGCGACATGCCCCTCCGTTAGCACATCGAGAACAACGCGCGGATGCCGCGCCCACAGCGGTTCGCCAGGGCGCGGACAGACGAGCGGCAAGTCGGCGATGCCGACCGGGATCGCCTCGGGAGGTGTTTCGGTACCCGGCATTGTCATGGCGCGCTTAGACCCTGGTTAGCCAGTGTTTGTATTTGGGCGCTTGGCCGCTGACGATGTCGAAGAACTTAGCCTGCAATTTCGTGGTGATCGGACCGCGCCTGCCGCCGCCGATGGGGCGGTTGTCGAGTTCCCGGATCGGCGTGATCTCGGCGGCGGTGCCGGTGAAGAAAGCTTCGTCGGCGAGATAGATGTCGTCGCGGGTCAGGCGGTGCGATTGCACTTCGAGGCCCAGGTCGTGCGCGATCTGGATGACCGATTCGCGGGTGATGCCGGTGAGCGCCGAAGCAATTTCCGGCTCGATCAGCACCCCGTTCTTGACAATGAAAAGGTTCTCGCCCGAGCCTTCGGCGACGAAGCCTTGCGTGTCGAGCAGCAGCGCCTCATCGTAGCCGTCGCGGGTGACTTCGAGATTGGCAAGGATGGAATTGGTATAGGCGCCCGCGAGCTTGGCGCGCGGCATAGTGACGTTGACGTGATGCCGGGCGAATGAAGACACCTTGACGCGGATGCCGTGCTCGATGGCTTCCTCGCCAAGATAAGCGCCCCAGGGCCAGGCGGCGATCGCCACATGTACCGAGGCCCCCACGGTGGAGACGCCCATTTTTTCCGAACCGTAGAACACGATGGGGCGGATATAGCATTCCTTGAGCTTGTTGACGCGCACGACTTCTTTTTGCGCTTCCATCAGGTCTTGCTGCGAATAGGGAATGTCCATCATGTAGATGCGGCAGGAGTTGAGCAGCCGAAGGGTGTGTTCGACCAATCGGAAGATCGCCGTGCCGTTGGCGGTGTCGTAAGCGCGCACGCCCTCGAATACCGCAAGGCCGTAGTGCAGGGAATGGGTCAGTATGTGCGTGGTTGCCTCACGCCATGGGACGAGCTTGCCGTCTTTCCAGATGAAGCCGTCACGATCAGCCATTGACATTTTTCGGATTCTCCCGCGGTTGAAAGGTCAGTCGGAAAAGCCCCCGCCTGGGGGACAGAACAGGCGCAGATTCTAGCGCCAAAGCGATATGTATGGCTGCCGCCGTCCAAGGACGCGCCGGTTGAGTCAATTGTCATTGACGGCGGACCTGGACGAGCGGGGATGCCGAGAGCCGGCTTCGCACGGCGGCAGGAAACCGTTCCACATATTGACACACGCGGCGCAAGATATCGTACCCTTACACGGTCTTGCCAATCACACCCTATCTCATTGGAGGGACCGGTAATGCTGGAATCATTCGCCAAGCTGGTGGGCGACATCGATAGCGTTGTCTGGGGGCCGTATGTATTGATTCCCTTGCTGTTGGTTGTCGGGGTGGCGCTGACTATCGGCCTTCGTTTCATGCCATGGCGGGAGTTGCCCCATGCGTTCGCCACGATGTGGCGGGGACGGCGAGGCCATCCCGGCCACGAGGGCGAGTTGACGCCCTTCCGCGCGCTGATGACCTCACTGGCGGGCACGATAGGCACCGGCAATATCGTCGGGGTCGCGACCGCCATCCTCATGGGCGGGCCGGGAGCGGTGTTCTGGATGTGGGTGACGGCGCTCGTGGGGATGGCCACCAAGTTCTGCGAGGCCACGCTGGCGGTCAAGTTCCGCGAGGTGACGCCGGACGGCAAATTCGTCGGCGGACCGATGTACTACATCAAGAACGGGCTGGGCGCGCGCTGGCAGTGGCTGGCGGCCTTGTTCGCCATTTTCGGTATGGTGGCCTCCTTCGGGATCGGCAACATGACGCAGGCCAACTCGGTCGCGGCAAACGTAGTCAAGCTGGGCGCCGACTACGGGCTGGTCCTGGAGCCGTGGGTCATTGCCGTTGTACTGCTGGTACTGGCGGGCGCGGTGCTGATCGGCGGCGTCAAGCGCATCGGCCTGGTCGCGGGCACGCTGGTGCCCGCGATGGCGTTGATCTATGTCGCCGGCGGGCTGATCGTGCTCGCGGTCAATATCGAGAAAGTACCGGGCGCGTTCCGCCTGATTTTCGAGAGCGCGCTGTACGGTCATGCGGCAGTCGGCGGTTTCGCCGGGGCAAGCATCGCGGCGGCTATCCGGTTCGGGGTGGCGCGCGGCCTGTTTTCCAATGAAGCCGGCCTGGGCAGCGCGCCGATCGCGCATGCCACGGCCATTGTCGATAACCCGGTCAAGCAGGGCCTGCTCGGGATGCTCGATCCGTTCATCGACACGATCATCGTTTGTACGATTTCCGCGCTCGTCATCCTGATCTCCGGGCAATGGATGGCTCCCGGCATCGGGGATGCCGGAGCGGGCATACTGACTTCCCAGGCGTTCAGCGCCGCCATGGGCGAGTTTGGTTCCTGGCTGGTCACTATCGGGCTGGTGCTGTTCGCTTTTTCCACCATCCTCGGGTGGTGCGTGTATGGCGAGCGGTGCGTGATCTACCTTTTTGGTCACAAGGCGGCGCTGCCTTACCGGGTCGTCTTCACATTGATCGTTCCCGTCGGGGCCACTGCCAAGCTGAGCCTGGTGTGGGATCTCGCCGACCTTTTCAATGGCCTGATGGCGATTCCCAACCTGATCGCCCTGTTGCTGCTCAGCCCGGTCGTGTTCAAACTGGCGCGGGAGTATTTCAGCCCGCCTGAAAACAACCCGCCTGGAAAGGCGAATGTCTGAGCGTTTTGCCATGGGGCGGGGAGCCTTTTCGCCGCATGAACGTACAGCGTGTCGTGGTATGAGTGCCGCCCGATGAACCCTGCCAGTTTCATTCAGTGTTTTTTGCTGGAAAACCTCGACATTCGCGGCAGCATCGTGCGCCTTACCGGCGTGTGGCGGGCTTTGTTGCACAACCGCGCCTATCCGGCTGCCGTGGCGAAACTGCTTGGCGAGATGGCAGCCGTCTCCGCCGTGATTGCCGGTAATCTCAAACAATCGGGACGGCTTACCTTCCAGATACAGGGAAGCGGCCCGGTGAGCCTGCTTGTGGTCGATTGTACGGCGTCGCTCAATTTGCGCGGCTACGCCAAGGCCGGGCCAGGGGCCGGTATCGCGGACGGGGATTCACTGTCGCTGGTTGGCGGTGGCCGCCTGCAACTGAGCCTGGAAACGGAAGGCCTGGGACAGCCTTACCAAAGCTTCGTGCCGCTTGCGGGGGGCAGCATCGCCGATATATTCACATGCTATCTCGAACAATCCGGACAGCAGCCCGCTAGGCTGTGGCTCGCCTGCGATGAAACCGCCAGCGCCGCGCTATTCCTGCAAAAACTCCCCGGTGCCGACGCACGGGATGCCGACGGCTGGACGCGCATCACGACCCTGGCCGACACGGTGAAGCCTGGCGAGTTGCTCGTTCTCACCTCTCCCGCCTTGCTCCACCGGCTTTTCACCGAAGAAGACGTACGTCTTTACGCCGCTCGCGCCGTGACCCACCATTGGCCGCCCGAGCCGGAAAAGGTCGCCGCCATGCTGCGCACCGTGGGTGAGAAGGAAATCCGCGCCGCGCTGGCCGAACGCGGCGAACTCGTGATCCGCGATGAGTTGTCGAATCACACCTACCGCTTCGGCAGCAAGGACATCGACGCGATTTTCCAGTTGCGAACCTTGCACTGAAACGCCGTATTCGATACCCGATGGGGTAACGCTTGAATTTCCGCCCGAGCGGCTTGCCGCTTTCCAATTCGGGCAAGCGCGACATGGGGCGAGGATGCTGCTTGTATGGTCTGTCCGCGCTCTGGGCGTCCGGAGACAGACAAAACAACCATCAGGGCGTTGGCGGCTTGATGCCCAGGGCGCATTGCTTGGGCGAGACGCCTGTGTGGTTGCGGAATATCCGGCTGAAGTGGCTGAGGCTGGCGAAGCCGCAACTGGCGGCAGTTTCGGTCACGCTGGCGCCGCGCTGCAACAAGGCGACGGCGGCGTTGATGCGGATGCGCGTCAGGCATGCGTAGACCGAGCAGCCGAACAAGGCCCGGAAGCCCGATTGCAGACGTTTCTCGTTGAGTCCGACGATCCGCGCCAGGGACAGCACATTCCAGTCCTCGCTATAGGTCTGCTCTAGCAGGGCGTGCGCTTCGAGTAAACGGGGGCAGTCGGTGGGCACGGGCAAGTCGGCCTCCCGCTGTGTCAGGTTCTCCCTCAGGAAGCAGGCAATGGCTTCCAACGCCTTGGCGTGCAGGTACAAATTGTGCGAGAGGCGGGGGCCGAAGTAGGCGCAGCCGAAGTCGATGAGGTCGCAAGCTACGCGTTGCAGGCTGCTGGAGGCGGGCATGATGCCGAGGAAGGCGTCGATATGCTGCTGGTTGCCGAGGCTGGCGCGCGTCCGGCTGCGCAAGTCATCCATCTGTAGCCCGGTAAGGCCGCTCATGACGGTTTGCGGCATATGGATACTGACCATGCGAAAGACGCTCCCGGATTTGCCATTGAGCGCATCCCAGCCGGTGGTGTCTTGACACGTGGCCATCAGGGTAGCGGAACCCGCCTGGGCATCGAGCACGTCGCCGTCATCGAAGGCGGTCTGCATGCGCCCTTCGAGCAGGATGTTTATGCTGAAGGCATGCGGCCCTTCGGCCCGGAAAATCCAGTCGCTGCCAGGGCGGCCATTGATACAACTGATATACAGCCCTTCGCAGGGCTGGTGCATGTGCATGGCAAGTTGCCATTTTTCCGGCACGCCTTCCAGCCCGGTTTCTTGCAGTTTGCATGGTTCGAGCACCAACTGGTCGGATGCCGTCTCTGTCGTCCCTGCCATAATTTTTTCCTGAAAACGTCAAATTTTTTCCGTAAACCGTTAGCGCCCCTTTCTTATTGTAATGATAATGATGCTCGTTGTTGTTGTGTTCAGATTATTGCTGATGCAGCAATATTGGCGCCATCTTGTGGTTTACCCGCAAACAATTCATGACTCCGGGCCGTTGCCAAGCCTTGGAGCGTTCTTGCCCATGTCGATATCCACACATGTTTCGCCGCGTTTGAGTGCGCGGCAGGTCTTGCCCGCGATTGCGGGCATTTATATCAGCCAGACCTTGTTGACGGCGATCACCACACAGTCCCTGCCCAGTCTGTTGCGCGATGCGGGCGCCACCTTGCAGATGGCCGGACTAGCCGCGCTGTGGTGGCTGCCCTGGGGGCTGAAATTCCTCTGGGCGCCGATGGTGGAGCGTTGGCGTCTGCCGGCACATGATCCGCGACGACGCTCGCGGACGCTGCTGCTGGCCGGGCAGTGGCTGCTGGCGGGCATCTTACTGGGCATGGGAGCGGCGGGCCTCAATGGCCTGCTGCCGCTGCAAACGCATGGTAGCTGGATTCTGACCTTGTTGCTGCTCAGTGCCCTGGTCGCGGCAACGACGGATATTGCTTGTGACGGTTTCACCGTGGAGCAGCTTGCCAGCCAGCAGCGCGGTTGGGGCAATGTGGCGCAGGTGGGCGGCAGTTATGTTGGCGCGATGCTGGGCGGTGGCGGTTTTCTGCTGATTGCCAGCCAAGCTGGGCTGCCGCAGGCGTTGCTGGCTACCGCGCTGGTCATCGTGGCGCTGGGTTTGCCGATGCTGGCAATACGCGAGCCGGCCCGCAGCCCGGGAGAGACCGGCCAGCACCAGCCCAGCCTGCTGCATGCCTTGCGGCGTCCACAGGTGGTGCACGGCCTGTTGCTGCTGTTGCTGGGCAGCATCGGCGTTCGCCTGACCTTGAGCATGATGGGGCCGTTGCTGCTGGATCATGGCGTGAGCATTGAAAGGCTGGGTTGGCTGTTTGGTACATTCAGCGTCTTTGCCGGGCTGACGGGCGCTTTCCTGGGCGGGGCGCTGGTGCGGCGCGCGCCGGGCTGGCGGGCGGTATGGCTGGCGGTAGGGCTGGAGGCCGGCGTGCTGGCCGCGCTGGCGGGAGCCGCCGCCGTCGGCAATGTGCCGCAACAGGTTCTGATTGCGCTAGTGGGCTTGATGTTCGGCGCAATGGGCTGCGCCTGGGTGGCGCTGTATTCGGTGCTGATGGATATTGCCTCGCCGCAACAGGCGGGGGTGGATTTCACGATCTTCCAAAGCGCCGATGCCTTGCTGGCCGCCGCCAGCGGCGTGGCGGGCGGCTGGCTGGCCGGGCAATGGGGGTATGGGGTTTGTTTTGGCATCGCCGCGGCGCTGATGGCGGCGGCAACAGCGGTGATTCGGCGATACGCCGGACGGGATGTTCCCGCAATCCGGGGGGGGGGCACGCATGCGCGGTAATGGAGCGGGCTGTGCGCCTAGCGTTTGGGACATCATGCGGCCCGTGCGTGGCCAGATTCGCTTTGCCATGCTGCTGGCGGCGCTGGCGAGCGCGGTCACGCTGGGGGCATTGTGCGCGCTGGCATGGGCGATGCATGCCCTGCTTGCGTTGCCGGGGCAATGGCCGTGGTTTTCCCTCGTGTTGGCCGTGGTGCTGACGATGCTGGCCCATGTGCTGCGGCTGGCCGGATTCAATCAGTCACATTACGCGGCTTTTCGCCTGGAGACGCGGTTGCGCACCGATCTTGCCGGGCATCTGGCGCGCCTGCCGCTAGGCTATGTGCAGCAGACAGGTTCCGGAGCGCTCTCCAAAGTGATGATGGACGACGTGAAGGCGCTGCACATATTCGTGGCCGACAGCACGCCGTTGTATGCGCGCGCCTACGTCTCCCCAGTGCTGACCTTCGCGCTGCTGTGCTTGCTGGACTGGCGTCTGGCGCTGGCCGCGACGGCGGTGCTGGCGGCGGGCATGGCGGTGGTGTCGCTGGGCATGCGCGGCGCAGGCGAGATGGCATCGCGCTACAACGCCGCCAGCGAGAACGTCAGCAAGGCGGTGGTGGAGTATGTACAGGCCATGCCCGTAGTGCGCACCTTCGATACCGGCGCGAGCACCTTCCAACGCTACCAGCGCGCGCTCGATGCATTCGTGGAAGTCGTATTGCAGTGGTATCGCATGGCGGGCTTTTCGTCGCGCATGTCGGTCGCCATTCTCAGCCCGCTGCCGACGCTGGCCGCGCTGGTGTGGCTTGGCGGCTGGCTGATCGACCGCGACGCGCTGGACGCCGCCACCTGGCTGGCGGCGCTGCTGGTGGGTACGGGCATGGCCGAATCCCTATTGCCGCTGATGTCGCTCAGGCATTTGGTAGCCAAGACACAAATGAGCATTCACCGTATTCACGAGGTGATGGCCGAGCCGCCACTGTCAGCGCCGGACGCGACGCAGGGCAAAGAACCGCTGGATGCCAATGTCTGCTTCGAGCACGTGGATTTCCGCTACACGGACGATGGGCCATGGGTATTGCGGGACGTGAGCTTCGAGGCGCCGCGAGGCGGCGTGACGGCGCTGGTTGGCCCTTCCGGCGCGGGCAAGACCACAGTGGCGCGGCTGATTCCGCGTTTCTGGGACGCGAGCGCGGGCCGCATCCGGATTGGCGGCGTGGACGTGCGGGAAATGCCGCCCGAGACGCTGATGCGGCAGGTAGCCTTTGTGTTCCAGGACACCTTCCTGTTTGCCGATACCATTGCCAACAACATCCGCCTGGGCGCGCCAGGGGCAACGATGGACGAGGTCATTGCCGCCGCCCGCGCAGCCCAGGCGCACGACTTCATCATGGCGCTGCCGCAAGGCTACGACACGCCCGCGGGCGAGCGCGGCGTGTTTCTTTCCGGCGGTCAGCGCCAGCGCATCACCATCGCCCGCGCGATCTTGCAAAACCGGCCCATCCTGGTGCTGGACGAAGCCACGGCCTTTGCCGACCCGGAGAACGAGGCCGCACTGGTGGCGGCGCTCTCCAACCTGATGCGCGGCAAGACCGTGCTAATGGTGGCGCACCGGCTGTCCACCGTCAGTGACGCCGATCAGATTCTGGTGTTCGACCAGGGGCGACTCGCCGAGCAAGGCCGCCACGATGCGCTGGTGGCGCAAGGCGGCGTCTACGCCCGGTTGTGGCGCAACTTTGAGCAGGCGCGAAACTGGGCCTTGGCCGGAGAGCGAGCATGAACGAAACACGCATTACCCCGCTGCGCGAGACCTGGCATCGGTTGATGAAGATCGCGCGCGGCCGCGCGCCCCGGCTGCGCGCCAGCCTGGCTGGCCTGGCCGTGGCAGCCGCCGTGCAGGGTTTAGCGCTGGCCTGCCTGATACCGCTGTTCCAGGCGCGGATTCCGGCGCCGGATGGGCGCGCCGCGCTGCCCTGGCTGCTGGCGATGACGGCGATGATGCTGGCGAGCACGGCCATCCGCTGGTGGGCGCAGGGGTTCGATTACCGGGGCGACATGGTGCACAACACGCACGAACTGCGCACCGAACTTGGCGAGCAGTTGCGCCGCATTCCGCTGGAAGTGCTACAGGACAAGCGCGCGGGCGGCGTCAACGCGACGCTGCTGGGCAACGTGGACGAAACGCTGAGCTATATCCTGACCATCGCCAACATGATGGCTACCGCCTTGATAACACCCGTGGCGGCGGCCTTGGCGGCGCTGTACTTTGATTGGCGCATGGGCCTGATCCTGTTGCTGGCGTTCCCGCTGCTGATTCCGCTGTACCGCTGGCGTCGTCCCGCGTTTGGGCGCGGCATGCGCATGCTGGCTGATGCCAACGAACGCACCGCCAGCGACATCCTGGAATACACCCAGGGCCTGCCGGTGTTGCGCGCCGCCTGTTGTGTCGGCGAGCAGGCCATGAAACTGCAAGCGGGTTTCAAGCATCTGGAAACCGTCCAGACCATCGGCCAGAAAAAGGGGGCCAAGCCCAATCTGGCGCTGGCCACGGTGATGGAGCTGGCGATCCTGCTAGTCGTGTTCGCGGGCGCCCTGTTTGTCGTGCGGGGCACGCTGGACATTGCCGTCCTGGCCGCGTTGATGGTGATCGCAGTGCGTTTTGGCGAACCGCTGGGTTGCTTCGTGCTGTACACCAAAGTCATCGACTCGATCGAAGCGGCGTTGGGCAAGATCAACGCCATGTTGGTCATTGCCCCCTTGCCGCGCCAGACGCCGATCCAGGCGCCGCAGGCTTTCGATGTGGCCTTCGAGGGCGTGAGCTTCCGCTATGCCAGGGCCGGCGAACCCACGCTGCATGATTTGTGCGCCAAGCTGCCCGCGCGCAGCCTGACCGCGCTGGTGGGGCCTTCGGGGTCGGGCAAGACCACGGCGGCGCGTTTACTGATGCGCCATGCCGACCCGCAGGCCGGGCGCGTCACCATCGGCGGCGTGGATGTACGCGCCATACCCGCCGAACGGCTCGATGCGTTGATCTCCGTGGTGTTCCAGGACGTATACCTGTTCGACGACAGCATCCTCGCCAACATCCGCATGGCCTGTCCCGAAGCAACGGATGAAGAAATAGAAGCCGCCGCGCGCGCTGCCCATTGTCATGAGTTCATCGCTCGCCTGCCCGAGGGATACCAGACCCGCGCCGGCGACATCGGCGCTCGTCTGTCGGGCGGCGAGCGTCAACGCATCAGCATCGCCCGCGCCATGCTCAAGAATGCGCCCATTGTGATCCTGGACGAGCCGACCGCCGCGCTGGACAGCGAAAGCGAAGTCGCCGTGCAGGCGGCCATCGACGCGCTGGTGCGTGATCGCACGGTAATCGTCATCGCGCACCGGCTGTCCACCATCGCCGCCGCCGACCAGATACTAGTCATCGATGGCGGACGGATTGTCGAAGCGGGCCGGCACGCCGAGCTGCTGGCGCGCGCGGGCCGCTATGCGCGCATGTGGCGCGCGCAACAAAGCGTCAAGGCTTGGCGCGCGGGCAGACAAGAAGAAGAAAGCCCGTGGAAGACCGCGATTTCGTGAAGCGGCTCATTGCACCGTTCCAAGCCCGCCGCCGCGCCTTCGGCGGCGATGACTCGTGATATTGCCAATACTGAAATAAAAATTCCCGAATAGTCAAGTTTTTCCCGGAAACCGTTAGCGAGGTTGACAAATTTCCGTCAAGCTTGCCATCGGCTGACATTGATCTATCGCAGCCATCGGGGTAGGGGTTTTGTTCAATCAGGTAATTGCCTCTCATTGGCATTTACGTTCGTACTCATGGATGAGGTCAAACTGATGTTCGGGAAAGATGGGGGTTGGCGATGGGCAAGGGCATGTTCTTTTTCAGCAACGGAAAGCGCCCGGAAGGCGGGAAACGCGCGCTTTGGCCGGGCGGGTTCGTGGCTTGCGGTGGCCCTGATACTGGGCGGGCAGCAGGCGCTGGCGCAGGAAGTTCCGGCGGCGGTGGAACAAGAAAACGCCTCGCGGCCAGCCGCCGTCGATGAAGCGGCCTCTGGCGATGAGACGATCCTTGAAGGCGTGGAAGTGAGCGGCGCGGCGGAAGAAGAAAAAAAGAAAGCCATCGGCAACGCCAGCGGGGCGAGCAAGGAAGACATCGAGCGGCGCAACGCCAGCCACATGAGCGACGTGATCGACCAGATTTCCGGCACATCCATGAACAGCCTCTATGCCCGCCCGGAAGTGTCCGTCGGCGTGCAGGGCATCGCCGGGCATGGGCGGGTGTCGCAGCAACTGGAAGGGATTACGCAGAATTTCCACGCCTTTACAAAAGACATTGGACAAACCGGCTCCTTGCTCATCGATCCGCAGTTTTTGAGAAACATTGATGTCACAAGAGGAACGAGTACCGGGACAGGCGTCTTGGGCAGCCTGGGCAGTTCGGTCAACTTCCGGTATCTCGACCTGGATGACGTCCTGCGCCCCGGCAAGAACCTGGGCGGCATGATCCGCCTTTCCACTGGCTTCAGTAAATACGCGAACGGGCACAAACCTTCCGGCTCGGTCTTTGTGGGAGGGCGCTCCGAGAGATGGGATTTCATGCTGGGAGCAGCCAGCAGTGAAAATGATCCTTACCGTATTGGCAGTAATATGAACAGCAAGGAAATGTTACGCGATGCCCATTCACGGAAGATTAATTATTTCTTAAACGATGGTAAAACACAGCAACAAGAGCAAAGTAATTGCCGTTATCTGGGGATATTAGGCGCTTCAAGAGGATTTCAGGATGGTTTCAACAATTGTCAGTTCACCGCGGAGCAGTTGAAATGGCTGAAAGATGCCAGCAAATCCCCTCTGGTGGGCACGGAGAAGAAAAACGAATCCCAGATGCTGCGTCTGCGCCATTACTTCAACGACGCTTACGAGCAGAGCCTGGAATTTTTCGCCACGGCCAGCCGCGCCCGCTTCCAGACCGATCAGGAGCCGTCGATATGGGTGCCAGCGGATGGCGGGAATGCTTACTGGGGTAAGCACAGATGGAATGTCAGAACGGAACTTGATAGCCAGGTAATCAGCCTGAAATACAAGGCGGCCTTTTCAAAATGGCTCAACCCGGAAGTACAGCTCTATCACGAAAAGCAGACGCGCAAACAAGGCTGGACAGGCATACCGGGATCTTACGCCATGGGAGAGGATCTGCATTATGACGTCGAGAATGGTTCCAGCGGCTTGAAACTCGCCAACGCCAGTCATTTCGATGTGCCAGCAATCGGCCCTTTGCGCCTGGATGCCGGGCTGGAATTACGGCGTGCCAAGAAAGATGTCGATAGCCTGACCGAGGAGGAATGGTATCAGCAACATCTGGCAGATCAAGGGTTGTCGTATACAAAAATGGAATGGGACCCGAACTCCCGCAGCGACACCATGGGCTTGGCGCTGGCGTTGAGCACCGAGGGCAATGCCCCCTGGCAGGCCAGCGTGGGTATTGGCTGGCAGCGCGTGTCGATGGACATCCTTTCGCCGAGGTACAGAACCGGGAATATCTCCGGAGAGGGCAGTGTATATAGTTGGGCACATTATCGTGAGATTTTGAGAGCGGAATGCTTGCAGATGCCGGAGCCCAAACATGCATGGTGTTCTTCATCCACTACAATCAGGGTAAAGGCCCAGGAGATGGCAGCCGAACACTCCCATGACTTTTATATCGACCCCAATAGTGGTAATACACGCTGGATTTTCGACGACCAGAAGCACCGCTACGATCTGAAATCGGCCAATTTCGCGTTGCAATACACTCATCCGGGCAGCGGTGCGAGCGTCTATGGCAGTGTCGCCTATGATGAAAGAGCGCCCACCAGCAACGAAATGTACATCAACGGCGCATGGATGAGACAAACTTTCTTTGCCAATCCTGATCTGGAGCCGGAAAAAAACCTGTCTTTCCAGCTTGGCCTGAATTACAAACGCGAGAACTGGCTGGCGCGGAATGATCAATTTGATCTGGGCATCAATTTCTACCGCAACCGCATCCGTAATTACATTGCTTACGGCCCCATCATTCTGGCCGATGGCGTAGTGGAGAGTCATGGCAGTGTCGCCAATGTCAATAATCTGGAACCGGTGATCCGCCAGGGCTTCGAGTTGAACCTAGCCTATCGCCAGCCGCTGTTTTATGTGCGCGGCAATCTGACCGTGCCGCTGCGCCACGACAACAAGATGTGCAGTTGGCAGGCGCCCGGCGGGGCTTATACCTCAACCACAGCCGATGGCACTACCACTACAACATCGATAGGCAAGGGCCAGAAGATATGCTATTCCGGCTGGAACTGGATGGAAACCAGTCTGATCGAGCCTGTCCGCGCCAGCCTGACCGCCGCGCTGACGCCCTATGCAGGAAGACTGGAGATGGGCGGTACCGTACATTATCGCGGCAGGCAGCGCGCCTCTTATTGGTATGTCCCGAAATATCAGTCTGGCAACAATGCCGCCAATAGTTCTTTAGATTCGTTGCCGGACGAGGACGATTTTCTTGTCGCCAAGCTCTGGCCCCGGGTCATCAAGCTGGATTTGTTCGCCAATTACCGATTCAACGATCAGTTGAAAATTGGCGTCTATCTGGCCAACCTCACCGACCAGATGGAGGCCACGCCAACCACGTTCGGTTACAACTTCTATCCGGGTCGTACCTTTACGGCCAGTCTGGAATACCGGTTCTGAGTTTTTGCCGCTTCAGCCATGGGGGTTGGAGCAACTATTGGCCGGAGTGGCGTCCGGCTCGTAACAAGGAGAAGACGTCATGTCTTTGCAAACTGATACCACCGCGTGGCGGGGTATTTACGACCAAACCGAGATCAACGCTTATAACTCGGACTACATCGGCTCCATTTGGGCGGCTGGCGTTGAGGATTGCGGCTATCACTCCGGTAGCGGCATCTACGATCCCACTGCAACGCCGCCCACCTATGAAATCTATGATTTCAACTGGTATGCGGGCCAAGGGGTGGATCACGTCACGCCTGGAAATGGCGGTGGGAAGTTCCTGGTGAATTCTGCCGAAGGATTTTCTTGGGATACGACCTACGACAATGTAGCTGAGTTGTATACGTTCGTGACCACCGGCGATCTGGATACCCTGTATCTCGGTTACACGCCGGTCGGCGACTATAACCCGTCCCCGAAGTGCGCAACCCTGGCGACGTTCGACGCTTATGAGTCCCTGCTGGTAGTCACTGGCTTCAACATCGCGGTGGATGCGGTGGCGGTCAGCGAGTTCAGCGTGACCGACGGCAATAGCGCCATCGCTGCTTCGTTGCTGGTAGACGATAACGGTAACAGCATCCTGGCGAATGCGGGCATCTATGCCGCAGCCACGCTGAACTCCGCCGTGCTTTACGGGTTGGCGTTCGACAACACCACCGTCCAAGCCTTCGAGTTCGTGCTGGACAAGTATCTGGAATCGCGTGGTTCCGATATTACTGACCCTTGGGCGAGCATCAATGCCGCGTTGGTTGGTACTGGCGTGTCGATCACTTACTACAACGAGGCCGGTGATTATGTCGCAGACGGTGTCATCGCTTGCTGCCCTTGCTGCGATTGCGGTTGCAACGATCTGCTGGCAGCGTGACAACCAGCGTCATTCTGGAATCAGCATGACGCTGGCGTTCCAGAAATAAGCAGTTCATCCGGCGAGGCGGTGTTTCCTGGCAAGAGAGATCGCCGCTTCGACCGGATTTTCCCGGGGCTGGCATGGCTTCACGCCAGTCCCCCCTTTCCGGAAGCCGCGCATTCTAGCGACTCCCGGAAGCGCCCGCAAATGCGGGTTTTCCACATTCCCCGCCCAAGCGGGGGGTGAAAGGTTTTTTCCGTGGAGGGCTGGAAAAGTGGCGACGATGGATGAACCCCGTCCGGCGGGGGACGCGCGCGGCGAGCTGGCCCGCGCCCTGCTGGCCTACAAGCGCGGTTTCGCGCACATCGGCGTGTTCTCGGGCGTCGTCAACTTGCTGATGCTCGCCCCGGCGCTCTACATGTTGCAGGTCTACGACCGCGTGCTGGCTTCCGGCAACGAAATGACGCTGCTGATGCTCACGCTCATCCTGCTGATGTTGTATGTCTTCCTGGGCGGGCTGGAGTGGGTGCGCAGCCTGGTGTTGCTGCGCTTGAGCACGGGGTTCGACCGCAGGCTGGCGCCGAGGGTGTTCGACGCCGCTTTCAGCGCGAACCTCAAGACAGGCCAGTTGAACGCCGCCCAGCCGTTGGAGGATTTGCAGCAATTGCGCCAGTTCGCCACGGGGAGCGCGCTGTTCGCGCTGTTCGACGCGCCATGGTTTCCGGTCTATCTGCTCGTGATGTTTTATTTTCATCCGCTGCTGGGTTGGTTCGCCCTGGGCGGTACGCTGCTGCTGATGGGCGTGGGCTGGTTCAACGAGCGGGTGAGCCGCCCGCATCTGCAAAAGGCGGGGGAGCTTGCCATCGCCTCGCGCCGCGATGCCAGCGCCAACCTGCGCAATGCCGAGGCCATCGCGGCCATGGGCATGCTGGGCAGCCTGCGCCAACGCTGGGCCGGGCAGCATTTGGCCTATGTGCGCGAGCAGAACCTGGCCAGCGCCCGCATGGCGAAAATCCAGGGCGGGAACAAGGCGCTGCGCCTGGCGGTGCAGTCGCTCACGCTGGGGCTGGGCGCTTGGCTGACGCTGCGCCACGAGATGACGGCGGGCATGATGATCGCCGGTTCCATTCTGCTGGGCCGGGCGCTGGCCCCCATCGACCAGGTGATCAGCGCCTTGCGCCAATGGACGAACGTGAAGGAGGCGGAACGCCGCCTGAGCCTGCTGCTGGCGGATTTTCCGCCGTTGGCCCAGGGCATGGATTTCCCCCGGCCTAGCGGCGCGCTGGCGGTGGAGCAGTTGCTGGCCGCCCCGCCCAGCCAGACCCAGCCGGTGTTGCACGGCATCGACTTCCGGCTGGACGCGGGCGAGACGCTGGCGGTGATCGGCCCTTCGGGCGCGGGCAAGACTACGCTGGCGCGCTGCCTGGTCAATGCTTGGCCGCCGTTGCGCGGCAAGGTGCGGCTCGACGGCGCGCCGCTGGATCAATGGCGGCCTGGGGCGCTCGGCGCACTGGTCGGCTATCTGCCGCAGGAGGTGCAATTGTTCGCGGGCACGGTGGCCGAGAACATCGCCCGCTTCGGCGAGATGGACGAGCGGAAAGTGATCGCCGCCGCGCGGATGGCGGGGGTACATGAGTTGATCCTGCAATTGCCCGAGGGGTACCAGAGCCGTCTGGGCGAGAACGGCATGGGCCTCTCGGGCGGGCAGCGGCAGCGCGTGGGGCTGGCGCGGGCGTTGTTCGGCGAGCCGTGCCTGGTGGTGCTGGACGAACCCAACGCCAATCTGGACGAGGCGGGCGAGGCGGCGCTGGCGCAAGCCATTGGCCGCGTCAAGCAGGCGGGCATTACGCTGGTGGTGATTACGCACAAGCCCAATATTCTGCAACAAGCGGACAAGTTGCTGACGCTCCATGCCGGGACGCAGGTCGATTTCGGCCCGCTGGCCGAGATGCTGCAACGCATGCAGCGCGCGGCCGCGCCCCAGCCGCCGCCGAACCGGATCATGCCCTTGCCGGCAATGAATCTTGCGCAGCGCAGGGAGGGAACATGGGTGCGGAACTGAGCCTGGATAGGCAGTCGTTGGACGGCGGCGCGCGGGGCGATCCGCTGTCGGTGGACGAGGGGCATTACGTGCGCCTGGGCTGGCTGGTCGTGCTGGCGGGGGTGGCGGGCTTCACGGCCTGGGCGGCGCTGGCGCCGCTGGATGCGGGCGTGCCGGTGGACGCCAAGGTGGTGGTGAGCGGCAACCGGAAGGCGGTGCAGCCGGTCGCGGGCGGCAAGGTGCGGCGCATCTTGGCGGTCGAGGGCGAGGCGGTGCGGGAAGGCCAGGTGCTGGTGGAGTTGGAGCCGACGGTGGCGGCCAACCAGCTCGATTCGTTGCGCTTCCAGTACTTGAGCAGCTTGGCGGCGGAAAACCGTCTGGCGGCCGAGCGCGATGGGCTGGCGCATATCCGTTTCGATGAACGGCTGTTGCGGGCCGAGCGCGAGGGCAGCCCGCAGGCGGTCGAGATCGTCCAGTCGCAACAGCAGTTGTTCGACAGCCGCCGCAGCGCCCAGCAGGCCACGCTGGGCGGGATGGAGGCCGCCTTGGGCGGCGCGCGCGAGCAGCGCGACAGCCTGCAACGCATCTTGCAATCGCGGCGCGAGCAGCGCGTGACTTTCGAGCGCCAGCTTGCGGGCCAGCGTTCCCTGGCCGATGACGAACTGTTGGCGCGCAACCGCTTGTTCGAATCGGAGCGGCAGTTCTTGCAATTGGACGCTTCCATTGCCGATGACGAAGGCCGTTTGGGCTTGCTGCAAGAACAGGTGCGGGAATACCGGCTGCGCCTGACCCGGCAGCGCGAGGATTACCAGAAGGAGCTGCGCACAGCGCTGGCGGAAACGCGCACGCGCACGGCGGATTTGCTTTCGAGGCTGGACAGCGCCCAATACGAGGTGGCGAACACTCAAATCGCGGCGCCGTCGGCGGGCGTGGTGGCCGGGCTGGCGGTGTTTACCCAGGGCGGCGTGGTCAGCGCCGGGCAGACGCTGATGGAGATCGTACCGTCGGATCAGCCGCTGCGGGTGGAAGGCAAGTTGGCCGTGCAGTCGGTAGACAAGGTGCATGCCGGGCAGCCGGTGGAGCTGGAATTCGCGGCCTTCAATCGCGCGTCCACGCCCAGGCTGCCGGGCACGGTGAGGACGGTTTCGGCAGACCGGCTGGAAGACCCGCAGGGCATGCCTTATTACCACGTGGAAATCGATGTGGACGACTTGCGGGGGCGCGAGGCGCTGCCGGGGCTGTTGTTACAGCCGGGCATGCCGGTGACGGCCTTCGTCAAGACGGGGGAGCGCACGCTGATGAGTTATCTGTTCAAGCCGCTGCGCGACCGCGCCCGGCTGGCGCTGACGGAGGACTGAATGACGGCGCGCGGTAGACGAGAATGCGCTGCCATGCGGCGGCGCTTGCGCGGGGCCGGCAGGGCGGGGCGCTGGCTTCCGGTTGCGGTGGCGGCGTTGCCGCTGTTCTTCGGCGGGATTGCGCCCGTGCGGGCCGACCTCTTGGAGACGCCGCCGCGGGCGCAGGCGCAATCCCATCCGCGGACGCTGGATTTGGCGCGGGCTTATCGGCGGATGCTGCTGAACGCGCCGGAACTGCACGCGGCGCGGGCGGCGCGGGCGGCGGGGCGGGAAGCGAAGGACATTGCCCGCGCCGGGCTGCTGCCCCGGGCCTCGGTCAATTACCGGCGCAGCCGCACGCGGCTGGCGGAGGAAGTGACGCAGTCGGGGTCGCCGGGAGAGCGCGTCACCGTCAAGGACGCCTTCTCCGGGCGGCGCACCGACGTGAGCATCGAACAGCCGCTGTTCGATTATTCCGCCATCAGCGCCTACCGGATGGGCCGGACACAATCCGAACATGCCGAGGTGCAGTACCGGCTGGAAACCCAGCAAGTGGCGTTGGGCATGATCGACATCTACCTGAACGCCGTCCTGGCGCGCGAGACGTTGGCGTTGGCGCGGCAGCAGTTGCGCGTCTATGAAGACATGCTGCGCGGCAACGAGCGGATGATGGCGCAAGGCGAAGGCACCCGGATCGACGTTCTGGAGACGCGCACCCAGGCGGGCGCGACCCGCTCCGGACTGCTGGCGCAGGAGAACGAACTGGCCGACCGCTTGCGGGAACTCTCCGCGATCGTGGGCGAGCCGGTGGAAGCGGCGCAGTTGCTGGGCATCGATCTGGAAGAAGCGCGGATTCCGTTGGGGGAAGCGGATCTGGACGGCCTGCTCAGCGACGCCTTGCGGCAGAACCCGGAATTGCAGGCGACGCGCCTGGCCGTCAAGTACAACGATCTGGCGGTCGAGCGCGAGAAGGGGCAGTTCCTGGCCAAGGTCTCAGTCTATGCGGCGCACGAGCGGGTCGCGTCGGACACTATCAACAACAAGGGGCGCGACTACAAAGCCAACACGGTGGGCTTGTCGGCGTCGCTGCCGCTGTTTAGCGGCGGCGGTAGCTATTACACGGTGCGCCAGTCGCGCGAGCGGCTGGAACAGGCGCGCCACGAGCTGGATCACGCGGTCGAGACCGCGCGGACGATGCTGGAGAAATATTTCCGCGTTTGCGCCAGCAGTGAGGAGCGCGTGCGGACGCTGCGCCAGAACGTGGCGGACAGCGTCGGGTTGGTGGAGGCGATGCGCTGGAGCGTGGCGGGCGGTGAGCGCACCAACACGGACGCCCTGCACGCCGAGCGGCAAGCCTACCAGGCGCGGCTGGAATTGCTGCGAACCTGCGTGGAATGGTTCCAGGCCTACGCCAAGATGCGGTTCTACGCAGGACGGTTTTCCGAAGAAGACGTGCTGGCGCTGAACCGGCAGCTAGCGGTGGAAATGCGCTAAGGGGTGGATCAGATGACGAAGTTGGCGCAGATCAAGGAAGAAGAGATGGGATGGGTGGATGAGACATTGCGCGAAGAGGTCGCCGCCGATTTCGGGATACCCGCGCAACAGTTGGATGCCGATGCCAGTTTCCTGGCGCTGGGCCTGGATTCGATGCGGTTCATGGCTTGGATGCATCGTTTGCGCAAGCGTGGCCACAGGGTGAAGCTACAGGATTTGTACCGGCAACCCACTTTGAGGGGCTGGAGCCGTCTATTGCGCGAGTATCCGGCGGTTGCGCGAGATGCGCCGAACCTGGTTGCGAAACAGGCCCTTTCTTCTCCCTGGCCGACTATGGCGAACGGCGAGCCGTTCGCGCTGACGCCCGTACAGCATGCTTATCTGGCGGGCCGCGCGCCGCATCAGACGTTGGGCGGCGTGGGTTGCCATTTGTATCAGGAATTCGATGGCGCGGGGCTGGACGCCGATACGCTGGAGCAGGCTATTGGCGCTTTGATCGAACGCCATCCGATGCTGACGGTGACGTTCCTAGATGATGGTCGTCAGCAATGTCGGCCCGGCGTCCGCTGGCGCGGACTGACGCTTCACGATATGCGCGCGGCCTTGCCGGACGATTGCGAGGCGCACATGCGGGCAATGCGCGAACGTCACGGCCACCGTGTGCTGGCCGTTGAGCGAGGCGAGAACTTTGATTTCCAACTCACGCTGTTGCCCAATGGCCGCAACAGGCTGCACGTAAACATCGACCTGCTGGTACTGGATGCCGCGAGCTTCAGCCTGATGTTTGATGAATTGGCTGCATTGGCGCGCGGCGAACGCCTGCCGGCGGTGGACGCGGGTTACGATTTCAGGAGCTATCTGGCCCAGGCCGCACAGGAAAACGAGACGTCCCGGCAGCGGGCGCGACAGTTCTGGATGGCGCGCCGGGACAGTTTGCCCGATACGCCGCATCTGCCGTTGGCATGCGAGCCGGAGCAAATCAAGCAGGTATGCATCTCACGCAGGCGCGTGGAAATCCAGGCCGAGGACTGGACGCGCTTCAGGACATGCGCGGGAGAGTACGGCGTGACGCCGACAATGGCGCTGGCCACTTGCTTTGGCGCGGTGCTGTCGCGCTGGTGCGGCCAGCCCCGGTTGCTGTTGAACCTGACCCTGTTCGACCGTCAGCCGCTGCATGCCGCGGTGAAAAACATGATTGCCGACTTCACCAACATCCTGCTGCTGGACATTGCGGGCGAAGGCGCGCGTTTCGGCGCGCTGGCGCAGGCCAATCAGCAAACTTTCGCGGAAGCCTACGAGCACAGGCACTGGTCGGGCGTGGAATGGCTGCGCGAGTTGCGCAAGACGCCGGGCGCTTATCCACATGGCGCACCGGTGGTATTCACCAGCAATCTGGGCCGCCCGTTGTTTGGCCGGGACGTGGAGCGCACATTGGGTGTGCCGGGCTGGGGGATTTCGCAGACGCCGCAGGTCTGGATAGATCATCTGGCCTACGAGCATGGCGCTTCGGTGTTCTTGCAGTGGGACTGTAACGATGCGCTGTTCCCGCCGGGGCTGCTGGATGCCATGTTCCATGCCTATGTGCGTCAGGTAAGGCATCTGATGGATCGGCCGCAAGCCTGGCGTGAAGACGCGCCGGATCTGATGCCACGGGCACAGTATGCCGTGAGGGCGCGGATCAACGCCTATGACGACGCGCCAGCCCCCGAGGGGTTGCTGCATGAAAAGTTCTGGCGCCAGGCGCGCGAGTGTCCGGATGCGGTGGCATTGATTCACGGCAATCGCCATTTGACCTATGGCGAACTGGCGGAACAGGCGCGGCGCTGCGCCGGGGCGCTGGTCGCGCGGGGCGTGCGGCCGGAAGATCGGGTGGCGATCACTCTGTCCAAGGGCGTCGGGCAGATCGTCGCGGTGCTGGGGATATTGTACGCGGGCGCGGTATATGTGCCGGTTTCGCCGGATCAACCACAAGAACGCCAGCGAACGATTTACCGGGGTGCGGGCATAGCGCTGGTATTGGCGGGCCGCGACGATGCCGGCGGCTCCACGGATGACATGGTGGACGGCGTGACGTTCCTGGACTGGCGGGACGCTATCGGATATGAAGCCCTGCCTGCCCCTCGCGTGATCGATGCCCGTAAGTCGGCATACATCATTTACACATCCGGATCCACCGGTACGCCGAAAGGCGTGGTCATTTCCCACCGGAGCGCGCTGAATACGTGCGCGGAGCTGAACCGCCGCTACGCGGTTACGGCGGGTGACAGGGTGCTGGCGTTGTCGGCGTTGCATTTCGATCTGTCGGTGTACGACATTTTTGGCTTGTTGTCGGCGGGCGGCGCATTGGTGCTGGTGGATGAAAGCCAGCGGCGCGACCCCGCCGCGTGGTGCGAGGCCATGGAACGGCATGGCGTAACATTGTGGAACACAGTGCCAGCGCTGTTCGACATGCTATTGACTTACAGCGAAGGACTCGGGCTGCGTGCGCCGGTCACGCTGCGGACGGTGATGCTGTCAGGCGACTGGATCGGTCTGGATTTGCCAGCGCGCTACCGGCGCTTTCGGTCGGATGGCCGGTTCGTGGCGATGGGCGGCGCGACGGAGGCTTCCATCTGGTCCAATATCCATGATGTG
Organism: Azoarcus sp.; assembly: GCA_031258965.1. GTDB lineage: Bacteria > Pseudomonadota > Gammaproteobacteria > Burkholderiales > Rhodocyclaceae > WRNU01. The sequence goes on along the minus strand of JAIRMC010000033.1, from coordinate 29,192 downwards.
GAGGATGTGCCGCCAGGCTGGCGTTCGATCCCCTACGGCTATCCGCTGGCACGGCAAAAGTATCGCGTGGTCGACGCGCGGGGCCGTGATTGCCCGGACTGGGTGCCGGGGGAACTGTGGATTGGCGGCGAAGGCGTGGCGCTGGGCTATTTCAACGACCCTGAGCGCACGGCGCGGCAGTTCGTGACGGTAGATGGCGAACGCTGGTATCGCTCCGGGGACACGGGCTGCTACTGGCCGGATGGCCGGCTGGAATTCCTGGGACGGCGCGACACACAGGTCAAGATTGGCGGCTATCGCATCGAGCTGGGCGAGATCGAGGCGGCTTTGTTGCGGGTGTCTGGCGTCAAGAGCGCTGTGGCAATCGCGGTGGGCGAGCGGGAGAAATCGCTGGCCGCCTTCGTGGCGCCGCAAGGGACGGCGCTGTACAGTGCCCTCCCTGCCGATCCTGCGCTGCCTAATGATTATGCGGCGCTGGCGCCACATGGGATTCCGGACGAGAGTCAGTCCGAACCGGATAATGAAATCGACATGGCGCGGTTGCTGGCCGGCTTCCTGCACGATCATCTGGGTCGACAGGGCGTGGACTTGACCACGGACATTACGGCGGATGAGGCAGTTCGCCAGTATGGCGCACAGCATCGCCGGGCCGGGTCGATAAGTCGATGGTTGGAGCATCTATCCGCCGAAGGATTCTTAGAGCATATGCCAGACGGACGCTATGCGCCTGTGTCCGACGTTCCGCTTCGACCCTGGCAGCCGCCTAGCGGGCATCCGTTGCGGGAGACCGCGGATGCGCTGCTGACGCACCACGCGCCGCTCGCGCAGATTCTTCGCGGCGAGCGGTCGGCGCAGACTCTGCTGAACCATCCATTCTGGACGCCGGAGTATTTGCTGCTGCACACGCACGGTACGGCAGCGGCCATCGAGGCGCTGGCCGACATGGTGCGGGCGCTGGAACAGGCGCTGGGGCGGTCGGTGCGCCTGCATGAAGTGGGCGCTCGCAGCGGCCTGGCCGCGCAACAGCTTTTGCGGCGTCTGGATGGCGTGCGGGTGGAATATATCGCGTGGGATGAATCGCCAGAGATGGCGTTGCGCGCCACGGCGAATCTGCAACGGTATGCGTGTGCCGAGGCGCGGCGTTGGCACATTGATGTTCCGTATGAGGAATTACACCAGGCCGATGTGGTCTGGGCCAACAATGCCTTGCACCGGCTGGGCGATGCCGGTGTGCGGGCGGCGCTGGCCTTCCGCCCCTTCGGCGTTGGTCTGCGTTCATGAGTTGTTCCGGGTATCCAGCCTGGCGATGGTTTCCGCTGAGCTGCTGGCGGCTGATGGTCATGGCGGCATACCGGATCGCTTGCACGAAATGCCGTGGTGGCAATCAATGTTGGCTTCACATGGCATGCGCAATGAAGCCTGCGGATTGGCGGGCAATGTGCAATGGTTGATCTTGCGCGCGCCGTGCGAGGCGCTCAGGCCTGATAACGGCAAGCTGTCCGCCGCTCTGCGCAAACTACTCCCCGGCTATATGACGCCGCAGCGACTGTTCTTTCTTGAGGCCTTGCCGCTGACCGCCAACGGAAAGGTGGATCATCGCGCCCTGGCGCAACGCTGCGCCAGCCAGCGGCAGGAAACCCAAGCTGAACGCGAAGTGCCGCAAGGAAACACGGAACAGGTCGTGGCGGCCTTATGGCGCGATTTGCTGAAAGCGCCCAACATCTACCGGGATAGTCATTTTTTCCAGTTGGGCGGAGACAGCCTGTTGGCGACGCGCCTGATGGGCGAACTGGGTCGGCGAGGTTATGTGGCTGGGTTGGGCGATCTGTTCGATTTCCCGACGCTGACTGCTTTTGCCGCGACCGTACATCGTGGCGGCGCACATGGCGAGGACAGCCTGCGCCACGATCCGGCCACCCGCCATGCGCCGTTCGCGTTGACCGATGTCCAACAGGCTTATCTGGTCGGTCGTCAGCCGGGGTTTGCGCTGGGCGGGGTCGGTTCGCATTTTTTCGTCGATTTCGAGGTTGCCGACCTGGACGTGGCGCGCTTCGAGCATGCGATGAACCGGCTGATCGAACGCCACGATACGCTGCGGGCGGTAGTGCGGGATGGCATGCAGCAGGTATTGGAAGAAGTGCCGGGATTCACGCTGCATTGTCATCGGGTGGCCGACCTGGAGGGCGGGGAAACGGCTGCCTTGCGCGAGCGCCTGGCCAGGCAGGTGTTGAACCCGTCCCGCTGGCCCGTATTCGATATCCAGGCGGCGCGGGCGGATGGCCGGCAGGCGCGCTTGTTCGTATGCCTGGACAATCTGATGCTGGACGGACTCAGCATGCGGATCCTGCTGGCGGAACTGGAGCGGCTCTATATGGATCTGGAGTCGGTGTTGCCCAAACTGGATATCAGTTTCCGGGATTATCTGGAGCATGTACGCCAGCGCGAGACCAACGCCGTGTCGCTGGCGTACTGGGCGCGCCGTCTGGATAGTCTGCCGCCAGCGCCGCGCCTGCCGTTACGCTGCGATCCAGCCGATGTCGGGGCGCCGCATTTCGCGCGGTTCTCGGCCCATTTCTCCTCCGCGCAATGGGCCGCACTCAAAACGCGGGCGCGCGAAGAAGATCTGACGCCCTCGGCCCTGCTGTTGGCCGCTTACGCGACCACCCTGTCGGCCTGGGCCGCGCGCGATGATTTGTGCCTGAACCTGACGCTGTTCGATCGCCAGCCGTTGCATCCACAGATCGAGCAGGTACTGGGCGACTTCACGACCTTGTTGCTGCTGGCTTGGCAACCGGTCGGTAACTGGCGCGACAGCGCCCGTCGGCTTCAGCAGCGTCTGCGACAGGATCTGCTACATCGAGATGTGTCGGCCATCCAGGTAATGCGCCAGCTTGCCCAACGTGCCGGACAGGCATCGGCAACCATGCCGATAGTTTTTACCAGCGCGCTGGGCTTTGAGCGGGATCGCTTTCTGGCTCACGCCTCCTGGATGAAACCGCGTTGGGGGATTTCGCAGACGCCGCAGATCTGGCTCGACCATCAGGTATATGAGTCGGAGGGCGAGCTGCATTTCAACTGGGATTATGTGCAGGAACTGTTCGAGCCGGCGCAGGCGCGGATCATGTTCGACCGTTACGTGGCCCTGCTACAGCGGCTGGCGGAAGATGAGGCGGCATGGGGTTTGCCGTTGGATGCGCTGGTGCCGCGCCTGGAAGGCGCGCATCGCTCGCTGCCTGCATTGCCCAAGTCGTTTTTGCCTGACGCCGCGTCGGAGTCTGCCACGTTGCGCACCGATGATGTGTTGGTGCAGGCGCTGTGCCGGTATTTCAAACAAGTAGTCGGGTTGCCGATCCAGCCGCGCCAGTCCTTCTTCGACGTCGGCGCCACATCCCTGAAACTGGTTCAGTTGCATGTGCACCTGAAGCGGACCGGCCATGACAATCTGCAAGTGACCGATCTGTTTACCCATGCAACGCCACTGGCCTTGGCCGCACATTTACATGGTATGCCGGCTGCTGCTAGCAGCATCGCCAACATCAATGAAGCGCGTCAGGAACTGCTCGCGCGGCGCAAGGCACGGGCGCAGCGCCGTCGCGGGAGTGCGTTGTGAATATCGAAGAACTGTTGAACCAGTATTACCCGGATGTAGAGCCGATCGCCGTGATCGGTTATGCCTGCCGTTTTCCCGAGGCCGAGGACAGCAATGCTTACTGGGCTAATCTGGTAGCCGGGCGCGAGTGCAATCGGCGGTTTTCCCGCCAGGAATTGCTGGATGTCGGCGTCCCGTTGGCTATCCTTGACGATCCGGCCTATGTGCCCCGAGGAACAGTGTTGAAAGATGCTGATGCCTTCGATGCGGATCTATTCGGCTATTCGCGGCAGGAAGCCGAATTGATCGACCCGCAGCAGCGCCTGTTCCTGCAAATCGCATGGCACGCGCTGGAGCACGCCGGGTATGCACCCAGGGCTGTGCCGCACAAGACGGGCGTATTCAGCGCGGCCCGAATCAGTACCTATCCAGGCCGGGAAGCGATCAACTTGGCCGAGGTTGCACATGTCCGAAGCCTGCAATCACTGATGGGCAACGACAAGGACTATGTGGCGACGCGCGTGGCCTACAAGCTGGATGTGCATGGCCCCGCCGTCACGGTGCAGACGGCGTGTTCGAGTTCACTGGTGGCCACCCACATGGCTTGCGAGAGCCTGCGCGCCGGTGAATGCAATATGGCTATTGCGGGCGGCGTGGCGGTATCTTTCCCGCAGGTGAGCGGGTACCTATACCAACAAGGTATGATTTTCTCGCCGGATGGGCATTGCCGTCCATTCGATGCCCAAGCGCAAGGAACGTATTCCGGCAACGGGGTGGCGGCAGTGGTACTACGACGCCTGTCGGATGCCTTGCGCGATGGCGATCCTGTGGCCGCGGTAGTGCTGGGCAGCGCCATCAACAACGATGGCGGCCATAAAGTGGGTTACACAGCGCCGTCGGTTTCGGGCCAGTGCGAAGCGATTGCCGGGGCATTGTCCTTGGCCGGTGTGCGGAGTCAGCGGATCGGCATGATCGAGGCGCATGGCACGGCCACGCCATTGGGCGATTCGATCGAGCTTCAGGCGTTACATCGGGTTTTCCATACGCTTGGGCAAGGCCCGGCCTGCGCGCTGGGTTCGGTCAAGGGCAACATGGGGCACCTGGATACCGCCGCGGGCATTGCCGGGTTCCTCAAAGCCGTGCTGGCGGTGGAGCATGGTGTTATTCCGCCTTGTGTGAATTTCAGCCAAGCCAATCCTGAATTACATTTGAATGACGGGCCGTTTTATGTACCGGCCAGCGCACGGCCATGGGATACGGCGGCGCGAACGGCGGGTGTATCTTCTTTCGGTATCGGCGGCACCAATTGTCACATGGTGGTGGCTTCGCTGCCGCGCGAATTGCAGTGTCATCCAGGTCCCGGCGAAGAGAAAAACGGCCCGGTTGAGGATGTGCTGCTGCTCAGTGCCAACAGCAAAGGCGCGTTGCAACGTCTGGCAGGCGCCTATGTGCAAGCATTGCGAAAGTTGCCAGCCGCCGACGTCGCCTATACGGCGCTGCATGGCCGCTTGCTTGATCTGCCTTGCCGCTTGGCGGTACCGGTGTGCGATGAGACAGCGGATGCCCTGGAGGCCTTTGCCCAAGGGGAAGACGATATCCTGATCCAATCAGGGCATGGCGCAACGGGTAAGCGGGTCTGGTTGTTCACCGGTCAAGGGGCGCAATGGCCGGGCATGGCGTTGACATGGTGTGTCCATTCTCCGGCGTTCGCGGACTGCCTGGAGCGTTGCTTGGCGGTGTTCGCCGCGACAGACAGGGATTTCTCCGAGGGGCTGCGCAAGGCGCTGATGGAGCCGGAACCCACGCTGTTGCATCGCATGGAATACGCCCAGCCCGCCATTGTTGCCTTTGAGTTGGCGATGGCGGCGCATTGGCGGGCGCTGGGTCTGGCGCCAGACATGGTATTAGGCCATTCGGTGGGTGAGTTTGCGGCAGCCGTGGCGGCCGGGTATTACTCTCATGAGTACATCATGCCGCTGGTGCGGCTGCGTGGCGCGCTGATGGATCGTTGCAGTGGCGGCGCCATGCTATCAGTCTTTTCCGGCGAGGCGGAGGCTTTGCCCATTGCCCTGCGGCTGGGGTTGGATCTGGCCGCATACAACGGCGAACGGCACTTGGTCTTTTCCGGCGAACGCGAATGTGTGGCGAAGATGGCGGTAGCGCTGGAGGAAACAGGCATACGCAGCAATCCGCTGACCGTGACGGGAGCTGCGCATTCACGAATGCTGGATCCCATATTGGACGAGTTCCAGCAAGCAACGGCCACTCTGCTCGCACGGGATAGTTCGATAACATTCATTTCCGGGCTGACCGGTGAAGCGGTGGATGCCGAACAACTAAACGCGCCGGATTTCTGGCAACGCCACATGCGCAGTCCGGTACGCTTCATCCAGTGTTTACGCAAAGCCGTGGAAAGCGGCGCGGGACTGTTTCTGGAGATGGGGCCGGATATGCCCTTGACCGGCATCGGGCAAAGGGAACTGCCAGGCGCGGCTCACTGGATCGCCTGCGCCAAGCGCAACCAGTCCGCAAGTCGTCAGATCCAGCAGGCATTGATGCGGCTTTATGCCGCTGGGGCCGATCTGCCATGGCCCTCGCTGCTGTCTGGTTCGGGCCGTAAATGCATGCCCCGCTTTATCCGTTCGATTTGCAACGCTACTGGCGCGAAGCGCCCGTTACGGCGGTGGACGAGCCGGTGTGCATGGCAATGAACCTGCCGACAGCGCGCAATGTGCTGGCTCGGCAGGCGCGCGAGCTGGATCTTCCTCGTTTGAAGGCTCTATACGTCTGTGTCATCAAATTGCATGCCATATACGTTGATCAGCTGGTGCGGCGTTGCGTGGGCAATGGTATTGACCATGGCGTAACGGCGTTGGACATCCTGCGAGGCGGTCGGTTGTTGCCGCGTCATCGGCAGTTGCTGGTGCGTCTGCTTAACGCCTGCGTCGAAGATGGCTACCTTCAGGTGCAGGATGGGCGCTACTCTACCCACACTGCCGCTCCTCGTGATGCGCATGACGACTTGCTCGATGAACTGAGGGGATATTGCGAAGGCCTGGACGTGATCGCGGAGACGGTGCAACGCGCTGGCGCCAACCTGTATGCGATGATGAACGGCGAGGTCGAGCCGGTTGCTGTCATTTTTCCGGAAGGCGCTTCCAGTGGCGTGGAGGTGCTGTACCAGGATTTCAGCTTTGGGCGCTATTTCAATCAAATTGCCGCGGGTGTCGTGACCGATCTTTTGCGCAGCAGGAGCACATCAGGCGGGGATCTGCCGGCGTATCGGGTGTTGGAAGTCGGTGGCGGCACAGGCGGAACGACTTCGTGGCTGCTGCCGACGCTGTCCGGTCAGCCAGGGGTGCGCTATGTGTTTACCGATGTTTCCCCGATTTTTACACGGCGGGCCGAACAAAAGTTTGCCGCTTTCGATTTCATCGAATACCGCGAGTTCGACTTGCAGAAAAGCGCCGAGACCCAAGGCTTCGCGGCGGGTGACTACGATCTGATCGTGGCGGCCAACGTCATCCACGCCACACAGCATGTCGGCGAGACGCTTGCCAACCTGCTGCCTTTGCTCAAGCCGAGCGGCAAGTTGCTGATGCGCGAGATCACGCAACCCATGCGCTTGTTCGATTTTGTGTTCGGGCCGCTGGTATTGCCCTTGCGCGACGAAGATGCGCGCGGCGGCGAACTGTTTCTGACGGCATCGCGTTGGCGCGAGCAATGTCTGGCGGCCGGGTTTGTGCGGATTGAATGGCTGCCGGATGACGGTACGGCTACTTCGGACATGAGCGAGCATATCGTGTTGGCTACGGCGCCAGGCAAGTCAGGGAGGCTTGTCAGCCCACGGCCGGGGCTGGGTAGCGGCTTGCTGGGACAGGCGCTGGCAAATGATGGCAGCTATCTCGCGGACTGGTCGGATTGCGCGGGACAGGAGGCCGAATGGCAGGCCCGCGTCGGCGAGGCCTGCGCGGAAATGGCGAACCGCCATGGCAATGGTCGTACTGTGCCGTTGCCGGATGTGCCCGCCCGCGCACCGGACTGGCTGAACTTGGTGCGACTGCAATGGCATGCCAAGCCGCTGGAACCGGCATGGGTCGAATTGAGCGCCTGCTCCTCGGATGGAACATGGCATGGGTTCAGCGGCATGGAGATCGTTGGTGATGACGATACGCTAGTATTGCCGGCGGTTCCCGAAACGCATTATGACTGGTCATGGGAGCGCATGGCGCTTGGCGCAATCCAGGGCAAGGCGGTCAGTGGCGGATTCCGTTTGAGCGATCCTGTCGGCTCGGCGCTTGAAACGGCGCTGTTGGCTGCTGGCGTCGCACTGGATATGGATGCAGGCAGGACATTGCTTGTCATTGATCCAAGCGTCATGGCATTGGATGCCGTGGCCACATCGTCGCTGGGGGTAATCGCGGATGCTGATGGCGGCGATATCGTTGTTGTCACGCGAGCCGCTTGGGCCGTGGCGCCGGAAGATACCGTCAATGCCGTTCAACACGCCGTCTGGGGCCTGGCACGTACCGCCGCGGTCGAGTTTGCCGCACAGGATGCGAAACGTACCATCGCCGTGGTGGATCTGGGGGTTGCTTCGGATTGGCGGGATCTGGTCACGGGACTGCAAGCGGCGGCCCAAGGGGAACATTGGGTCGCGGTTCGTCACGGCGCTGGACGGCAATCGGCTAGCGCCGGTGCTCGCCGTCAAGGCACATGCGGCCTGGCGGACTTATGAGCGACTGCTCGAAGCTGACGCGCATTCTTATTTGTTGCTCTATTCCTCGGCGGCCGCGGCGCTGGGCAGTGCGGGACAAGCGGCCCATGCGCTGGCAAGCGCCTATTTGGACGGTCTAGCGTATCAGGCTGCAACGGCGGATGGTGGCCGGAAGGCAGTAACCGTGGTTGCCATCGGCTGGGGCGCTTGGGGTGAGACTGGGCGGGCCGCGAATGCCGACTTGCGGGAGCGCCTCGCTGAAGATGGCATGGGCGTGTTGAGCGACGCCGAAGGACTGTGGCATCTGGAACAGGCGGTTTCGCGCGCGGCCCCCTATCGCCTGGCGATGCGGGTACTGCCCGAGCGCCTGGATGCCGCCCGCGGCCGCTTGCTGGGCTTGAAGCCACTGCCACCCCTTCACTCTGCCGTGACGTCTTCAGCTACTGCGACATCGCCAACCGAAGCGCAGCATGGCCCGGCGGTGACTGATCTGTCGCCTGACAAGCTGGGCAATGTCGATGCCGTGGCGCAATGGCTGACGGCACAGATTGCCGCGCAATTGCGCTTGGACGATCCGGCCCGTTTGTCGCCAAGGCGTGACCTGGTGCAGTTGGGCCTGGATTCGCTGCTGTTCCTGGAACTGAGCAGCACGATCCAGCGCCGCCTTGGTGTTCGTATCGACGCGGGCAAAGCCTATAAAGACTTGAGCATCGACGGCCTGAGCCGCCTTATTGTGACGCAGGCGGCCCAGATTACGAACCAATCGCCGCAACCCCTGATGTTGTCGCACGATGCAAAGGGACGCTACCAACCATTCCCGCTAACCCCGATTCAGCATGCTTATTGGGTGGGTCGAACGCCTCTGATCGACTATGGCGGCGTGGCCTGCCATGTACTGTTCGAGTGGGATCTACGCCATGAGCAGTTCGACCTGAATCGTTTCGAGCGAGCCTGGAACGCCTTGGTGAAGCGGCACGACATGCTGCGCATGGTGATTGGCGAGGACGGACAACAGCGCATTCTGGCCAAGGTAGAGGATTACCGGATCAGGCAGTGCAACCTGTCAGCCCTGCCGGCCAATGAGCGCGAGCGAATATTGGACAAGACTCGGCAGGAATTGTCTTACCGTGTCCCGCCTACAGACCGCTGGCCGCTGTTCGAGTTGATTGCCAGCGAACTGGGAGACGGTCGCTACCGGCTGCACATGAATCTGGATCTGTTGCTGTTCGATGTGCAGAGCTTCAAGGTCATGATGGACGACATGGCCGCCCTCTACCGGGGCGAGGCCTTGGCGCCGCTACAGATTACGTTCCGCGATTATGTGCTCGATGAGCAGGCGCACCGCCTGGAACCGGCATGGCTGAAAGCCTGGTGCTATTGGCAGGAACGCCTGGCGGACTTGCCGCCTGCGCCCAGATTGCCGCTGTCCGGATGCCGGCAAACAGGCGTGCAGCCGCATTTCACCACCCACCAAGCGGTACTGGAACGCGAGCGCTGGACTCGGCTCAAGCGCGAGTGGCAGTCCTGGGGTGTAACGCCTTCGGCAGCCCTGATGACGCTGTTCGCCTGGGTGCTGGAACGTTGGGCACGCTGGCCGGCCTTTACGCTGAACCTGACATTCTTCAACCGACGCCCGGTTCATCCGCAAATACGCCAGTTGATCGGTGACTTCACCTCGGTGCTGTTGGTCGACTTTGAACTGGGCGATCCATCCCGCACCTTGCGCCAGTCCATTGAGCAGACACAGCAGCGCTTGTGGCAACACCTGGCGAACAGTCAGGTGAACGGGGTGGAACTGCTGCGAGAGATTGGTCATATCCGCGGGCAGTCCCGCCAGCCACTGATGCCAGTCGTGTTCACCAGCATGCTGGGTATGACACTGGATGGCATGGCGATCGATCAGGCGATGACCCGTCTGCTGGGCGATCCCGTGCATGTGTTCACGCAGACGCCGCAGGTCTGGCTGGATCACCAGGTCATGGAAATCGACGGTGAGCTTGTATTCAGTTGGTATTGCATGGACGAAGTGCTGGCCGATGGCGCGGCGCAGACCATGTTCGAGGATTTCCGCTCGGTCTTGCATGCCGTGGCGATGTGCCCGGATTTGATGGGGCGAGATGGGCTGTGGAAACTCACTGAAGGCCAATGCGACCCACGGCGTTTCGAGCGTCGTGTATGGCCCGCCACCCTCGTCGGCGCTACGGTCGATTTGCGCGAGGTCGAAGACGTCGTTCGTCGGCAGGAAGGCGTGCGGCAGGTTGATGCACGTGCCAATGCCGCGGAAGGATGCCTGCAAGTGAAGGTCGTGGCGGCGGAGCGCGTCCATGATCCCGCCACTTTCCCCGCTCAGTCTCTGGATAACATGCCCAACGCTTTGCTATGGATCCAGACCATCGAATGACGGGACTAAACACGTAGTGCTGTCGAGAATCTCGATTCCAGTAGTGCGGGCGGCGATGGAAAAACCGTTGTCTTCCAACGCGTTTCTGCAGTTTGTGCCCAAAGATATGAGCGCCAGGCGTCGAATCGAGTTCATGGCGGGACGGATCTGCGCCGCCCGGTCTTTACGGGAGATGGGCGTCGGCGCGGAGTTTCCCTTGCCCGTGAAGGATCGCCTGCCTGTCTGGCCATCTGATGTACTGGGCAGTATCAGCCACTGCGCCACGATGGCCGTGGCAATGACGGCAAGGAAAACCCGCTACTGTGCGTTGGGTATCGACGTGGAGCCGTTGATCGCCCCTAACGTTGCCTTGGAGATACAGCAATGCATTTGCTGCAACGAAGAGTTGATCGGCATGGAAAAACACATGCCATGCCAGGTTCGATCATTGACGCTGCTCTTTTCAGCGAAGGAGGCGCTGTACAAGGCGCTATTCCCGTTAGTAGGCCAGTTCAAGGACTTTCACGCCGCCGAGTTATGTGAATTCGATGTTGGGTCGGTGGTGCTTCGGTTGACGCACGATTGGAACGCCTGCTGGCGTGTCGGCACGAAAATCAGGGTTCGCTATGCTTGGCTGGGTCTGGTCGTTGTCTCCGTGGTATGCATCCCCGCAAACCTCTGGAGAAAATAAAGCAGGCAAGCGCATTCTGCGGGTTCATTACCGCGTCGTCTCGCGGTAGCGTCGAAACCGCATAAGGCGTATTTTTCGATCCGACAAAAGCCCTCCGGGCCGCAAGCAAGCGCCCGGGCGGACGAAAAAACGGACGAAACCATTGCGCCATGCCACTCGAAATCGAACTCAAACTCGCCTTCCCCGAACAAGCACTGCCCGCCCTGCTGTGCCACCCGCTCATCGCCGTTGCGCCGCGCGAAGGCGAACCCGGTGTGCTGGACAACACTTACTTCGATACCCCCGCACTCACGCTCAAGGCGAACCGCATCGCCCTGCGCCTGCGCAGCCAGGGCGGGGAAACCTTGCAAACGGTCAAAGGCGGGGCCGAGTCCAGCGGCGGGCTGACGCAACGCACTGAATGGGAGGAGCCATGGCAGGGGCAATTCGACTTTTCCGGCATCGACGACCCCAAGGCCGCCGCCTTGCTCGAACAGGTGCGTGACGATCTTGTGCCGGTTTTCAACACATGTTTCAAGCGTGACATCCGACGCTTCCATCCGCGCAATGGCGCGCGCATCCTCATCATGATTGATACAGGTGTCGTAACAGCCGGTGTACGCACGGCGGTGATTTCCGAGGTCGAACTGGAACTGGCCGCTGGCGAAACCGGCGATCTGCGCCGCCTCGCCGATATGCTGCAAAAAGACTTGCCGCTCATCCCCGAGGACGTTTCCAAGGCCGAACGCGGCTACGGATTGTTGCCGCTACGCCTCTAAAATACCCGGAGCCACGTACTTTCATCCAATTCCATAGATTTTTTCTATTGCAGCGAAACCCCATGGCCGCAAAGGCGTGACACCCACCGTGACGATTGCCCTCGTCATTAGTGCGCCGATCCATGCGAACGCGCGCTTTTATGTCGTTAACGGTGGGCGTATCCTCACGCATCCCTCCACTATGGTGTCCATGTCTGTTACCGAGACCAGCCGAGAGCAGAAAATGACAACTATCCCCAACGGTACTTTGCGCATCGTCGACGGCATCAAGCGCATTTATTACGATGGCTACTGGATCAAAGCCTATGATCCGCCCGCCGACTCACTGCACACCAAGAAGGTTCTGATCCAGGCGCTCACCCGGCGTCTGTTCAACCACGTCGAGCACGGCATCAATATCCCCGGCAAGCGCCTGAACGAAGCCCGCCACGCTTTCGAGACGGAACAAATCCCGGCGCGCAAGCGCATAAAAGGCGCCATGCTGGCCGGGACGCTCTTCAACCGCGCAACCGACATCTTCACCAAGCTGGTGGAGTTGCAGGAGCAAGGCGTGGAAATCCACGAGGACAACGCCTTGATGCAGGAATGCGGCAACTGTCTGCAAGAGGCGTTGTCGCTGGGCAAGATGGTTCTGCACCGCAGCGGCGAGGAAGGCATCGATGAGTTGTGGGGGGAACCCTTCCGCGCCTTTTCGATTCCGGTGGAGGCGTTCTACGAAAGCCGCTACATCAAGATTGCCCAGACCTTGCGCGACATCGACCGCCTTTCCACGGCCATGGTTGGCACTTTCGCAAACGATCCGCTCTTTACCGGCGCGGCGCCGCTGATCCGGCGTTTCACGGACGAGGCCAAGAACAAGTGTGAAACCTTGCGTACCGACAGCAACATCTTCGATGTCTGGGCCGGTTTCGTGGTCGCTTCGGAGCAGCTCGGCGCTTACGCCCCGCAGATGCCCGCACAGCCGGATGTGGCCCTGATGCGGCACGCCGCCGATGGCATCCGCCTCATCAAACAGGGGCGCGCGCTCATCACCTATCTCAGCCGCGCCCGTGTCACCATGCCCCATAGCACCAGGGATTATCTCGAACGCTGCGCCGAATACGCCAAGCGATTCCAGATCCGGGCCGCGACGGCCGCCTGAGTTTCATGCGGCGGCACGGGCCAGCCGTGCAAGTTTGACCGCAGCCACACGAAAGGTTTAAGTTTCCACTTTTGCCGTGGTAGCGGCGTTATTGTTTTTGGAGTAGAGATGCGATTGATTTTGTTGGGGCCGCCGGGCGCGGGCAAGGGCACACAGGCGAGTTACATCAAGGAAAAGTTCAGCATTCCGCAGATTTCCACTGGGGATATGCTGCGCGCGGCGGTGCGGGAAGGCAGCCCCCTGGGGTTGGAAGCGCAAAAAGTCATGGACGCGGGCCAGCTCGTTTCCGACGACATTATCATCGGGTTGGTCAGGGATAGACTGGAACGGGATGACTGCAAGGCCGGTTATCTGTTCGACGGCTTTCCTCGCACCATTCCGCAGGCCGAGGCGCTCAAGGACGCCAGGGTGCAGATCGACATCGTGCTCGAAATTTGCGTGCCCGACGCGGAAATCATCGACCGCATCAGCGGACGGCGAACCCATCCGGCATCTGGCCGCACTTACCACACCCGCTACAACCCGCCCAAGACCGAAAACCGGGACGATGTGACCGGCGAGCCGTTGGTGCAGCGCGACGACGACCGCGAGGAAACCGTGCGCAAGCGGCTGGAGGTCTACCACGCCCAGACTGAACCGCTGGTCGAGTTCTACCGTAAATGGGCGGCGAACGATTCGCCTCGCGCGCCGCACATGCGCAAGATCATGGGGCTTGGCTCGGTGAGTGAAATCACGGCGCGAATCTTCACCGCGCTACGTTAGCGGCATCGCCGCCCGGCAGCGCGCGCAATGGCCATGAACCTGTTGTACGCACAGGCGGGCGGCATGACGGCGGTTATCAATGCCAGCGCGGCTGGCGTTCTTGCCGAAGCGCGCGCGCAAGGGCCGCGTGTCGGCAAAGTTCTGGCGGCCCGGCGCGGCATCCTTGGAATACTGGCCGAGTCCTTCCATGACTGTGGCGGCATCGATCTCGACGCGCTCGCCGCCACGCCCGGCGGCATTTTCGGCTCCTGCCGCTTCACCATGCCGACGGAAGCGGAACAGCCCGCCCTTTACGAACGCCTTTTCGCCGTGTTGGACGCTCACCACATCGACGCCTTGCTCTACAACGGCGGCAACGGTTCGCTGGAGGTCGTCGTCAAAATCTCGGCGTCGGCGCGTCGGCGCGGATACCCGCTCATCTGCGTCGGCATTCCCAAGACTATCGACAACGACATCGAAGGCTGCGACTGCTGTCCAGGCTACGGCTCGGCGGCGAAATACCTTGCGACCTCGATGCGCGAGGTCTGCCGCGACCTGGCCTCGATGACCAGCCGCAAGGGGCGCGTATTCGTCATGGAAGTCATGGGCCGCAACGTCGGTTGGCTGGCGGCGGCCACCGCCCTGGCGGCGCGCGACCCCGACGAAGCGCCGCACATCGTGCTGTGCCCGGAAACGCCTTTCGACGAAGCGGCCCTGCTGGCGCGCGCGGAAATCCAGCTCTCGCGCCTTGGCTACTGTGCCATCACGGTTGCCGAAGGCATCAGGCATGCCAACGGCAGTCCGGTCATGGCGCGCTCGCGCGGCGACGGGCACATGCGCTTCGGCGGCGCGGGCGGGGAGATCGCCCGCCTGCTCAGCGAAACCTTCGATTGCCACCGCCACTATGCCGCGCCCGATTACCTGCAACGCAGCGCCGCTCACTGGGTATCCGCCGTCGACCATGCCCAGGCTCTGGCCGTGGGCCGCGCGGCGGTCAACTACGCGCTGGCGGGCCGCGACGGCATGCTGGCCGCCATCCGGCGCTTGGGCGACGATCCCTACCGCTGGGACATCGCTCCGGTAGAGGCTGCGTCGGTGGCCAACCTCGAACGCCGCCTGCCCCTTTCTTTCATCACCGGCGACGGCATGCAAATCAGCGAAACCGGACGCCGCTACCTTGCTCCGCTCATCGCGGGCGAGCAGCCCGTGTCTTGCTCCGGCGGCTTGCCCGTGCATTGCGCCAGCAAACTGCCGCGCCTTGCCTCCCGGCTGCCCGCCTATTCCGGCTGGGCGGAAGACGTGATCCTCACGGCATCTTGAGATTCCAGTCATATACGTTGGGCGAGCGCCCGCGGGCTGATTCTGCTCCCCGAAAGTCCACGCCATTTGCCCGTCCGGGCGGTATGCGTTAGTCTGCATATTTTTGGCCGCGAGCACGCCACGATGAGTATTGCCCTGAAAACCCCCGAAGAAATCCGAGAGATGCGCACCGCCTGCCGTCTTGCGGCAGAAGTGCTTGATTACATAGCGCCCTTCGTCAAGCCCGGTATTTCGACCGCCGAGATTGACCGTCTGTGCAGCGACTACATGGTAAACGTGCAGCACACTACCTCGGCAACGCTCAACTACGCGCCGCCCGGCTACCCGCCCTATCCGGCTTCGGTCTGCACGTCGCTCAACCACCAGATATGCCATGGCATTCCCGGCCCCAAGTCGCTGAAGAAAGGCGACATTCTCAATATCGACGTTACCGTCGTCACGCCGCAAGGGTTTTACGGCGATACCAGCCGCATGTTCATCATCGGCAACGCCAGTATTCTCGCCAAACGGCTGTGCCAGGTTACTTACGAATGCATGTGGCTGGGCATCGCTGCCGTGCGACCCGGCGCGCATTTGGGAGATATCGGCCACATTATCCAGCGCCATGCCGAAGGTAATAGTTTTTCGGTTGTGCGGGAGTTCTGCGGGCATGGCATCGGACGCCGCTTTCACGAGGAACCGCAGGTGCTGCACTATGGCCAGCGGGGCGGCGGCAGCGAATTGCGTCCCGGCATGATCTTCACCATCGAGCCGATGATCAACGCGGGCAAGGCCGCGATCTCCGAACTCTCCGACGGCTGGACGATTGTCACCAAGGATCGCAGCCTGTCGGCGCAATGGGAGCATACAGTGCTCGTCACGGAGGACGGCGTGGAGGTGTTGTCCCTCTCCGCGGGCTGCCCGCCGCCGCCCAAGTTGATCGACGGTCCGCTTGTCTCGGCCACGAACGCCGCCGTCGCCGCGCTGCCCCCAGCGCCTCTTTCGTAGAGGGCTTCCCCCTATGAGCGATGCCGCCCGCCTGCAAGAAAGCATCGCCGCCGTGCGCGGCCAGGTCGAGGCGGGTCGCGCCGCCCTGCGCGTCGCATACGAAGCGCGCCCGCTGACTACCCCCTTGTTGCATGGGCGCGCGGCGCTGGTCGACGCCGCCATCGTCCGGTTGTGGGAGGACTGCGGCATCCCGGCCCGCGCGGCGCTGGCCGCCGTCGGCGGCTACGGGCGCGGCGAGCTGTTCCCCTGTTCCGACGTCGATCTGCTGATCCTCCTGCCCGCGCCGCCCGACGATGAACTAGGCGCGAAACTGTCGGTCTTCGTCAGCGCGCTTTGGGACATCGGACTGGTCGTCGGTCACAGCGTGCGCACTCTCGACGAATGCCTGGAGGCGGCGCAGGCCGATATCACCGTGCAGACCAATCTGCTCGAAGCGCGCTTGCTCGCCGGCGATGCCCCGCTCTATAGCCGCTTCATCCGGCGCTACCGCGAACAGCTCGACGTGCAGGCGTTTTTCCGCGCCAAACTCCTCGAACGCGAGCAACGCTATGCCCGCTACGACGATACGCCTTACGCACTGGAACCCAATTGCAAGGAAAGCCCCGGCGGATTGCGCGATTTGCAATTGCTTGGCTGGATCGCCCGCGCCGCTGGGCTGGGCCACAATTGGCGTGAACTGGCGCGCCGGCGCCTCATCACCGGCAACGAAGCCAGCGACCTGCGCGGCTGCGAACGTTTCCTGCAACATGTACGCATCGGTCTGCACTATCTCACGGGCCGCACCGAAGACAGGCTTCTGTTCGACTACCAGGAACGCCTTGCCCGTGCCATGGGCATCAATGCCAACGCCGCCAAGCGCGCCGCTGAAATCCTGATGCAGCATTATTATCTGACGGCCAAGAAACTCACCCAGATCAACGGCATCCTGCTCCTGAACTACGGCAGCGAGATCCTGCCCGCCCGCCCGCCCGCCATCATCATCAATGATCGCTTCCAGGCCGTGCGAGAGTTGCTCGACATTCGCGAGGACACGGTTTTCGAGCGCTATCCCCCGGCGATGCTCGAATGTTTCCTGCTGTTGCAACAACGCTCCGAACTCAAATCCATGACCGCCCGCACCCTGCGCGCGCTCTGGGTGAACCGGATTCGCGTCAACGCCGCCTTCCGGGCCGACCCCATCAATCGCGCCACATTCCTGGCGATCCTCCAGCAAAAACGCGGCATCGTGCATGCTTTCCGCTGGATGAACCAGAACGGCATCCTCTCCCGCTACCTGCCGCCCTGGCGCAAGATCCTCTGCCAGATGCAGTACGACCTGTTCCATGCCTATACCGTGGATCAACACACTCTCATGGTATTGCGCAACATGCGCCGCTTCACGATGGGCGAACATGCCCACGAATACCCGCTGATGTCGCGGTTGATCCTCGGTTTCGAGCGTCACTGGCTGCTCTATATCGCCGTGCTTTTCCACGACATCGCCAAGGGGCGCGGCGGCGACCATTCAATCCTGGGCATGGCCGACGCGCGAGAATTCTGTGAAACCCACAGTCTGGAACCCCAGGATACGGATCTCGTCGTCTGGCTGGTGCGCCACCACCTCACCATGTCGCAGGTCGCGCAAAAGGAAGACACCAGCGATCCGCAAACCATCCAGCGATTCGCCGCCGCCGTGGGCAACGAACGGCGGCTCGCGGCGCTCTACCTCCTCACCCACGCCGATATCCGCGGCACCAGCCCCAAAGTGTGGAATGGCTGGAAGGGCAAGTTGCTGGAAGACCTTTTTTTCGCCACGCAGCGCCTGTTGCGCGGCGCGACCCCGCAACAGGCGCTGCGCCAGGACGGCCGCATCGACCGCGCACGGCAACTCCTGCGCTATCATGGTTTGCGCCCCGGCGTCGAAGACGCGCTCTGGGAACAGCTCGACGCTGTTTATTTCATGCGCCACTCCTCCGACGAAATCGCCTGGCACGCCCGGATACTCTACTTCCAGTCCAACGCCGCCGAACCCGTCGTCAAGGCCCGCCTGCCGGACGAGGGCATGGGCATGGGCATGCAAGTGATGGTCTACGCCCCCGACCAGAAGAACCTGTTCGTGTGCTTGACCGGGTTTTTCAGCCGCATGGGCTTTTCCATCCTCGAAGCCAAGGTACACACCACCCGCCACGGCTACGCGCTGGACAGTTTCATCCTGCAAAATACCGGCGACGAGGATAACTACCGCGACATCGTCTCTTTAATAGAACACGACCTCGGCGCCGTGCTGCGCACGGATAAAATCGTGCGCCCGCCGCCGGGGCGGCTCTCACGCCAAGTGAAGCATTTCCCCATCACGCCGGAAATCAGCCTGCGCGCCGATGAAGCGGGCCGTCACCATATCCTGTCGATCATCGCCGCCGACCGTCCCGGCCTGCTGTTCGACGTCGCCGAAATATTGGCCCGCCACGACATCAACGTTGCAACGGCCCGGATCAGCACCCTGGGCGAACGCGCGGAGGATACCTTTCTCCTCACGGGTGGGGCGCTGGCGCAGGAAGCGCGCGCCATCAGGATCGAACGCGAACTGCTTGAGCGGCTCCAGCTTTGAACCGTCGCGCGGCCCTTGGCGGCGCGAAACGGCGCGCCTCGGGAAGGCTGGCTGGCAGGCATCGAAGCAGGGCACGGACTGGCGAGTGCGCTACCAAGAGCGAAGTCGCTTGGTCAGGTTTGTCCTGGTTGGGAGAATTCGCGCAGGTTCGGGGGAACGGCAAATCAATACACTGTAAATTTAACGACCAGTACAATTTTCTTCCGTTCCGACAGTTGCCCGTACACTAAAATTACCGGACCTTCCCCGAGCAAGCTGTTTTGGCCGGTTTCCGTATAAGTGGCAAATTTTTCGCGCGTGAGCTTTCCATGGATAAGAACAGCGGACAAAGCATTTTTGCAAGATATCGCAAAATCATCCTCGCCGTGATCCTGTTTGTTGTTGCGGATTCGGTAGTAATTGGCATCAACTTCTACAACACTTACAAGGCGGACGAATCCGCGGTCTCGATCAATTTGTCGGGACGCCAACGGATGTTGTCGCAGCGCATGACCAAAGTATTGTTGCTGCTACAGCGCAGCACGGAAGCGCAGGACGAGGAGGGCATTGTCCGCAACCTGAAAGAGCTGGATCTGACCGTCAATCTTTTCAACACCACCCTCAAAGGGTTCCGCGATGGCGACATGGTGACGGGCGGCGACGGCAAACCGGCTTTCCTGACCCAGGTCGAAACGGAAATATCCCGCCAGCTTGTGGCGGATGCCTACACGATATGGGACCGATATTTCGATCTATTACAGCCGCTACTGAAAAACAGCCGACATTACAATGCCGCGCAGCTTGAAGAAGCGGTTGCCTATGCCCAGAACAATAATTTGGAAGTCCTGCGCCTGATGAACGATTTGACCACCGATCTGGAGGTCGTCGCCAATAAACGGGCGAACATGCTCCGGATGGTGCTGATCGTGGGTTTCGTCATTGCGTTCATGAATTTTACGTATACTGTCATTGTTTCCATCCGCGACCTGATGAGCGGCGACAGGAAACTGGCCGAATCGCGGAACGAAAATGTCGAAATCCTCGCCACCGTGCACGAAGGGTTGTTTCTTTTAAGCAAAGACAAAAAACTGGGAACGCAATTCTCGGAATCCCTGCCCAGAATGTTGCACAGGGAAATCAAGCCTGGCATGGATTTCATGCCCATCCTTCAAAGCATGGTTTCGCCGGAAATCTACGAGTCCGCGATGGATTACATCGAATTGCTGCTTGGCGAGCGGGTGAAAGAGTCTCTCGTGACCAGCCTCAACCCGCTGACCAATGTGCCGGTCAACATGGTGGACAAATTCGGCACTGTCCAGAACCGCTACCTGTCCTTTTTCTTCAACCGCGCGCTTGTGGACGGCACGATTTCCCATGTGCTGGTGACGGTACAGGACGTGACCGACAAGGTGCTGCTGATGCAGCAGCTCGAACAAGCCAAGAGCAAGACGAAGATCGAGATCGAGGCCCTGCTGCGCCTGGCGGGGAGCGACTTCGCCTCGCTCCAGCAGTTCATTGACAACACAGGACAATCCCTGTCGCAAATCAACGAAAAGCTGAGCCAGCCGCAGGAGGACGAGCGCGCCCGCCTGCACACCCTAAACTACATCATGCGCATCATCCACGGTATCAAGGGCGAAGCGGCGGTGCTCGGCATCGATGTCCTGGAAAATTACGCGCACGAGAGCGAACAGGAACTGGTCGCCATGCGCGAAAGCGGCCACGGCGTGAGCGGCGACCAGATATTGCGCATCGCCGTGTTGCTGGAAGGATTCTACGAACGCTATTCTTCGCTCGCCGCGATCGTCACGCGCCTCGCCGACGCGCTGGGCATGAAAAAGGCGGAACCGCCGCCCATGGATGGCGCGAAAGACGACAAGTACGCGGAAAACACAAACAGTGTCTTGCAGACCCTGACGCCAGCGGAACCGGCACAGCATCCGTTCGTCGGCCACATCACCTCGCTGGCGCAGCGAATCGCCGCGGATCACGGCAAGCAGATCGAAATCTCCTGCCAACTCGAGGGCTTCTCCTCCCTGCCCCCGGACGTGACCCAGGAATTACAGGGCATTTCCATACAGCTCGTGCGCAATGCCCTGACGCATGGCATCGAGATACCGGAGGAAAGGGTCGCCCACAACAAGCCAAAAATAGGCGCCCTGTGCATCTGGTGCAAATACCTGGGCAATGGCGATTATGACTTTAGCGTGCGAGACGACGGGCGCGGCATCGTGCCCGAACGCCTGCGCAACAGCCTGGTGAAAAGCGGTCGCTTGAGCATGACGGAAGCGGCGGCGCTGAGCGATACGGAAATTGCGAAACTCATCTTCCAGCCGGGTGTATCCTCTGCGGCGGTGGCGGACAAGGATGCAGGACATGGCGTCGGACTGGACGCCGTGATGGAAAAAGTCAAGGCCATCCATGGCCGCATGCGGGTCAGGAGCAGTCCGAGCATGTTTACAGAATTCCACGTCCAATTCAGCGCAGCGAGATGAAAACAAATATGAAACTCCTCATCGTGGATGACTCCGCGATTATCCGAAGCCGTATCGCCCGCATCCTGAACGATCCGCGACTGAACTACATCAACGTGGTCGGCATGGCCCGCAACGGCGTGGAAGCCATCACGCTCTATCTGCAACAGGCTCCGGACATCGTGACGATGGACATCACCATGCCGGAAATGGACGGCGTCGACTGCACGGAGAAGATGATCAGTCTGCGCCCGGAGTGCAGCATCCTCGTCATTTCCGCGTTGAGTGACAAAGCCACCGCCCTGAAAACCCTTAAAAAAGGGGCAAAGGGCTTTCTTTACAAGCCGTTTACCGACGAAGAATTGATAGCGGCCTTCCTGGAGCTTACAAATTCATGAAAAGCATAAACGACAACGATATTCGCAGTTTCGTGGATGCGGTCGGTTCCTTCTTTTTCCATACCACCAACGAAAAGGTGGAAATCCGGGCTGCTTATCTGGTGGAAGGCGAAATCCAGGCTTCCACGTTCGACCTGACCAGCTACATCACGCTTTCCGGGGATTTTTCCGGTCGCGTCTACTTTTCGGCCCCCCGCGTCATGGTCGCGCATCTTTTGCTCGCCATGCACGAGCTGGAGCGCGACGATGATCGCCTGCTGGACGCAGTCGGCGAAATTGCCAATACCATTTCCGGCAACGCGCGCAAGCACTTCGGGGAAGCCATGCAGATTTCGGTGCCGGTCACGCAAGTCACCGAGCACGACTGGCTGAACTCCGTCGTCTCGCCTCATTCTTACGTCATTCTCGTGAAGTGGAAACAGTACCGGGCATCCGTCGTCGTCGACATCCAGCGTACGGCCTGAGGCATTTCTTGGCAGCGATGCGCTATATAGCCACGGAAATTCCCATCGCGGCGAAGTCCTGCAATAGCTGGACAAAGAATAAACGTACCGCTATTCGTCGAGAACATCGCGCCGGATGAAATATCGCCGCGCCCCGGTCATGAGACTGGATAGTCGGTATGTTCAAGATAAGCATCTTCAAGACAATGGACGCCACTACGTTCGCCGTCGTTCCGGAACACCATAAAAACAGGCAATAAGAAATCCTTACCTCGGCGGTTGCCGCTAAATCGCGCTTCGATTAACATGTCACGAAATTAGCGGACAGGAGGGATAATGGATATTGGCCGCAGAGCCTTTTTGCTCGGCCAGCGTCCGTATCGGCTCGAAGCGCCATATCGTCCGCCCTGGGCGGTGAGTGAGGCGGTATTTCATCGAGCCTGCGAGCGTTGCGGCGATTGCATCGCGGCCTGTCCCAAGGGTTTGCTCGTGCAGGGCGCGGGGGGCTTTCCCGAGGCCGATTTCTCGCGGGGGCACTGTACGTTTTGTGCGGATTGCGCCCGCGCCTGTACGATGGCGGCGCACAAGACCGCCGCCCGCCGCCCGCCCGCCCTGCGTTTCTCCCCCGATCTCCCGCCCTGGCCGCTCGTGGCCGTCGTCGGCGCGGCCTGCCTGCCTCGGCAGGGCGTACTCTGTCGAAGCTGCGGTGAGCATTGCGAAGTCGGCGCCATCCGTTTTCCCCCGCGTCCGGGCCGCCCGGCACAGCCGGATGTCGATGCCTCGCTATGCACGGGCTGCGGCGAATGCGTGGCGGTCTGCCCGGCGCGGGCCATCTCCATGCGCACGGGCGATTCACGGCTTTCCGCCGCCGCCGCCTCGACGGGAAACCGCCCATGAAAATCGTCAGTCTCGTGCTTAAGTTTCCGCCCCGCCACGCCGCCGAAGTCAAAAAGGCGGTGGAAGCAGTGCCCGGCGCCAGCGTCGCGGCCGACAGCGGCGACGGGCGAATGATCGTCTTGCTGGAAGACGGCCCCGGTTATGCCGTCTCCGACTCTATCCTGCAAGTCCACCAGGTGGCGCACCTCATGTCCGTCACCCTTTCCTATGAATATTCAGATGAAATGCTTACGCCCGAGGAGGCCTGACATGTCCATGGATCGTCGTGAATTCCTGAAAACCCAGGCAGTTGCCGCGGCCGCCGCGACCGCTGGTATATCGCTTCCAGCGGCCGCCGCGCCCGCCGCCGCCGACAAGGTCATCCGATGGGACAAAATCCCCTGTCGTTTCTGCGGTACCGGCTGTTCGGTGCTGGCGGGGGTGCAGAACGGCAAGCTCGTCGCTACCCAGGGCGACCCGGACGCGCCGGTAAACCGTGGCCTGAACTGTATCAAGGGCTATTTCCTGTCCAAGATCATGTACGGCAAGGATCGCCTCACACAGCCGCTATTGCGCAAGAAAAACGGCAAGTACGACAAGGAAGGCGCGTTCACGCCCGTCACGTGGAACGAGGCTTTCGACATCATGGCGGAAAAATGGAAGGAAGCCTTGAAGTCTCCTTCCGGCCCGGCTTCCGTTGCGATGTTCGGCTCCGGGCAGTGGACGATCTGGGAAGGCTACGCCGCCGCGAAGCTGATGAAGGCGGGCTTCCGCTCCAACAATCTCGATCCGAATGCCCGTCACTGCATGGCCTCTGCCGTGGTCGGCTTCATGCGGACGTTCGGCATCGACGAGCCGATGGGCTGTTACGACGACATCGAGAACGCCGACGCCTTCGTGCTTTGGGGTTCCAACATGGCCGAAATGCACCCGGTACTCTGGTCGCGCGTCACCGATCGCCGCCTGACGCATGAAAAAAGCGAAGTCCACGTGCTCTCGACCTTCGAGCACCGTTCCTTCGAGCTGGCCGACAACCCGATGATCTTCCACCCGCAGACCGATCTGGCGATCCTGAATTACATCTGCAACTACATCATCCAGACGAAGAAGGTCGACACCCACTTCGTCAACAAGCATGTCAACTTCAAGAAAGGCGCAACCGACATCGGCTATGGCCTGCGCCCGAACAACCCGGTCGAGCAAAAGGCCACCAGCAATGGCTACGACGGCCCGGATGGCAAGCCCAAGGGCGACGCGGGCAAGGCCGAGGGCATCAGCTTCGAGGCATTCGCCAGCTTCGTCTCCGAATACACCCTGGAGAAAACCGTCGCGCTCTCCGGCGTGCCCGCCGAAAACCTGAAAAGGCTGGCCGAGTTGTACGCCGATCCGGCGAAGAAAGTGGTGTCCTTCTGGACGATGGGCGTCAACCAGCACACGCGCGGCACCTGGGTCAACAACCTGATCTACAACGTGCACCTGCTTACCGGCAAGATTTCCAAACCCGGCTGCGGCCCCTTCTCGCTTACCGGCCAGCCGTCCGCCTGTGGTACGGCGCGGGAAGTCGGCACCTTCGCGCACCGGCTGCCCGCCGACATGGTGGTCGGCAATCCAGAACACCGGAAACGGACGGAAGCCCTCTGGCAACTGCCCGAAGGCACGATTCCCCCCAAGGTGGGGCTGCACGCCGTGGCGCAAAGCCGCGCCCTGAAAGATGGCAAGCTGAAATGCTACTGGACGTCCACGACCAACAACATGCAGGCTGGGCCGAACATCAACGATGAAATCTACCCCGGCTGGCGCAACCCCGCTGCCTTCGTGGTGGTTTCCGACGTCTACCCCACGGTGTCGGCCATGGCCGCCGACCTGATCCTGCCCACGGCCATGTGGGCGGAAAAGGAAGGCGCGTATGGCAATGCCGAACGGCGCACCCAGTTCTGGCGCCAGCAGGTCAAGGCGCCGGGCGAGGCCCGTTCCGACCTGTGGCAATATTTGGAATTTGCCAAACGCTTCAAGGTCGAGGAGGTCTGGCCTTCCGAGCTGGTCGACAAAAAGCCGGAGTATCGGGGCAGGACGCTCTACGACGTGCTTTTCGCCAACAAGGACATCACCAAATACTCCAAGACGGAAGTCGCTACGGTCAATGCGCACGCCATCAAGGACTACGCCAATGACGAGTCCGATCATTTTGGTTTCTACGTGCAAAAAGGGCTGTTCGAGGAATACGCGGGTTTTGGCAGGAAGCACCATCACGACCTCGCGCATTTCGACGCCTATCACAAATCGCGTGGCCTGCGCTGGCCGGTCGTCAAGGGCAAGGAAACGCTCTGGCGCTTCCGCGAAGGCTACGACCCCTATGTGGCCAAGAATGAAAGCGTCAAGTTCTACGGTCACAAGGACGGCAAGGCGGTCATCTTCGCCCTGCCTTACCAGCCGCCCGTGGAAGTGCCGGACAAAGAATACGACCTGTGGATGTCCACGGGCCGGGTGCTGGAGCACTGGCATACCGGCTCCATGACGCAGCGCGTGCCCGAACTGCACCGCGCCGTGCCGGAAGCGGTCGTGTTCATGCATCCGGACGACGCCAAGGCGCGCAAGCTGCAACGGGGCATGAAGGTGAAAGTCATCTCCCGCCGGGGCGAAATCACCTTGCAGGTCGAAACGAAAGGCCGGAATAAACCGCCCAGGGGGCTGGTGTTCGTGCCCTTCTTCGACGAAGCCAAGCTCGTCAACAAGCTCACGCTGGATGCCACCTGCCCGCTCTCCAAGGAAACGGACTTCAAGAAATGCGCCGTCAAGGTCGTGCGGGCCTGAGTCCGTTGCTGTAACGAAACGTCCTGGGAGCGCCGAAAAATGAGCGCCGGAAAACCTGCCGCCATGCCGGAGAAAACCCATCCTTCTCCGGCGCGCCGCAGATTCCTGACCGGGCTGGCGGGCGCGGCGGGGAGCGGCTGCCTCATGGCGCTGGGCGCGGGGCTTTACGCTACCCAGTCCCGCGCGCTGGCCGCGCAGGCCCTGCGCCCCCCTGGCGCGCTGCCGGAAAACCAGTTCCTGGCCGCCTGTACGCGCTGCGGCCTGTGCGTGCGGGACTGCCCCTACGACATCCTGAAACTTGCCGCGCCGGGAGACCCCGCCCCGACCGGCACACCCTATTTCACGGCCCGGAACATTCCCTGTGAAATGTGCGAGGACATTCCCTGCATCAAACCGTGCCCCACAGGCGCGCTGGACCCGGCCCTCACCGACATCGCCGACGCCCGCATGGGGCTGGCCGTGCTGATCGACCAGGAAACCTGCCTCAACTTCCTTGGCCTGCGCTGCGACGTGTGCTATCGCGTCTGCCCGGTCATCGACCAGGCCATCACCTTGGAAAAACAGCACAACGTCCGTTCGGATCGCCACGCCATGCTGTTGCCCACCGTACACTCGGCGCATTGCACCGGCTGCGGCAAATGCGAGGCCGCCTGCGTGCTGGCCGAAGCGGCCATCAAGGTACTGCCTGCCCCGCTGGCGCAAGGCAAACTCGGCGAGCACTACCGCAAGGGATGGGAAGAGCGGGAAAAACACGGCGGCTCCCTGATCGGCGACCAACTGGAACTGCCCGTGCGCGGTCTGGAAGGCAAGCCTTACGGCGACTCGCGGGTCGACGACACCGCCCCCCCGCCCCCTGCCGGATCCGCCCTGGACGGCATTGATTCCGGGTGGAAGCCATGAACGCCGCCCGCCGCCCGGCCCCGCAGCCCGGACAGGACGCCATCGCCCGGAAAGGCTGGCTCGCGGCCCACAAATGGCTGTTGCTGCGCCGCATCTCCCAGGCGGGCATCCTCGGTCTTTTCCTTGCCGGGCCGTGGTTCGGCGTCTGGATCGTCAAAGGCAACCTTTCCTCCAGCCTCACGCTCGACATCCTGCCCCTCACCGACCCCTATTTGTTGCTGCAAATGCTGGCGGCGGGCTTCATGCCCACCGCCACCGCTGTCACCGGCGCGCTCATCGTGACGGCTTTTTACTTCCTTGTCGGCGGGCGCGTGTTCTGCGCCTGGGTTTGCCCGGTCAACATCCTCACGGATGCCGCCGCCTGGACGCGCCGCCGCCTTGCCGTCAAAGCCAATCACATCCCCGACGCTCGCACCCGCTATTGGTTGCTGGCCGGCACCCTCGCCGCCGCCGCCGCGACCGGCGCGCTGGCATGGGAATGGGTCAACCCCGTGTCGCTCGCCCATCGCGGCCTGCTTTTCGGCATGGGCGCGGGGCTATGGTTTCTCGCCGCCGTATTTTTCTACGATCTGCTCGTCGCCAGCCGTGGCTGGTGCGGGCATCTTTGTCCGATGGGCGCGTTCTACAGCTTGATCGGCAAAACCGCCCTCCCGCGCGTGGCCGCTCCGAGGCGGGACGCCTGCGACGACTGCATGGACTGCTTCGCCGTCTGTCCCGAACCTCGCGTCATCCGGCCCGCCCTCAAAAAAGCGGGGCAGGAAAGTCCCGTCATCCTCGACGCCCTCTGTACGACCTGTGGCCGCTGCATCGACATCTGCGGCCAGAAGGTCTTCAGGTTCACCCACCGCTTCGACCGTAGGAGTTCATCATGAAAATCCGCCTCCTGACCGCTTTCCCGGCTGCCATGCTGGCCGGTCTGCTGCTTTCCTGTGCGACATCCATCGCCGCCAACGACGACAGCGGCGGCCTCGCCACCCTGCGCGGCGCGCCCATCCCGACATCCACCTCCAGCGGCGGCGATGCGCTCAAGAAAGCCATCGAAAGCGCGCCGCTGGACCGCGACTTCACGCAACAGCCGCCCCTGGTGTCGCACGCGGTAGACGATTACCCCGTTACCCGGAACTTCAACAAATGCCTGGACTGCCATTCCTGGGAAAACTACCGCAAGGAAAAAGCCACCAAAGTTTCGCAAAGCCATTTCCAGGCCGCCGACGGGCAGGAACTCCCCAACGTCTCGCCTCGGCGCTACTTCTGCCTGCAATGCCACGTCCCGCAAGTCGATGCCAGACCCCTGATCGCCAATACCTACCAGCGCCCGACAGGCGCGCGCTGAAAACCGCGAGGGGCTACACATGAACGGCAACAGGTTCCGCCGCTGGCGGCACGCCATCTCGGCTGGCATCATCCTGGCCTTCGTTCTCGGCGTCGCGTGCCTCGCCATTTTCAACACGGCGTTGGAATGGACGAACCGCGAAGATTTCTGCATTTCCTGTCACGCGATGCAGGACAACGTCTACCGGGAATACCAGAACACCATCCATTACGCCAACCGCGTCGGCGTGCGGGCGGTTTGTGCCGACTGCCACGTGCCCAAGGCGTTCCTGCCCAAGATGATCCGCAAGCTACAGGCGTCCGGCGAAGTCTGGCATGCGGTTCTCGGCTCCGTCGACACGCCCGAAAAGTTCAACGCCAAACGCCCGCTGTTGGCACAGCGCGAATGGCGGCGCATGAAAGCCAACGACTCGCGGGAATGCCGCAACTGCCACGACGCTGTTTCCTTCGACTACAGCGCGCAAGGCTATCGCGCCGTCGAACGGCACATGGAAGGACTGTCCAGCGGCCAGACCTGCATCGACTGCCACAAGGGCATCGCCCATAAACTGCCGCCGGTCGACCAGGGCATCGGCATCGCCAGCCCGGCAGCCATCACCCCGGAGGTTTTCCGCCCCGCCGTGGAAAAGAAAACCGAAGCGCCGGAAGACTGAAATCGCCGGGCGGGCGTCCTCCCTCGACAACGGGGACGGAGCCGTCAATGACGGGGGGGGAGGTTCGTCATTGTGAGACGCTTAGCCCTGCGGCAATCCATACGCAGCACAGGGTTGCCTTGCCTGAGATGACGATTGATTTGATCGCCATTTTCTCGAATTGTCAAAACCTTCCGATCGGTTTATGCCGGAAGCACGAGATGCTTTCGGGTAGAATCCCGGCTACCGCTTTCCGCGCATTTCGTTCCCTAAACCCCATGCACCAGAAAATCCTCATCCTCGATTTCGGCTCGCAGGTCACGCAACTCATCGCCCGCCGCGTGCGCGAAGCCCGCGTCTATTGCGAAATTCATCCCAACGACGTAAGCGATGCCTTCATCCGCGAATTCGCGCCGCAAGGCATCATCCTCTCGGG
>JAIRMC010000108.1 GCA_031258965.1 Azoarcus sp. | reverse complement strand
GAATGCTTCGGGGCTTATGCCGCATTCTTCCCCTCCTTGTAGTTACGGGTCTGCTCACGGGATGTGCTTATGACTCTTGCTGCACAAGGCCGCGTTGCGGTTATTCCCTGCTGAGTTGTACGGCAAACACGGCTCCAGTCGCGGTAGCGCCAGATGCCGCTGTCCCGCCTCCCTATGGCACGGTGGAAACGCCCAGCAGATTTCTAGCCGTCGGCTATGGTAATCAAGGCAGTTATTCCCAATACAATACTGGTCAGCAAAAGCTGATGGCAATGCGCGCAGCGCAGGTCAACGCTTATCGAAATCTGGCCGAGCAGGTGCACGGATTCCGGATATGGGGTAATACGACGGTATCGTCTTTCATAACCCAGAACGACGCCGTGCGCACTTACGTAGATTCCTTTATTCGTGGCGCGCGCCTCGTTAATATCACGCCAATTGGCGATGGTAATTTTGAAGCGACGGTTGAATTGAATTTGCCACGGGATTTCGTCGAATGCGTGCGGTTTACGCCACGATGCGTAAATTTTGCCGTACCGAGGGTTGCCGCATCGGTCGTTGCCCCCAGCGCCACTTACGCTTCGCCCTGAGAGCGCCATGTCTTGGCCGAGTAAAAAATCCCGCAAGCGTGCCTTCGGGGGAATTCTTCCGTTCGTTCTGATACTGTCCAGCCCGGCAACGACAGCGCAAGCGGAGGAAATGGTGGTGGAAGGGCGCGCGCTCGTCGGTCCGGACGGGTTGGCCGCCGCGCGCGGGATGGCGACTCGCCGCGCCCTGGCACAGGCGGCGGCGTCTCATTCGGCGAAAGTCAGTGCTCAGTCCCGCATCCAGGAGGGAGTGGCTTTCGAGACCGCGCAGGTCAATGCTTCCGCTTGTACACGGGAAGTCCAGCCATTAACGGAGCAGGTCGATGGTGATGAACTGACGGTCGCGCTCAGGGTGCAGGTCGATGCCTGCGATGCTATGCGGGAAGAGTCTGGTGATAGCGGCGCGCAGGCGTGCAGGAAGGCGTACACCAACCGCTTGCTTGTCACGGGCTTTGCTTTTGAATTTCCCGAGCAATTGCTTGCGGAGTGGAATGACCGCCTGTTGCCGCGCGTCAACCGGCAACGCATCGAAACGCTGACCGCCACAGAACTTTCGCATGCGCTGGCGCGGGATGGACATGTTCTTTCCGTATTCGATGGAGATGTTTTCCCTTATGTTTCTCCTGCTCGTGCGCCTGCTTTGTACATACCTGTCGGCGATGCCGAAATACCACTCGTCGCATGGGCGCGGGCGCGGCAGGCGCAATATGTGCTCTCCGGCATTTACCGGGAATTCGGTCTGGAAAAGAAATTGATACGGTACGAACGTCCGATTGAAATCGAAGCCTTTTTGCACGATGGTGCAAATGGCGCGGTTCTGGCCCGCCGCCGCTTCCAGACGAAAGTTTCCGGTTCGGTTCATTCCAGTGCTTTTTCCGTTTTCAATACACCCACCATTGGTACGCTCGCTTTTCGCAAGACGCCATTCGGGCAGAAATGGACTGCGCTGGTCGACGACATTGCCCACTGGGCGGGCGCACAGACGAGTTGCCTGCCCTTTATCGCTCGGGTCATGAAGGTGGAAGGCCGTCGTTTGCAACTCGATGCTGGAGCCGAATCGGGGATAAGTCTTGGCGATACGATGACACTGCACATTCTGCGCCAGCCGCCCGTATTCGATCTGTCCGCGCGTTTTCTGGGGCAGGAGAAACAAGTGCGCGCCACCGCGCTGATTCATGCGGTTTATCCCGCTTTTTCGATTGCCGAACTTACCGAAACACCCGTGGAATTGAAGGTGACTTCCGGTGATCTTGTTTACACGCAATAACGCGGCAACCGGATCGGAAAATATGCTGACAGACAAATCGCGGCCAATACGTTTTGTCGTGGCAGGGTGCGCACTTTTGATGTTTTGTGCCTGCGCCACGGTTGAGCGCATTCAAGAAAACGCGCGCGATCCAAAAGCCGCTGGAGAACTTGTGCAGGATGTCGCCATCGCCGGCGCGGTTTATAAGCTTTTGTTGCCAGCAAAGCCGGATCTGATCTTGCTGGGCATCGCCTACATGATTTATGATCCACTCGCACCGAATTGGGAAGTGGAAACCATTCGCGTCAGCGACGACGTTTTCCAGATGCAACTCACCATGAAGCGCCTGCGCTCTGGCGGTGAAGGGGAAGCCCAGTACATCTTCCGTCGAAATGCGCGTCGCATTTCACAAGCTGCGGGGTATGACGATTACCGGGTGCTGCGCTACGAAGAAGGTATCGAGTCCGCTTCGCTCATGCCTCGCCGCTTTGGAGAAGGCGAAATCCAGTTACTCAAAGCCCAGTGAGCAGCTGAGCTTACTGGTTCTCCGACAACGCAGTGCTGAAAATGTACCGCGCCCGCCAACTGAAAACATTACGCAGCCTGACCCTACGAATATCTCCGCCAAATCTGGACTCGAGCCTCCCCGCGGATTTCTGCAATACTGCTCAGAGGCTCCCTAGCGGACGATTTTTCCGTTTTCTGAAACACTCCCTTTTTCGTCCTCGCCCTGCTCCACGTTGCCGCCCTGAAAATGGTGAGGAAAAAGACGGGTCATTTCGTTTTCGATCCAGTCGCGCGTGCGGCGGTGGATTTCTTCGACCCTGACGCCTTTCGTTTCGATTGGCGGCCCGATGCTGACCACGACTTCACCCGGATATTTCAGGAATGCGTTGCGCCGCCAGAAATCGCCCGCGTTGTGCGCCACCGGCACGACCGACACGCCCGCGCGCTTGGCGAGGAAGGCTGCCCCCGGTCTGTAGCGCCCGCGCACGCCGGGCGCGACCCGCGTACCTTCCGGAAAGATCGCTACCCATAGCCCTTTCTCCAGGCGTTCGCGTCCCTGCTCGACGACCTGCGCGAGCGCGTTCTTGCCTGCCGCGCGGTCGATGGCGATCTTCGGAATACTTGCCAGCCCCCAGCCGAGGAAAGGCACCCACAGTAATTCGCGTTTGAGCACGAAGCACAACGGCGGAAAAATCGCCTGCAAGCCGAAAGTCTCCCATGCGGACTGATGCTTGGAGACGATGACGGCCGGCCCGGCAGGGATGTTTTCCCGCCCTTCCACGCGGCAGCGAATACCAAGCAGGGCGCGCGAGGCCCACATCATCGCGGGCGCCCAGCGCGTTACCCAACGATGGCGGGTCATCGGCTTCACGCCGAAAACAGCGCCCACCATGCCCTGCGAGGTGTACCAGATCGTTATTAGTGACGAAACAATGAGGAAAACGATAGCGCGCACGAAGATCATGATGGAGCGGCTCAGGCAATCAGATGGGCCGCCACGGCGGCGAGGTCGTCAAAAATGACGGTCGAGGGCGGGAGTTCCGGGTCTTGCCGGGTTTTTTCTCCCTTGCCGGTCAGCACCAAATAAGGTTGGCCGCCCACAGCCACGCCCGCTTGCAGGTCGCGCAGGCTGTCGCCCACAACCGGCACGCCCGTGAGGTCGACATTGAAACGTTCGCTAATTTCCAGCAGCATACCCG
Organism: Azoarcus sp.; assembly: GCA_031258965.1. Lineage (GTDB taxonomy): Bacteria > Pseudomonadota > Gammaproteobacteria > Burkholderiales > Rhodocyclaceae > WRNU01. The sequence continues at coordinate 4,637 of JAIRMC010000108.1, read as the reverse complement.
GCTTGGGTTTTCTGCAATTACAGGTAGAATCCGCCGGATGCGGGCAGAAGAAGATGGCATCGAGCCGTCCGCCGGATTGGGCGAGGTTCTTCACCATTTTGTCGTGAATGGCATTGAGGGTATCCATATCGAACAAGCCGCGCCCCACGCCGGATTGGTTCGAGGCCACGACCACGCGCCAACCCCAGCGGTTGAGGAGCGCAATGGCTTCGAGCGCGCCGGGAATGGGCCGCCATTCCTCGGGCGACTTGATGAATTGCTCGGAGTCGTAGTTGATGACGCCATCCCGATCGAGAATAATGAGCTTCATGGCTTTTCCTCCCCTCGCTTTTTCCGTCTGGAATCAGGCCGAAAGATACGAAATATCGGCCACCTGGTTCATCACTTCATGCAGGCGGGCGAGCAGCGCCAGGCGGTTGGCGCGCAGGGCGGCATCTTTGGCGTTGACCATCACCTTGTCGAAGAAGTCGTCGACCGGGCCGCGCAGGGCGGCGAGTTCCCGCAAAGACTGGACATATTGGGCATTTTTGAAAGCACTCTCCGCTCTGGGGGCGATGTCGTCCAGAGCACGAGCGAGCACGATTTCGGCGTCTTCTTTCAGCAGGGCCGGAGAGACGAACGCTCTCGCCGCGACGTCCGATTTTTTCAGGATGTTGCCGACGCGTTTGTTGGCGGCGATCAGGGCGGCGGCTTCCGGCAGTGCGGAGAAGTTGCGCACGGCCTCGAGACGCCAGGGAACCCATTTCAGCCATTGCGGTTTCAGGTTCAGGACGGCGGCGATTTCGTGCGCGGTATAGCCCTGTTCGCGCAGGTAGCCCGCCAGGCGTTCGTAGATAAAATCTCGAAGCTTTTTCAGGGTGCCGTCTTCGAGGGCGAGACCGAAGCTTCGCGCGGCCCAGCCAAGCAGGTCGTCGAGTCCCACGAGCAGGCCGCTTTCCAGCAATATCCGGATAATGCCCAAGGCATGTCTACGCAGGGCGAAAGGGTCTTTGTCGCCAGTAGGCGTCTGCCCGATGCTGAACAGGCCCACCAGGGTTTCCAGCTTGTCCGCCAGCGCAAGCGCCAAGCCGACATCGCCGCGTGGCAGCGCATCGCCCGCGAAACGCGGTTTGTAGTGGTCTTCGATAGCATCGGCCACTTCGGGCGACAATCCTTCATGGAGCGCGTAATGACGCCCCATCACCCCCTGAAGTTCAGGGAATTCGCCCACCATCTCAGTGAGGAGGTCGGCCTTGGCGAGCTTGGCGGCTCTTTCGACCCACAAGCTTTCAGTGCCAAAGTTCGCCGTGATGGCACTGGCGATGGCGGCAACCCGCCTGCTGCGCTCGCCCAGGCTGCCAAGCCGGTTGTGGTACACCACCTTGTCCAGCGCCGGGAGGCGGGATTCCAGCGTTCTCTTTTTGTCCTGCTCGAAGAAAAACCGGGCGTCGGCCAAGCGCGGACGCACTACCCGTTCATTGCCGCCGATTACGGCAGAGGGGTCATTGGGGCGGATGTTGCTGACGATGAGAAAGCGGTTTTCTAGAATGCCATCGGCATTTAGCAGCGGAAAATACTTCTGGTTGGCCTTCATGGTGAGGATCAGGCATTCCTGGGGCACGTCGAGGAATTCCCGCTCGAATTGTCCGACGAGCACATTGGGCCGCTCGACCAGCGCGGTCACTTCGTCCAGCAGCGCCTCGTCCTCGACCGGATGCAGATTCGCGCCCGCCCGCGCGGCAGCGTCGGCCAGTTGGCGGGCAATCTCGACGCGCCGCTCGGCAAAAGAGGCGATGACCGCACCCTTGTCGCGCAAGACTGTAGCGTAGTCATCGGCATGCGGGATGATGAGCGGGCCTGCCATCGCCTCGAAGCGGTGCCCGTGCGTTGTGTTGCCCGCCTGCAAACCCAGGGCGGAAACCGGCACGATGTCTTCGCCATGCAGCGCGACCAGGCCATGCGCGGGGCGTACGAAGTTGACGCTCGTCCAGCCGTCAGCCAGTTGATAACTCATTATTTTGGGAATCGGCAATGCCACGAGCGCGGTTTCGATGGCTCGCTGCAAACCTTCGGCCAAGGTTGCCCCACGGGCAAGGCTGTCGTAAAACAGCATATCGGCCTTGCCGTCACGCTCCCGGCGCAAGCGGGAAACAGCGGAAGCCTCCAGCCCCAGCGCGGCCAGCTTCTTCAGCAGCGCGGATGTGGGCTTGGCCGCCGCATCCAGCCCGACGGTCACGGGCATCAGCTTGTGCGTCATGGGCCTGTCGGCAGCGGCGTCCAGAACGTCGGTGATATGTGCAGCCAGGCGGCGCGGCGTGGCATAAGCGGTGACGGCGGCATCCGCCGGAGCCAGTCCATCCCGATGCAAGGCGGCGGCCAATGCCGTGGCAAAAGTTTCCCCCAGAGTCTTTAAAGCCTTGGGCGGAAGTTCTTCGACGAAGATTTCGACCAGCAGATTACGGGTATTCATGGTTCAGGCGGTTTTTCTTTTGATTTGCTCAAGTACTTCTTCGGCCCGCTCTTTTTGCGCCATCGGAAAACCAAGGCGGGCACGGGAGTCGAAATAGCTTTGCGCGACGCTGCGCGCTAGATTACGGATGCGTCCAATATAGGCGGCCCGCTCAGTGACGGAGATTGCACCGCGCGCATCGAGCAGATTGAAGGTGTGCGCGGCTTTCAGCACCTGCTCATAAGCGGGCAAGGCCAATTGCTTATCCATCAAATATTTCGCCGCCTTTTCGTAGGCATCGAACGCCTCGGACAAAAAGGCGGTATCCGAATGCTCGAAGTTATAGGCCGATTGCTCGACTTCATTCTGGTGATACACATCGCCGTAACTCAGCCCTTGCGTCCAGACAAGGTCATAAACGTTTTCCACACCCTGCAAATACATTGCCAACCGTTCCAGCCCGTAAGTGATTTCGCCCGTGACCGGCCTGCATTCGATGCCGCCGACCTGCTGGAAATACGTGAACTGGGTGACTTCCATACCGTTCATCCACACCTCCCAACCCAGGCCCCACGCGCCCAGAGTCGGGTTTTCCCAGTCATCCTCGACAAATCGTACGTCATTTAGGCGCAAATTGAACCCCAGTACTTCAAGCGAAGCCAGATAAAGATCGAGAATATTGTCCGGCGCGGGCTTCAGCACAACCTGGAACTGATAGTAATGCTGCATCCGGTTGGGATTTTCGCCATATCGCCCGTCCTTGGGGCGGCGAGAAGGCTGAACGTAAGCGGCTTTCCACGGCTCGGGGCCGATGGCGCGCAAGAAAGTGGCGGTATGGCTGGTACCCGCGCCGACCTCCATATCGTAAGGCTGCAACAGGGCGCAGCCCTGTTGGCTCCAGAACTGCTGGAGCGCGAGAATGATTTGCTGGAACGTGGGGTTGCTCAAAGCCATGATCGCGGACGAAAAAGAAGCGCCGTAGCGCCAAGACGAAAGATTTTACCGGGTTTGCCCGCCTCGTGCCCCCAATCATCCGGCAAGCGCACGAATGCCATGGGGCGAGCGAAGCCGTATACTACCGCCACTCGCGGACAGACCCCCACCGGAAAAACAGGAAAGGCGAACCATGCGGCAAATCGTACTCGACACCGAAACTACTGGACTCGACTGGAAAAGCGGCGACCGCGTCATTGAGATCGGCTGTGTCGAACTGCTCGACCGCCGCCTGACCAGGCGGCATTTCCACGTCTACATCAACCCTGAACGCGGCATCGCCGCCGAAGCGCGGGCCGTACATGGCATCGACGAAGATTTCCTCGCCGACAAACCCGTGTTTGCCGCCATCGCCGCCGACTTTGAAGCCTTCGTACGCGATGCCGAACTCATCATCCATAACGCCGCCTTCGACACTGGCTTTCTCGATCACGAACTCGACCTGCTTGGCAAGCCGCCCTTGCGCGAACTCTGCGCCGATGTGATCGACACTCTGAAAATGGCGCGGGAACAAAACCCCGGCAAGAAAGCCTCGCTCGACGCCCTGTGCGAACGCTACGAAATCGACAACGCCCGTCGAACCTTGCACGGCGCACTACTTGATGCCGAACTGCTCGCCGAAGTTTACCTGGCTATGACAAGAGGGCAAGAAAGCCTGCTCATATCACTGGAAGAAGATGTCGCCACTGAAACCGCCATGGACGCTCCCTTGGATAAACGCCCCGTGTTGAAGGTATTGCGCCCCTCGAACGAAGAACTGGCCGCCCATGACGAAGTACTGACAGACATCGAAAAAGCGAACAAGGGAACATGCCTATGGCAGACAGGCTGACGGTCAGGATGCCACGCGCCCAGCCCGACATGGACTTGAGAAACCCGCTCCCGGCGCGGAGTCTCCAGGGCGGGGACGGGCCATCAACCGACAGCCCTGTTCTCCTTGACATTCCAGCCGCCGGAGACCCCGGCAGCCGTGGAGCCATCTTGCTTTTGCTCCTTGGCCTCGATCACGATCTGCGAATAAGACAGACTCACCGCTTCTACCCACTGGGAACCGGCATTGCCGTTTGGCGTTACCCCGCTCACGATTACGTCGGTCATGTGATATGCGCGAATTCCTGTTGCCCGCCGCCCGATTTGCAGGCGGATATTTCCACTTTCGGAATGTGCTTGCCTGCGGCGCAATATTTGAAAAGATTCGGCGAGGCCCGGTCGAAAT
>JAIRMC010000082.1 GCA_031258965.1 Azoarcus sp. | reverse complement strand
GACCCCATCGACCTCATCGACGGCATCGGCCTCGACGACCTCATCAAGAAACGCACCACCGGCCTGATGAACCCCAAGGACGCGCCCAGGATCGAAAAGCGCACGCGGAAGGAATTCCCTGAAGGCATCCCCGCCTACGGCACGGACGCGCTGCGCTTCACCTTCGCCTCGCTCGCCGCGCCGGGCCGCGACATCAAGTTCGACCTCAGCCGCTGCGAGGGCTACCGCAACTTCTGCAACAAGCTCTGGAACGCCACCCGCTTCGTGTTGATAAATGTGGAAAGCCACAACCTGGCGACTGACGCCGCCGCGCGCAGCTTCGCCGACCGCTGGATAGAAAGCCGCCTGCAAAAACTGGCCGCTGAAACCGCACGGCATTTTTCCGACTACCGCTTCGACCTCTTGGCGCAGGCGCTCTACCATTTCATCTGGGACGAGTTATGCGACTGGTATTTGGAGGCCGCCAAATGCCTCATGGACGGCGACATTGCGGATGACGGCGGCGCGAACGGAACGCGCGGGACGCTTGTCCGCACGCTGGAAGCTGTGCTGCGGCTTGCGCACCCGCTCATTCCCTTCATCACCGAAGAACTTTGGCAGCGCGTCGCGCCGCTGGCTGGGCGCAAAACGCAGGAAACCATCATGCTTGCATCCTACCCGGAGGCCGATCCCGGCAAGATCGACGAAGCCGCCGAAGCGCAGATGGAAGCCCTCAAAACCCATGTCTCCGCCTGCCGCAACCTGCGCGGCGAAATGGGCGTTTCCCCGGCGGCGCGAACGCCGCTGATCGTTGCGGGCAAGGCCGACGAAATCGGGAAAATCCGCGCCCTCGCGCCCATTCTGCGCACGCTCGCCAAACTCTCCGACATCCGCTACGCCGAAGACCTTCCCGCCGATACCCTTGCCCCTGTCGCTATCGTCGGCGAAACCCGATTGATGCTGGTCGTGGAAATCGACCTCGCTGCCGAGGCCGCGCGACTCAAGAAGGAAATCGAAAAGCAGGAAAAACAGGCGGCGCAGGCAAAGGCGAAACTCGAAAACGAAAGCTTCATTGCCCGCGCTCCGGAAAACATCGTCGCCCAGGAAAAGGAACGGCTTGCGGCGGCGGAAGCAACCCTGGCAAAGCTGAAGGCGCAGCGGGAAAAACTGCGGACGTCCGCCTGACGCTCCGCCCCGGGAAAGAAAATCACTATGTCGTTTTATCTCGCCAATGGCGACCGACAGGGGGCCGGGCGCGGTGGTTGATCCGGCAAGCGGGTCGCGCAATCCCCACGCGTTCGCGCGCTTGTGTCGCACGCCACGAGAGAACAAGAGATCACGACCATAACGGATGCTATTCGTCCCGTTATGGTGTAATTTCCGCTACTGTGCAGAACCCGCTCTGCCCCTGTCCGTCAGAAGGGATACAACCATGATGCTCACGCGCGCCATTTCGTTTTTTTTCCTGCTGGCCGGTTTCGCTTCTCCCGCGCCTGCCCAGGTCTATAAATGCACAGATGCCAATGGCAAAATATCCTATACCAACGAGAATATCCCGTCTAGGAACTGCAAATTGCTCTCTGGTGAGCAGCCGGTATCGACCATCCCCATGCGCGCCACCGCCGCCTCTTTCCCCAAGGTCAGCAGTGACGCCCAAAAAGTGCGCGACAACGCCCGCCGCGAAGTGCTGGAAAGCGAACTCGCCAACGAACAGACCGCGCTGGAAGAAGCCCGCAAGACGCTGGCCGCCCAGGAAGCCGTTCGCAACGGCAATGAGCGCAATTACCAGAAAGTGCTGGATCGCTTGCAGCCCTTGAAGGAAGATGTCGCGCGCCGTGAGCGCAATATCGAGGCGCTGAATAAGGAAATCTCCGGTCTGCGCTAAAAACGGGCGGCATGGCGCTTGCTTCGGAAAGCATGACGCCTCATGCTTTCCGCCATGACAGACTATCCTTCCCTCCCGGCGCCGGAACCTTTCGCCGGACTTGACCTGCTCTCCTCGGCCGTCGTCCTTGTTGATGCCGGTCTCGTCGTCCGCCATCTCAACCCTGGCGCCGAAAACCTCTTCGCCGTCAGCCAGCGCAAGCTGATGGGGCAACCGCTCCGGGTGCTGCTTGGCGACTCCGCCCCTTTGGGCAACGCGCTGCGCAAGGTGCTGAGCACCAACTGGAGTTACACCGGACACGACCTCAAAGTGCAAATCCCCGGCGGCGACAAAATCAACGTTGATTGCACCGTCAGCCCGGTCGATGTCGGCAATGTCCGCCTGCTGCTCGAATTCCGCCCCATCGACGCGCAACTCCGGGTCGCGCGCGAAGAACTACTGCTGCACCAGCAACAGGCCAGCCGCGAATTGATCCGCAACCTCGCCCACGAAATCAAAAACCCGCTCGGCGGCATCCGTGGTTCGGCCCAACTGCTGCAAAGCGAACTCTCAGACCCGCAACTGCACGAATACACCAAAGTCATCATCGCCGAAACCGACCGCTTGCAAGACCTGATGAGCCGCCTGCTTAGCTCGCACAACATCGTGCGTCCGGCCTTGCTCAACATCCACGACATCCTCGAACACGTCAGGCGGCTCATCCTGGCCGAATTCCCCGACATCCTCATCAACCGCGATTACGACACCAGCCTGCCCGAATTGACTGCCGACCGCGAGCAACTCATCCAGGCGCTGCTCAACATCGTTCGCAACGCCGCGCAGGCGCTCGAAGGCAAGGGCGAAATCGCCCTGCGCAGCCGCGTCGCCCGACAGGTCACCATCAGCAAGCGCCGTTTCAAAATGGCACTGGAATTGCATGTCGTTGACAACGGCCCCGGCATCCCGGAAGAAATCCGTGACAAGATTTTCTATCCGCTCGTCTCGGGCCGCGACGGTGGCAGCGGCCTGGGCCTGTCGCTGGCGCAAAACTTCATCGAACGCCACCAAGGTATGATCGAAGTCGATAGCCGCCCGGGGCTGACCTGCTTCACCGTCCTGCTTCCGGTCACTGAGCGAACTTGAGGCATGGGCCGACAATTCCGCACCAAAATAATGCATCAGACCACCTGAATGAACACTGTCTGGATTATCGACGACGACCGCTCCATCCGCTGGGTGCTCGAAAAAGCCATGGGCCGCGAGAGCATCGACTACCGCAGCTTTGCCTCGGCGAGCGAGGCGCTCACCGCCCTTGACGCCACAGCGCAGCCGCCCAAGGTCATGCTCTCCGACATCCGCATGCCCGGCGATTCCGGGCTGACCCTACTACACCGGGTCAAGGAGCGTTACCCGCAACTGCCGGTCATCATCATGACCGCCTATTCCGATCTCGAAAGCGCCGTTTCCGCTTTCCAGGGCGGCGCTTTCGAGTATTTGCCCAAACCTTTCGACGTCGACCAGGCCGTTGCCCTCGTGCGCCGGGCGCTCGAACAAAGCCCGCTGCATGAAAACGCGGACGAAGACAATACTGTCGTCCCTGAAATCCTTGGCCAGGCCCCCTCGATGCAAGAAGTCTTTCGCGCCATCGGGCGGCTGTCGCAATCGCACGCCACCGTCACCATCAGCGGCGAGTCCGGCACCGGCAAGGAACTTGTCGCCCGCGCCCTGCACCGCCACAGTCCGCGCCGGGACGCCCCTTTCATCGCCATCAACACCGCCGCCATTCCGCGCGACCTGCTCGAATCCGAACTTTTCGGCCACGAACGCGGCGCATTTACCGGCGCCGCCACGCAACGCCGGGGCCGTTTCGAGCAAGCCTCGGGCGGCACCCTTTTCCTCGACGAAATCGGCGATATGCCTCCGGAGTTGCAGACCCGTTTGCTGCGAGTGCTCTCCGATGGCAACTTCTACCGCGTCGGCGGGCACCAGCCGATTCGCGCCAATGTGCGGATCATCGCCGCCACGCACCAGAACCTCGAAGAGCGCGTCCGGCAAGGGCTTTTCCGCGAAGACCTTTTCCACCGCCTTAACGTCATCCGCCTGCGGCTACCCCCGTTGCGCGAGCGGCGCGAGGATATCCCCATCCTCGTGCGTTACTTCCTGCAACGCAGCGCGCATGAATTGGGCGTGGAAAGCAAGCGCATCTCGGAAGCCGCGCTCAAATACCTGCAAACGCAGCCCTTCCCCGGCAACATCCGCCAGCTCGAAAACTTGTGCCACTGGCTCACCGTCATGGCCCCTGGTCAGAGCGTCGACATTGCCGACCTGCCCGCCGACCTGCGCGAGCACCCCGCGCAGGAAGCATCGGTTAACTGGGTCAACGCCCTTCGTCTCGAAGCCGAACGCCTCTTTGCCGCCATGCCTGGCAAGGTTTTCGACCACCTGACGCGCGAATTCGAGCGCACGCTGATCCGGCAAGCCCTTGCGCTCACCGGCGGTCGCCGCATCGAAGCCTCGCTGCTGCTCGGCATAGGCCGCAACACCATTACGCGCAAGATCCAGGAACTGGACATAGACGAAGCGCAGCCGGAAGCGGAAACCGCCGCAAAACGCGAAGCGTGAAAAAGCGCGGAGCGCCGCGAAGCAGGGAGCCTTGGTACGCGGCTATTGCGGCGCTGTTTCCGCGTCGTCCTTCACGCAGTCGACGTAATACCGTCCGTCCTCTCCCTTCACCAAACCGTGGATGTCCGTCTCGAAGCCTGGAAACGTCGCATTGAAATCGCGCGCGAATGCGAGGTAGCGCACGATGGTGGCGTTGAAGCGTTCACCCGGAATCAGCAGCGGAATGCCCGGCGGATAAGGCGTGACCAACATCGCCGTCACGCGGCCTTCAAGATCCGCAATCGGCAGCCGTTCGATCTCGCCGTGCGCGACGCGGGCGAAGGCATCGGCGGGCTTCATCGCGGGCACCATTTCGGAGAGATACATCCGGGTCGTGAGGTGCGCCACGTCGTGCTCTTTGTAAAAGCGGTGAATCTGGCCGCATAAATCCTTGAGGCCGACGCGCTCATAGCGCGGATGATGGGCGATGAATTCCGGCATGACCCGCCACAGCGGCTCGTTGCGGTCGTAATCGTCCTTGAATTGCTGCAATTCAGTGACCATCGTGTTCCAGCGGCCCTTGGTGATACCGATGGTGAACATGATGAAGAACGAATAGAGTCCGGTCTTTTCGACGATGATACCGTGCTCGGCCAGATACTTGGTGACGATGGCCGCTGGAATGCCGGTATCGTCGGCAAAATCGCCGTCGACATCCAGCCCCGGCGTAATGATGGTGGCCTTGATCGGGTCGAGCATGTTGAAGCCGGGGGCAAGCTCGCCGAAGCCGTGCCAGCGTTCGTTGGCGTGGAGCATCCAGTCTTCGCGGCTCAGCAGGCCGTCGTCGTCGAGCCGCTCCGGCCCCCAGACTTGGAACCACCAATCCTCGCCACCGTAATCGCCGCCGACCTTACGCATGGCGCGGCGGAATTCGATGGCCTCCGCTAGCGATTCATTGACCAGCGCCGTACCGCCGGGCGCTTCCATCATCGCCGCCGCCACGTCGCAGGAAGCGATGATGGCGTATTGCGGCGAAGTCGACGTGTGCATTAAATAAGCTTCGTTGAACACATCGCGGTCGAGCTGTCGGCATTCGGAATTCTGCACGAGGATTTGCGAAGCCTGACTCAGTCCGGCCAGCAGCTTGTGGGTAGATTGCGTGGAAAACACCATCGAATCCTGGCAGCGTGGCCGCCCCTCGCCGATGGCGTGGTAGTCGCCGTAAAAATCGTGAAAAGCGGCGTGCGGCAGCCAAGCTTCATCGAAATGCAACGTGTCGATATGGCCGTCGAGCATCTGCTTGATGGTTTCGACGTTATAGAGCACACCGTCGTAAGTCGATTGCGTGATGGTGAGAATGCGCGGCTTCTTGTTTCTCGCCTCGCGCGCGAAAGGATTGGCCTCGATCTTTTTCTGGATGTTCTCGAAAGCGAATTCCTCGATGGGAATCGGCCCGATGATGCCGTAGTGATTACGGGTTGGCGTGAGAAACACCGGTACCGCGCCGGTCATGATGATCGAGTGGAGCACCGACTTGTGGCAGTTGCGATCCACCACCACGATGTCGCCGGGCGCAACCGTGGTGTGCCAGACCATTTTGTTGGATGTTGACGTGCCGTTGGTGACGAAATACAGATGGTCACAATTGAAAATGCGCGCCGCGTTGCGCTCGGAGGCCGCCACTGGGCCGGTATGATCGAGCAATTGCCCGAGTTCATCGACGGCATTGCAGACATCGGCACGCAGCATGTTTTCGCCGAAAAACTGATGGAACATCTGCCCGACCGGGCTTTTCAGGAAAGCCACCCCGCCAGAATGGCCGGGGCAATGCCAGGAATAAGAACTATCAGCGGCGTAATGGGTGAGCGCGCGGAAAAACGGCGGCGACAGTGAATCAAGATAATGCCGGGCTTCGCGCACGACGTAACGGGCAATGAATTCCGGCGTGTCCTCGAACATATGGATAAAGCCGTGCAATTCGCGAAGCACGTCATTGGGAATATGGCGCGCAGTGCGGGTTTCGCCATAAAGGAAGATCGGGATGTCGGTATTGCGGCGGCGGATGGCCTCGACGAAAGCGCGCAGGGCGGCAATGGCCTTGTCGGCGGCTTCACGGGACGTAAATTCATCATCGTCGATGGACAGAATGAACGCCGAGGCGCGGCTCTGCTGCTGCGCAAAAGACGCGAGGTCGCCGTAACTGGTTGCACCGAGAACATCCATGTCTTCCTTTTCGATGGCCCCAACCAGCGCGCGAATATCTAGCCCCGAGGCATTGTCGGAGCGGAAATCCTCGTCGATGATGATGATGGGGAAGTTGAAATGCATCTCGTCTCCTTCATCGACGGAGTGGTGGTGGCGGCCAGAAAAACAATTTGAGTACTATAATACCGTATCGCACCTGTATTATTCCCGCTTTTCGTTTTTGGAGTGATGGTAATATAAATATGCTAAGCCAACTGGTGCAATAAAAATGGCCATTGACCAGCAAATGCTCATCATCATTATCTTGACGACAATCATTGCGATAGCATTAACAATAAATACATTATTGCCTATGATGAAGTTGACGATACTTTCATAAACAAACCGCGAGTATGGATAAAGTATCGTGTTGATGGCTATCAGCAGAAACGTAAAAAAGGGCGGTGCTTTTCCAGTTGACTCGGCCATGGACACAAGAAGCACCACGATCAGCGCTGCTAGCACCAGACCAAATACGAACTGGCGAAAGTAATACTGCTTGGATAATCCGCCAAAGGTTTTTTGTAAGACTGGATGCATGGCTTTCCCTTGTTGATGTGAATGGTATTTCAATGTTGCTGACGGATGTCAAATCTTCGGCAGCGTCACGCCCGTTTGCCCTTGATACTTGCCGCCGCGATCCTTGTAAGAAGTCTCGCAAACCTCGTCGGACTCGAAGAACAACACCTGCGCGCAGCCCTCGCCCGCGTAGATTTTGGCGGGTAGTGGCGAGGTGTTGGAGAACTCCAGCGTCACGTAACCCTCCCATTCCGGCTCAAAGGGCGTGACGTTCACAATGATGCCGCAGCGCGCGTAAGTGCTTTTGCCGAGGCAGACGGTCAGTACATTCCTCGGGATGCGGAAATACTCGATCGTGCGCGCCAGCGCGAAAGAATTGGGCGGGATGATGCAGATTTCCTCGTTGATTTCGACAAAAGACTTGGGGTCGAACGCCTTGGGGTCGACAACCGTGGAATTGATATTGGTGAAGACCTTGAATTCCGGGGCGCAACGGATGTCGTAGCCGTAACTCGACGTGCCGTAGGAGACGATTTTCCGTCCCTCGACCTCGCGCACGAGCGCGGGCGCAAAAGGCTCGATCATGCCGTGTTCCACAGCCATGCGGCGAATCCAGCGGTCGGACTTGATGGACATGGCGGTTCTCCGGGGCGGATGGGAAAGCGCGTAGTGTAAGCGCGAGGGCGGGGAATGCAAGGGCGGTCGCGCCGCTTGATGCGCTCGCCACTGTAGTGGCGAGCCTCGTATCCGGCTACCTTGATTAATGGCACGCAGCTTGTCCGATCGCCATGGTTACTGATTTTGTAGACGCCCAAAGGGCGGTAGTTACCTCTTGGGGGAGGGGGTTGACAGTGGGCGTTGTGTTGTTCAGAATCTCGCCTCTTCGCTGCTTGTGGGCGAGAGTTCTTTAACAAGTTGGACAACCGATAAGTGTGGGTGCTTGGTGGCATGGCTGGGCTG
>JAIRMC010000061.1 GCA_031258965.1 Azoarcus sp. | reverse complement strand
ATCCTGGGCAGTTCATCCCATTCGATGTCGTGGCGGGGCTTGATCTTCACGGGCGCTTTTCCATGTCGAATGCCAGGCACGGTACAAAGTCACGGAGCATCCGTCAACGCCGATCGCGGATCGTGGATCATGCCGCTTCGCCCGAAATGGCAAGTTTCAGAACGTGATGCCATATCCGGCAAGGATTCAGGCGGGCGAAGCAGGGCGGTTCAACATCGGCGGTGTTCGACGATACGGGACGGCGGGAGCACACTTTTTTCAGGCAGGGCGCGCAGGGGAAATCCGTGGCGATGTGCTGCTGGCGGCGGCCCCATGCGCCGGTGAAGCCCGGGTTGGTGGGGCCGAAAACCGAAACGGCGGGAACGTCGAAGGCGGCGGCGAGATGACCCAGGCCGGTGTCGACGGCGACGCAGGCCGTGGCGGCGATGAGTTCGGCGGCCAGCCCGCCGAGTGTCAGGCGGGGGAGCGCTCGCACGCCATCGAGTCCGGTCTCGATGCGGACGGCGCGCTCGCGCTCGGCGTCGTTTCCCCATGGCAGGCGTACTTGCCAGCCCGCCCCGGAAGCGATGCAGGCGAGTTCGCGCCAGTAAGCTTCCGGCCAGTGCTTGGTGGGCCAGGTCGTGCCATGAAGGCAGACCAGCCGGGGCGCTTCGCTGTCGGGCGGCATGGGAGCGCCGGTGAGCGCGCGGGCGCGATCCAGTCCGTAGACGGCGGCATCGGCGTTGGCCGCGCCGTCGGCGCCGTCCAAGGCTTCCAGCGGCAGGGCGTAGCCGAGCGCGGCGGCGAACAGTTCTCGCACGCGCCGCACGGCATGACGGCCCCAGGGCGCCGCGTGGCGGTTGTCATAGGCGAGGCTCGCCAGCGGTTCGCGCGCCGAGTGGCGATCCAACCCGTGCAGGGGGCCGCACGCCTGGCGGGCGAGCAGGGCGCTTTTCAGCAAGCCCTGGGCGTCGAGCACGCAATCGTAGTGCGCGTCGGCAAGCGCGGCGCGGAAGGCGCGCCATGCTTCGCGCGTGGTGCGGGCGAACGGATGCCGCCGCCAGTGCCGGAAGGCGACCGGAATCACGCGCGCCACGGCGGGGTGCCAGGCGGGGATTTCGGCGAAGGCTTCTTCCACGATCCAGTCGAAGCGGATGCCGGGCAGCGCCCGCGCCGCGTCGGTGACGGCGGGCAGGGTGTGGATGACATCGCCAAGCGAGGAGGTTTTGACGATGAGTACGCGCATCGTCAGCGCCTTTCTTCCCCGATGAACGGCACCAGCGCGGCGAACACGCGCGCCGGTTCGATGCCGCTCAGGCAGCGGGTGTGCCCTTGCGGGCAGCGGCGTGCGAAACAGGGCGCGCACGGCAGCCGCAGGGATTCGACGGCGACGCGCTGGCCCAGGGGCGGCGTGTGTTCAGGGCTGGAGGAGCCGAAGATCGCCGCCAGCGGCACGTCGAGCGCGGCGGCGACGTGCATGAGACCGGAGTCGTTGGTGACGGCGGCGCGGGCGAGCGCGAGGAGGTCGACCGCGTCGCCAAGCCCGGTGCGGCCCGTGAGATCGCATACGGCGGGGTTGCCGTCGGCAATCGGACGCGCTGCCTCGCCGTCCTTCTCCGCGCCGAATACCCATATCTGGAAGCCTTGCGCGGCGAGCAGGCGGGCGAGGTCGGCATAGTGCGCGGGCGGCCATTGCTTGGCGGGGCCGTATTCCGCGCCAGGCATGAAGGCGATGGCCGGGCGCGCGGTGTCGAGGCTGAGCCGTTCGAGCAGCGCGCGCTGGTTGTCCGCATCGGCGCGCAGTCTCGGCACGCGGAAGGCGGGCGGCGCGCTTACCTCGCCGCGCGGCTGGCCGAGGGCGACGAAGCGTTGCACCGTCATCGGCAACAGCGCGCGGTCGAGCGGGCGCAGGTCGTTGAGCAGACCGTAGCGCATTTCGCCGCGAAAGCCGGTGCGCTGCGGGATGCGGGCGAAAAAGGGCGCGAGCGCGGATTTGAACGAACCGGGGAGCACGATGGCCTGATCGTAATGTCCGGACGCCAGCTCACGCCCAAGCCGCCAGCGCGTGCGCAGATCAAACTGGCCGTGGCCGAGCGGCATTGCCACCCCGCGCCGCACTTCCGGCATCCGGGCGAGTACTGGCAGCGACCATGCCGGGGCCAGCACATCAATGTCACAGTCGCCGGATTCTTTCAGGCGCATGAACAGGCTTTGCGCCATGACCATATCGCCAACCCAGGACGGCCCAACGACCAGGATTTTCCGCATCGCCGCGTGTGTTCAGTACCGGTGCAGCCAGTCGAAATAGCGCGCGACGCCCGTGGCAACGTCCATGAATTCGTGCCCGCAGCCCGCTGCGCGCAGCGCCGAAAGATCGGCTTCGGTGAAACTCTGGTAGCGGCCTTTGAGATGATCCGGAAACGGAATGTAGTCGATGCCGCCAAAGCTGCCGTCATCGCGCCATTGCCGGTGCCAGTCGATGGCGGCGCGCGCCACGTCGTTGAAACTCTGCGCCCGGCCCGTGCCCACATTGAAAATGCCCGAGACCGCTGGATGATCGAGCAGCCACAGATTGACGGCGGCCACATCATCGACGTGGATGAAATCGCGCTGCTGCTCGCCCGGCCCGTAACCATCGGAGCCTTCAAACAGGCGCAGCCGCCCGCTGTCGTGCAACTGGTTGTTGATGTGGAAAGCCACGCTCGCCATCGCGCCCTTGTGCTGCTCCCTGGGGCCGTAGACATTGAAATAACGCAAGCCCGCCACCTGGCTGCCGATGCCGCCCAGGCGCGCGCGCAAATGGCAGTCGAACAGGAATTTGGAATACGCATACATATTGAGCGGGCGTTCGTGTTCGCGCGCTTCGCGGAAAACTGGCCCCATGCCATAGACCGAGGCGGAGGAGGCGTAAATGAACGGCGCGCCGCGCGCCACGCACCATGTCAGCAGCGCCTTGGTGAAAGCAAAATTCACCTCCATTACAAAGCGCCCGTCCCATTCAGTGGTCGACGAGCAGGCGCCTTCGTGGAACACCGCTTCGACCGCGCCGAAATCCTCGCCTTTCACGACACGGGCCAGGAAATCGTCCTTGTCGAGATAATCGCGGATGTCGGCGTCGGCCAGGTTCAGGCATTTGTGGCCATCCGCCAGATCATCGACTACCAGGATGTCGTCGATGCCCCGCGCGTTGAGACCCTGCACAATATTGCTGCCGATGAAACCGGCGCCGCCGGTGACGATAATCATGAAAAACTCCTGTGTTTATTCGGAATGCGTCAGCGCGGCGGCGAGTTCGGCGCGGCTCACGGCGGCGGTGCCGAGTTTGCCGACCACGATGCCCGCGGCGGCGTTGGCAAACCGCATGGCGTTGGGCAATTCCAGCCCGCAGGCAAGGCAGGCGCCGAGCACGCCGAGCACCGTATCGCCCGCGCCGGTCACGTCGAACACATCGCGCGCGCGGGTGGGCAGGTCAAGGGCGGGTTTGCCCTTTTGCAGCAAGGTCATCCCGTGCTCCGAGCGGGTGATGAGCAGCGCATCCAGCCCCAGGCTCAGGCGCAGCGCCTCGCCACGTTCCCGGATTGCCTGCTCGTCGGAGCAGCGGCCCACCACGGCCTCGAACTCGCTCATGTTCGGGGTAATGACAGAAGCGTTTCTGTACCGCTCGAAATCCGTGCCTTTCGGGTCAACCGCCACGGGTAGCCCGCGCGCGCGCGCCGCCGCGATCAACTCCGCGATCCGGGCGAGCGTCCCCTTGCCGTAATCGGAGAGCACCACTGCGCCCGCTCCGTCGAGCGCGTCGGTAAAGCTCTGCTCGATGCCGGACGATTCCGCTTCCGCGAAATCATTCTCGAAATCCAGCCGGATAAGTTGCTGATGGCGGCTGATGATCCGCAACTTGGTAATCGTCGGATGCTCCGGCACATCGACCAGGCGGCAATCCACGCCGCCGTCCCTGAGCTTTTGGGACAAAAGGCGCGCCGCGTCGTCCCTGCCCACCAGCCCGACCAGACAGGTCGGCATCCCGAGCGAAGCAGCGTTGAGCGCCACATTACCCGCGCCGCCCGTGCGGAACTCGTCCTCTTCCACCTTCACCACCGGCACCGGCGCTTCCGGGGAAATGCGCGTGGCGGCACCATGCCAGTAACGGTCGAGCATGACATCGCCCGCGACGAGCAGACGCGCAGCCGAAAAATCAGGAAAGGAAACAGGCATGAAGCGGACACCGGGGCGTATCGAAGGCGCGATTATCCCACGAGAAACGCCGCGGGACGGTTCGCCGCCGCGATGATGCAATTGAATTCAGTGATCGGCTAGAATGCGCCCGTGTTGCCATTTTCAACACTGCCGGTACCGGCGTCATGTCCGGCTCCGGGAAAAATCGCGCCCGTCCCGCTAGTCCGGCAATGCCGGTCATGGATTCGCATCCGGAACAAAATGAGACTGCTTTCGATTTTCGCGCTGCTGTTCCTGATTTCCCTGCTGCTGCACAACGGCATGGAAAAACGAACGCTTGCGGCGCAAGAGGCGCTGGAGCCGGAGCAGACGGGTCAAGGGGAGGCGGCGCCGCCGCCGCCGGAGACGCAGGAAGATTTCTCGACCCTCATCTTCAGGCAGATTTATCCGGCGGGGCATTTCGAATTCGAGAATGAATACAATTTCAGCATCATCGAAATCGAACTCAAGAACCTGATCGTCGGTAGGATGGACGACAGCTTCAAGAACGAAAACCACTTCTGCGCCGTGGGCTACGTGCTGCCGCGCACCAGCCGGGACAAGAAAAAGACCGGGCGGCGAAAAGAAGTCGTCGTTTACTGGCGGGAGGGGAAAATCCTTTACCGCTGGGCGGGCGGCGATCCGAAAGCGGCAAAGGAAGATTTCTACTTCGCTCGTTCCCTGCTGTTTTCGCCCGGCATTTCGCTGGATGGCAGTCTGGCCGGAGAAAAAGCGCAAGCGGAAGACGGTCTGGACAGCTCGGACGATTTCCAGAAAAACATCGGCAACACACTTGCCGATTGCGAACGGCATGGCAGGCAATACACCATTGCACCTTTCGCGCCGCCGCCGCGCGGCTTCAATGTTCCACGCGCGCCCGCCCGCGCCGCGCCTCCCTCGCCCCGGACAGACCCGCCCGCCACCCCGGGCGCTCCGGCTCCGCGCCCGCTCGCGCGTCCGGCCAAACCGCCGCGATCCGCGTCTATCACGCCTTATCCTGTGCCGATTTATTCGCCGGAGCCGCCAGAGCCTTCTCCGGACCCTTCTTCGCCAGAGCCGCCGCCCGCGGCGACCGCGCCGGAACCGCCACTTTCCGCGCCTTCTCCTACAGACCCCCCGTTGTAGCCCGTCGCTAGGATGACCCTGATTCCTTGCGTATGGGTAGCGTCGTCAATATAGGCACAGACTATTGCGATGTATATGCACGATAGCTGCACATGTCTATCTGCTACGACATATAATGCGGAGCGCCAGATTTGCAATACGTATATCTGCTTACACAACCGGCTTGAGCAAAGGAGAGCATCATGAAACAGCATCAACCCATCAGATTTTCCCTGTTCGGCGTCGTGGCTGGCATGGCCCTTGCTGTGATGGCATCCGCCCAGGCCGCTCCAAACGCCTACACCCGATACACCTACACCCCGCCCGCCGCCTACAATCCCTACACCCCCGCAGCCGTTGCCGCCGCCCCCGCGCTCGTCTACACCCCGCCCGTCTGCCCCGTGGGCACCTACACTGTTCCCGGCGGCGCGTACCAGGGGCCGATCATCGCCAACAGCAGCATGGCCTATGCTGAAAGATTCAAATTCTTCGTTCCTGACGGCGATCTCTGCGTCTACCCCTACGACGGCCCCTTCGCGCTCGCTTGGACCGGCGTCATCGCCTTGTGCGATCACGGTCTCGTCGGCGCCCCCGGATGGCGGCTTCCCAACGAAAGAGAACTCTACGAAATCTTCAGCCGCGGCTACAACACTCTCCTCGGCATGGTCACGGGAACCACGGCGATCCGCTACTGGAGCCACACTGTCTCTTCCAGCAGGCCCGATTACTCCATGTACCTCATCGAACCGATGAGTGGCAGCAACAAAGGCCGCCCCAGTATCATCTCCGTCAACAACAACATCAACGGCATCCTCGTCGCGAACCGCTGCGTCAAACCCGCGAGAGAGTTTGCGGTAGCCGTGGCGCCTGTCTGCACCGGCTACGCATGCAATAACGGCAGCGACGCCGCCGCCGGCAGCAGTCAATAAGCAGTAGCGCCGTCAGCGTTCGGGCAGATCATCGCCCGGTAACCGCGCGGACGCCCTCCCGGCAAAAGGGGAGCGTCCGCGCGGTTCGTTTTTCAAACGCCGAAGCAAGCGACGTAGACCGTGCCGTCGTCGATATCGGCGGCAACGATCGGTGTGGCGGTGGTGACGCCCGCCCGCATCGCGCCGCTTGCCGGATCGCCATCGTCAAGCATGCCGTCGAGTTGCCGGATGAGCTTGCCGGGGATGCCCGCCGAGCACATGGCGTAGCTGCCCGGGACGCCCAGCGGGGCTGTTGCGCCGCCCGCCTGGATGCCGATGCGCCCGCCCACGCTGTTGAGCGGCAGGAATTCGGCGTCGGCGATGCCGGTCGCGCCGGTGGCGAGGTTGGCGAGGCGGATGTGTTGCCAGAAGTAAATGGCTTCGGTTGCGTCCGCGGTTTCGTCGTTCCAGTTGCCGCCGATGTTGCCGTTGGCGTCGCCATTGACGGTGCAAGCGGCGTCCGTGGCCGGGCAGACGTGGGCAATGGCGCGGCTGTCGTCGCCGGGCAGGGCACGGAACTTGTCTTGGTAGGCGTTGATAAGCATCGGCACGGTGCGGAAGTCCTGGGCGAGATTCTTGGCCTTGGCGCTGTCGATCAATTCCTGGCCCTTGAGCACGCCACCGAGCAGCAGCCCGATGATGACGAGGACGATGGAAATTTCAACCAGCGTGAAACCAGTCTGACGAGGTTCGGTTTGCTTGTTGCGCATGGAGTTCTCCTTGTGAAGCGTTGATGAGGAATGCCCTGGGGCTTACAGCCGTCCGCTTCGGGCAAGGCGGGCGACGAGGAGCGGATGGCCGATCCAGCGCAAGGGATCGTCGAAGCCAGGCGTCGGCTCTCCGGCTTCGAACACGGGCGCGGCAGGCGACCAGGCGGCATTGCGGCCGTCGTCCCGGCGGTTGGGGCCGGTCGAATACACCACGGCGACGGTACGGGATTCGACGGTGGTGATCGGGTTGTTGTCGTGGTCGCGGATCTGGATGGCGCCGCTGGGCAGGGTGGCAAGCGTGATCGCGCCCGCCGTGAAGTTCTTGTCCGGCAGGTAGCGCCAATGCCCCGTCCATGGGGCGGCGGCGCTGGCGCGCGGGCCGCCCCAAGGGTCGTGGGCGGGCAGGGCCAGCGTGCGCCAAGGCAGGTAGCCGGGAATATTCGCCGCGCAGGGCGTGGGATGTTCCAGTCCGTAAGCCGGGCTGGCGGGGTCGGCCTCGATGCTCGGGCAGGGCAGACGGCCATGGAGCAGGGCGAAACCGATGAGGGCTTCGACGATGTCGTCGAGCAGGGCCTCGGCTTCGCGGCGCTGGCTGGCTTCGATCCGGGCGGCGAGAGGCGCGACGAATACGCCGGTGAGCAGGCTCAATACGACAAGCATGATGGTCATTTCGATGAGGGTAAAACCAGGGGCGGGACCGCACGTGTTCAGGGTAGGCATCGGATGACCTCCTCGCTGGCGGGCTGATGCCGGTCGCTGATGGTGTAATGGCGCAAACCCCTGTAGCCGCCCATGCCGGAGGTGTAGCTCGTGAGGTTTTCGCCTTCGAGGTATTGGGCCGGGTCTGCACGTTCGTTTTCAGCGCGGCGGCGTTGCGGGGCGTCGCCGCGCCGCCGCTCGCCGCCGAAGATGACGAGGGCGCGGCATGTTTCCGTAACGGCGTCGGCGTTCGATATGGCCGGGTCGGCAAGCGCCGCCGTCAGGCAAGCGTTTTCGCCAGTGCAGGCGACGAAGCGCAACTGGTCGTGCCAGTTGTCGTATACGTTCGCCGCCTCCGGCGCGATACCGGAGGCGGCGGCATCGGGGAAGCGGCCATGCGCCCGGTCACCGACGATGCTTTCGGCGTGCGCGGCGATGAGGCCGGGGGCGTCGAGCCAGGTTTCCAGTACCGCGGCGGCGGTGTCGAGCACGGTGTCGATCAGGGCGGGAAAATCGCCGCGCAGGCGCAGCGCGTTGAATATGTCGTCGACGGTGAGCCAGGCAACGATGTCGTTGGCGTCCGATCCCGGTAGGCCGTGGACGATGGTGATGCCGTCCGGGAAGCCAGTGCCGTAGTCGCGGTCGAGAAACGCCGGGAGATCGGCGGCGGCGCTATCGCTGCCAGGGCAGCGTTGCGCACCCGTGGAGGCGGCGGCGGGCGGGCGCGCCTGCCCTGGCAACGCGATACCCGGCGCGATGAGCGCCGCGACGGCGCTGTGCCCCTCGCCGCCGAGCATACGCCCGGCGGTGTCGACGATCTCGAATTGTCCGGGGCTGTCCCAGTTGAGCGCCAGGGCTTTGGGGTTGTGCTTGAAGCTGCCGGAGACGGCATACCACAGGCATTGTCCGGGGCCGCTGGCGGGTATCGGCAATCCCAGGGTGCGCCAGGGGAAGCGGCCAAATGCGCCAAGGTTGCGCGCATGGCAGGCTACGCCGGGAGCCGAGCCGGTGTTGGCCTGGTCGGGGCATGGCAGATAGCCCGGCCCTTGTCCGGGGTGCAATTCAGGGTAGATGAGAGCATAGCCGAGGAGCGCCGCCCGGGCTTCGGCGAGCGTTGCGGCGCTATGCGCCTCGGCTCGCCGCCCGGATTGGTGGAGGAAGTGCCGGGCGGCGGCGAGCGTGGCGCCGACCGAAAGCAGCAGCAGGATCGTGAGGGCGAGGAGCATGCCGCCGCGTGCGCGCCGGGGGAGAAGGTGCGGATTCATGGCGTTTCCCCGGCGGCGTCTTGTGGCGGCCATGTTCCGCCGGGGAACAAGGCCCTGGAACGGCCATCGAGCGTCATGGCCGGGGAGCCGTCGATGATGCGGATGGCGGCATCGCTGGTCGGATCGTCCGCCTTGCCGTCGAACCACAGCGTGACGATTTGCTTTCCGCGCCACAGCGCGCCATCGAAACGGCGCGGATTCGCCGTCACGGCGGGCGGAGCCGGCGGCGATGCGGCGGGGGAGACCGCCTTTGTTTCTAGCGCCCGTCGCTCGGCGTTGGTGAAAAAAACCCGTCCGCTGAGCGAGATGGTCGATTGCTGCGCGCTGGCCGGTTCCGTCGCCAGCGCGGGGAGCAAAGCGGCAAGCGGCAGGATGCGTGCGAAAGTGTTCATTGCGGCCTTTCCACGGGCGGCGCGAGCGCCGTCCAGTCGAATTCGCATCGCACCCGCAATGTGAATATGGCAGCCGTCGCGCCGGATTTACGGCGCAGGGCGCAGCCCGATGGGATGAAGCGGGCGGGGATGTCCACGACTATGGCATTGAGCGCGAGCACGGCTTCCTCATGCAGCAGGTTGGCGTCTATCCGTAAGCGATGCGTCCCGATCGAGGGTATGCCGGCAGGCGCGGGAGAGGGCATCGGTTCTGACTGCGCATGCAGGACGATATTGGCGATTCGCGTATCTTCGGCCAGCCGGCCGGCGAGCCGTTCCCATTCGGTACTGTCCGGAGCCTCGCCCGCCATCGCGGACAGCGCCTCGACGCGCTGCACGAGCGCCGCGTGGCGGGTTTCGGCCTCGCGGCTGCGCATCAGACGGGTTTCGAGCGTCTGTACCACCGTGCGCGCGCGGCGCGCCGCCGCCTCCTGCTCCGCGTGTATGCTGGCGGCAAGAACCCACATGGACGATGCGGCGATGACCGCCGCCACGCAGAAAAGTAGGGGGCGGCGCAGTAAAGGCGGCAGGGGAAAAATCGCGGGCAGTTTCATGGCGCGCTCGCTTGGCGTAGCGATGTTCCGGTGTCCGCCAATGGAAGTGCGGCACGAAATCGTAGCAAGGCGGTATCGCCGTCGACCTCGACCTGTGCCGGGCTGCCGCGCAGCCGCTGCCATCGCGCGGCTAGGGATAGCGCCGCCGGTTTGGGTGGCGGCGCGTTGGCATTCAGCGAAATTTCCAGCGCGACGACGGCGGATGCCGCCTCCCCGGAGGGGAAGTCTTTCGTGGCGAATCCGGGCAGTAGGGCCGGGGTATGGCCGCTTTGGGTTTGTTCCCAGGCGAGCGTTTCGAGACGCGCCCAGGGCGCTTCGGCAAGCAGGTCGGCGACGGCTTGCAGGACGGTCGCGGGGGCGGTTCCCTTGGCGTGGACGAGGCGCTCGTAGTTGTCGAGCCAGGCGTCGAGTTTGCCGGCGTCGGCTGCCTGGACGGCATTTGCGTTCAGGTTGTCGATTTCGCGCTGCAAACCCTGTTGCCTAGCGGTAATCTGTTCGGCTTCTTCGCGCAGGCTTTTGGCAGCGGCAAAGTCGGTCGCCGCCGCGATCAGGCCGGATACGGTAAATGTCATGCTGAGTGCGACCGCGATCCGCTGCGCGCGGGCAATCTGCCGGGTGCGCCGCATCTGTGGGCATTCGTAATGCCCGAGGGGGCCGGCACGGCGCGCTTCCTGCAAGGCAAGCGCCAGGATGCCGGACGGGGGCATGTCGCCGTCACACTTATCCAGATGCCGGGCGAGATCGATGAACGCGATGTCGTCGCCTGCGGCGGGAGCGATCTCGCGCAGGACCGCCAAATCGTCCGCCGTTGCCAGCACCCTGACTGGCGGCGGTCTGTCGCTCAGGCGCTGCGAGGGCAGCCATGCCAGGGTTTGCGCGAGTTCGTCGCGGTAAACCGGCAGGCAGTCGCCGAGGGCATCGTCTCTTGCCGGAATGACGCGGGAAAACGTGAGGCGGCGATGGCGGAAGAAAACCTGCCGCATGCCGCCCGCCCCAAGCGTGAGCAGCAGCGCTTGCGCCGGGAGTGTGCGTTGGCGGCGATACCAGCGTTCGAGCAGGAAGGGCACACTGGTGGGCGCGCGTACTTCAGTCAGGCCGTTCGCCCCCGCTTCGCCCAGAATTTCCAGCCATGGCGCGATGTCCGCCGGACGGGTCAGGGCAGCCAGCAGCACGGCTTCGAGCGGGCGGTCTCCGGGCGCGGCGGGCAGCGGTCTTGTGCTCGTCAGCGGCGTATCCGGAAAATGTTGCGCCAGCCGCCGTTCGATGAGCTGCTGCCGGTCGGCGCTCGAGACGCGCGGCAGCCGTTCAATGACGTGGCGCTCATCGGCCAGGTCGGCGACCGGGATGCAGCGGCGGCGTGCGCTCGCGAGCCAGCCGTTCAGCCGCGCGGGCGCTTCGGGGTCGGCGGCGGGAAACGTCGCCGCGCGCGCGATACCGTTCCGGGCGGATCGCCACGCCTCAAGGCCTCGCGCATTGATGAGCATGAAATATTCCATTGCGCGCCTCAGACCGGCAGCCGGGTGATGATGTCGTAGACGGGGCCGAGGACGGCGAGCGCGATCCACATCATGAGCAGCCCCATTGCCACGGTCAGCGCGGGTTCGATGGCGGCCTGCAAGCGTTCGATAGCCTCGCGGGCATCGCGCTCGTAGAAGTAGACGAGCTGGCCGAGGGCATTGTCGAGTCGCCCCGTCTGTTCGCCCAGGTGCAGCATGCGGGTGACGAGGCGGGGAAAAAGGCCGGTGGACGCAAACGCGCTGGCGATACCCTGCCCAGTAGCGATATGTGCGCCAGCGGTTTCAATACCGGCGCGGATCGCCAGATTCGGCGTTGCGCGCGCGGCGCTGGTGAGCGCGTCGATGACAGTGACGCCGCTGGCGTAGAGCATGGCGAGCACGCTGGCGATGCGGGCCAGGGCCAGCCGTTGCCGGATTGGCCCGACCAGGGGCAGCCGCAGCGCGAGGGCGTGCAGCCAGAGGCGGAACCCGGCGTGCCGTGATGCTATCGCTGAAGACCCCGCCGCAAGTATGAGGAACGCCAGCGGCGGCAGCCAGCCATATTGGCCGAACCAGGCGGAGAACCCGATCAGCATCCGCGTCGGAAGCGGCAGCGTTTCGCCGCTGGCGTGAAACAGCGTGGCAACCTGGGGGACGACCTGGGTCAGCGAGACCACCACCGCGCCGCCGAGCAGGGCGATGACGACAGTCGGGTAAATAGCGGCCTTGCGGGCCTGCGCGGCGATTTCATCGGCGCGGGCAAGATCGGCGGCAATCTGGCGCAGCACGGAAGCGGGGTCGCCTGTGGTTTCGCCCGCACGCAGCATGCCGCGAAACACGTCGTCGAAAGCCTGCGGATGGCGGGCCATGGCGGCGGAAAGCGGCTGGCCGCGTTCGACTTCGGCGCGCAGGTCGGTCGCAAGCGCTTGCATGGCGGCATGGCTGTCGCCTTCGCCGGGATCGGCGAGGTCGGCGAGCGCGTCGAGCATTGGCACGCCCGCGTCGAGCAATTGTTCGAGTTGAAAGCAGAAATGGATCAGTTCGCGTCGAGGAATGCGCCGCCGGAACCTGCCTGCCCAGGCGGGCGCGGGTTTGCCGCTGAGGAGTTCCAGCCCGCGAGCGCGCAGGCGAGCGTCGAGTTCGCCGGAATTCGCGGCTTCGAGCTGGCCCTGGACGATGTTTCCGCGCGTGTCGCAGGCGCGGTAGCGATAACGGCTCATGGCTGCATAATCGCCACTGGCGCGCCGGGGGTGGGCGACCCGGTGATGCAGCGCTGTTCGCGCAGGGCGATGCGTAGCTGGCCGCCGACGGTTGGACCGGCGGCGAGCAGGGTATGGTTGATGGGGATGGATGCGAACATATGCCCGGATTGTTGCATGACGATGTTTAAAGAATAACACGGTTCGCATTCATGAAGTCAACAGTCATTTAATAAAATGCCGGAGATGTGATGCTGGGTGCTTCCCTTCCTTTGCGGAGGGCTGTGGCGAGGATCATGTCGCGGCCGGGGGGCTGGAACCGGGACGGCGTTGTGGCATATATGCAAAAACCGTCATGGCTGGGAAATGCCGCACCCCGTCATGGCGCACTCGCATGGTTACGAAAAGTGCGCCATGCCAGCAGTGTGGCAGCTCCAGCGAGAAGTCCCGCAGCAAGCGTATTGGGGGATATTTCCCCGTAAATCGATAGTCTGTTTTACGCTTGGCCTGTGTATGCGCCAAGGAGACAAAAATGAACGGTTCCGTGGAATCGTGATGAATGCGGCAAGGATAGCGTCGAGCTTATCGTAGCGGGTGAAGACTCGCCGCTACGCTTTGAGGCGCCGGAGCAGGCGCTCAATGCCGTTGCGACGACGATAAAGCGGTTTATCGTAAGTCCAGGACTGGCGCTGCCGTGTAAAACTTGTCCCATAAGGCCTCCTTCCAGTGAGCAGGCAGGCAGGATTGTGTCATTAAATGCTTAGTCGTCGTTGAGCGCGATTTCCCATTGCTCCAGGGTCGTGCCTTGCGCACGATCCAGCGCCGTCTGCGCGTTGCGGTAGGCAAGCAGCGCGTCGAGGCGGGCGGTTTCGGCATTGCGCAGATCGGATTCGCAGTCCAGTATCCGGGCGCTGCTGGAGAGGCCGCTTTGCAATTTCTCGCGCTCGATTTCCAGCCTGCGGCGCGAAAGCTCGAAGGCGCGCTGGGCGGCTTCATACTTGCGCCAGTGCGTATCGAGGTCGCGCAGCGCATCGCCGATGCCGCGCTCCAGCGCCTGCTGCGCTTCGATCAGGCGGTCATTCTGTGCTTTGGCTTCCATGCGGGCGCGGACTTCGATTTGACGCCGGGAGACATCGCCAAAGGGAATGTCGATTTTGATGCCCGCGTGATTTTCCCGGTTTTCACTGGTTTGGCGGCCATTCGCGCCTGTGAAATACTCGCGCGCCTGGCTGCCGCCGCCGACCAATGAAACGTCCCATTGTTGCTGGTCGCGCGCCACGGCCAGCTTGATGGCGGCCTGCTCGGAAGTAATGGTTTGGATCAGGTACGCGGGCTGGCGCGTGCGCGCGGCGGCGAGCGCCTGGGCGAGACGGGTTTGGGCGGGGCTGGCTTCGAGCGGGTCGGTGGCGCGTATTTTCGTTTCTGGATTCAGCCCGAGCAGGTGCGACAGCCTGTGGCACTCGGCGTGGAGCTGGTTCGTGGCTTCTTCGAGCGAGAGTTCTTGATGGGCGGCTTCGGCTTCGATCTGTACGAAGTCGTAATCGCGCCAGTAACCGGCGGCGATCATGTGTCCCATATCGCGTAATTCCTGCCGCGAGCGCATCCATGCCTGCCTGGCCAGCCGCAGCCGTTCCTGGAAACGCAGTATGCCGTTGTAGGCAATGACGATCTGCGTGACGGCGTCCGAAACGATGGCTTTCAGATTCAGCCGATTGATCTGGTCGCCCAGACGGGCCAGGCGTACGGGCGCGGTCACGACTTCCCGCTTTGCGCCGCGCAACAGTGGCTGCGTGACGGTAAAACTGGCGCCGTCGTTGCGGCTGTAGCCCGTATGGCCGCCTTGGGTAACTTTGTTGTTCCAGGACAGGCTGAGTTGGGTGCCGTATTCGCTTTGCAGCGTGGCAGTGGGAGAAAATTCCGTTTTGCTGGCGCTGTCGTTCGGATACTGGCTGGTGATGTGGCGACTGTTTATCGAGAATTTTGGGGAAAATCGGTTTTCCGCCGCTTTCAGCTCGGTTTTCTGCGCAAGGCGCTCACGGTAAGCGTTGCGGATGGCAGCGTTGCCGCCCAGACCGATGAATATCGCGTCTTCCAGGCTTAGGGCGACGATCTTGCCTTCGAGGGAAACCGGTTCGCCCGGCATGGTGGGCCGGGCGGGTTCAAGGCCATTTGCGGCCAGGGTTGGCGCGGCGCTCAATAGTGCAAGACAACAGGCGGCGCTCGGAAGATGGCGTTCGATCATCGTGGCGGACGGCGGGGTAGGGGGTGGATGGGCAGGGCGGCTGGCTGGGGATGTCATGTAAATCCGCTGTCGGCGGCGGGGCGGTATTCTGTCACGCAGTCTATTAATCAGGGACCGATAGTACGACGCCTTGGTTCCCCGCGCCGGAATGCATCTCGTGAAAGCAGATATTCGCGCTTCCCTCTTGAAATCCGCCGTCCCGCCCCCAGTTGGGCGCTTCAGCATAATCGTGTTGAGGATTCCTTGCCCCATGCCGTCTCATCCATCAAGGCCCGTTGATCCGGCGCAGCCTGGTCATGGGCAACCCCAGGGTCAATTCGTTTCTTCCGGATATGGCGGCGCGCCCGCCGGTGCGCCGGTAATGCCCATGGCAACAGCGGCAACGGTAACGGCGGCGGATGCCGTCGCCGTGGAGAAAACCGTTGCGGAAAAAACCGCCGCGCGGGAAACCGCCGCGCCCGCCCCGACCCACGCATTCGCGGGCGGCCTTTCTCTTCCAGCCGAAGAGGATACGCTTGATTTCGGGAACATCGCGCAGGATGCGCAAGATGCGCCCGCCGATCCGGCTGCCGCGCTCCGGGATGCCGAGGCGCGCGTCGTCGAAGCCGAAGTGCGCTCCGTCAAGGCCGAGGCGCGCGCCGTCGAAGCCGAGGCGCGGTTTGCCGAAGAGCACGAAGCCTTGCTGCGCTCAAGGGCCGAGACCGAGAACGCGCGCCGCCGCGCGCAGGAAGATGTCGCCAAGGCGTCGAAATTCGCCGCCGAGAAATTCGCCGGGGCGATGTTGCCGGTCAAGGACAGCCTGGAAGCCGCGCTCGCCATCGAAAACCAGACGCTGGAAAAACTGCGCGAAGGAGTGGAACTCACGCTCCGGCAACTCGTCGCCGCATTCGAGGGCGCGAATCTCGCCGAGGAAAATCCCCTTGGGCAGAAGTTCGATCCCAACAAACACCAGGCCATCGGCACGGTCGAATCCGATGCCGAACCGAACACCGTCGTTACCGTGCTGCAAAAGGGCTACTTGTTGCACGGGCGCGTCATCCGTCCGGCCATGGTGATGGTTGCCAGGGCCAAGGCTTGAAAGCGTGCCGCGCCGCCCCATATTCACAACGTTCCGGGCCGGAAGGCGGCCTGCATGCAAAATCTCAATGAAAAAGGAATTCAACCCATGAGCAAGATCATCGGCATCGACCTGGGCACCACCAATAGCTGCGTTTCGGTCATGGAAAGCGGCAAGCCCAAGGTCATCGAAAACTCCGAGGGCGCGCGCACCACGCCTTCGGTGGTCGCCTACACCGACGACGGAGAAATCCTGGTCGGCGCGCCTGCCAAGCGGCAGGCGGTCACCAACGCCAAGAACACGCTGTTCGCCGTCAAACGGCTGATAGGCCGCCGCTTTGGCGAAAAGGAAGTGCAAAAGGACATCGACTTGATGCCCTTCAAGATCGTCAAGGCCGACAACGGCGACGCCTGGGTGGATGTGCGCGACAAGAAAATCGCCCCGCCGCAGGTCTCCGCCGAAGTGCTGCGCAAAATGAAGAAGACCGCCGAAGACTATCTCGGCGAGGAAGTCGCCGAAGCGGTCATCACCGTGCCCGCCTATTTCAACGACAGCCAGCGCCAGGCCACCAAGGACGCGGGCAAGATCGCCGGGCTGGAAGTGCGCCGCATCATCAACGAGCCGACAGCGGCGGCGCTTGCCTTTGGCATGGACAAGAAACCGGGCGACTCCAAGATCGCGGTCTATGACCTTGGCGGCGGCACGTTCGATATTTCCATCATCGAGATCGCCGACATCGACGGCGAACACCAGTTCGAGGTGCTCTCCACCAACGGTGACACCTTTCTCGGCGGCGAGGATTTCGACCAGCGCATCATCGACTACATCGTCACCGAATTCAAAAAAGACCAGGGCGTCGACCTCAAGAACGACGTGCTTGCCCTGCAACGCCTGAAGGAAGCCGCCGAAAAAGCCAAGATCGAGCTTTCTTCCGGCCAGCAGACCGAAATCAACCTGCCTTACATCACGGCGGATGCGAACGGCCCGAAACACCTCACGCTCAAGATCACGCGCGCCAAGTTCGAGGCGCTGGTCGAAGACTTGATTGAACGTTCCATCGAACCCTGCCGCATTGCCATCAAGGATGCCGGGATCAAAGTCTCCGATATTGACGACGTCATCCTCGTTGGCGGGCAGACCCGCATGCCGAAGGTGCAAGAAAAGGTCAAGGAATTCTTCAACAAAGAACCGCGCAAGGACGTCAATCCGGATGAAGCCGTGGCTGTCGGCGCCTCCATCCAGGGCGGCGTGCTGCAAGGCGACGTCAAGGACGTGCTGCTGCTCGATGTTACGCCACTCTCGCTCGGCATCGAGACCGAGGGCGCGGTCATGACCAAGCTCATCCAGAAAAACACCACCATCCCGACCAAGGCGAGCCAAGTGTTTTCCACTGCCTCCGACAACCAGTCGGCGGTGACCATCCACGTCCTGCAAGGCGAGCGCCCCCTGGTTGCGGGCAACAAAAGTCTTGGGCAGTTCAACCTCGCCGACATCCCGCCCGCGCCGCGCGGCATGCCGCAGATCGAAGTCACCTTCGACATCGACGCCAACGGCATCCTGCACGTTTCGGCCAAGGACAAGGCCACCGGCAAGGAAAACAAAATCACCATCAAGGCCAACTCGGGTCTGTCGGATGACGAAATCCAGCGCATGGTACAGGACGCCGCCGCGCACGCCGAAGAAGACAAGCGCACGCACGAGCTGGTGAAAGCCAGGAACGAATGCGATAACCTGATCCATGCCACGCGCAAGGCGCTCGGCGATTACGGCGACAAGGTCGACGCCAGTGAAAAGGCCCATATCGAAGCCGCCATCAAGGATGCCGAAGAAGCCATCAAGGGCGAAGACAAAGACAAGATCGATGCCAGGGCGCAGGCGCTTGCCACGGCAAGCCAAAAACTGGGCGAAGCGATGTATGCACAGCATCAACAGGCGTCCGGCGGCGACGCGCAGCAGGGCGGCGATTCCGGCACTGACGGCGGCAAGGCGGCGGAGGCCGACGTGGTCGATGCCGAATTCACTGAAGTGAAGGACAAGAAGTAATACCCTGCACGGCTTGCCGCGACAGCCGAGCCTTTATCGGACAAGCCGATAAAGGCTCGGCTTTTGCACAAGAGAGCCTTAGCGAAATAACCCAGGCGCAGCGCCATGCCCAAAAAAGACTACTACGACATCCTCGGCGTCAACCGCGATGCCAACGAAGACGCCATCAAAAAGGCTTATCGCAAGCTGGCGATGAAGTACCACCCGGATCGCAACCCGGACAGCAAGGAAGCCGAGGACAAATTCAAGGAAGCCAAGGAAGCCTACGAAGTGCTTTCCGACGCCAAGAAGCGCGACGCCTACGATCGCTTTGGTCACGCAGGCATCGACTCGATGGGCGCGGGCGGCGGCGCTGGCCGTGGCAGCAGTTTCGAGGATGCCTTCGACGGTATCTTCAGCGACCTCTTCGGCGGCGGGCGCGGGCGTTCCAACGTCTACCGCGGCGCCGACCTGCGCTACAACCTGGAAATCACCCTCGAAGAAGCCGCGCGCGGCGCGGAAAAGACCATCCGCATTCCCACCATCGAAGAATGTGAAACCTGCCATGGCACAGGCGCGAAGCCTGGCACTCACGCCACTACCTGCCCCAACTGCGGCGGTTCCGGCCAGATGCGCATCCAGCAGGGTTTCTTCTCCCTCCAGCAGCCTTGCCCCAAATGCCACGGCAGCGGACGCATCATCCCCGTCCCCTGTCACGATTGCGGCGGTGCGGGGCGCGTGAAGCGGCAAAAGACGCTCGAAGTCAAAATTCCCGCCGGCATCAGCGAAGGCATGCGCCTGCGCCACTCCGGACGCGGCGAATCGGGCGTCAATGGCGGCCCGCCGGGCGATCTCTACGTCGAAATCCACATCCGTCCACATTCCGTATTCGAGCGCGAACATGACGACTTGCATTGCGAAATGCCGATCAGCTTTGCCACTGCCGCGCTGGGCGGTGAAATTGAAATCCCCACGCTCGACGGCGTCGCGCGCCTAAGAATTCCGGCAGAAACTCAAAGCGGCAAAGCCTTCCGCCTGCGTGGCAAAGGCATCAAGAACGTGCGCAGCCAGGTACGCGGCGACCTGCTGTGCCATGTGGTGGTGGAAACCCCCATCAACCTCACCGAGCGCCAGCGCGAACTCCTCAAGGAATTCGACGACATCTCCCTCATCAACAGCGACCACCACAACCCCAAGGCGAGATCGTGGATGGATAAGGTCAAGGAATTTTTCGGCACCTGACTTTTGGGAAACGCTGATTGAACGTCATTGCGAGGTTCGATATGCCGTGGCGTGCCATACGGTTCGTGGATTGCCGCGCTTCGCTCGCAATGACGGGGGTAGGTTCGTCATTGCGGGCGGGGTGAAGCAATCCAGTTGGCAGCATGGATTGCCGCGTCGCTGCGCTCCTCGCAATGACGGGACTAAACAAGTAGTTCCGCCGCCGCGCTGGTGGGCTACGGCATCCTTGCCCCCGTGCTGACCGTGCCGCTGTGGGCAGGGTATTGCGCGCGGGGGGGCGATCAGTGTTTTTCAGCCCTCCCCTGGCCAGGGGCATAGATCGGCCACGAGGCAGGTATCGCAATGCGGTTTGCGCGCGGTGCAGACGTAGCGTCCGTGCAAGATGAGCCAATGGTGGGCATTGAGCAGGTATTTCGGGGGAACTGCGCGCATCAGGGCGGCTTCGACTTCGGCGACATTCTTGCCGGGGGCCAGTCCCGTGCGGTTGGCGAGCCGGAAGATGTGGGTGTCGACGGCCATGACAGGCTGGCGGAAAACGGTATTAAGGATGACGTTGGCGGTTTTGCGTCCGACGCCGGGCAGGGCTTCAAGCGCGGCGCGATCACCGGGAACTTCGCCGTCATGGCGCTCGATCAATAGCCGGGAGAGGGCGACGACGTTTTTTGCCTTGGCGCGGAAGAGGCCGATGGTCTTAATGTATCCGGCGACTTTTTCTTCGCCGAGAGCCAGCATGGCGGTGGGCGTGGGGGCGGCGGGGAAGAGTTGCCGGGTGGCGAGGTTGACGCTTTTGTCGGTAGCCTGCGCGGAGAGGACGACGGCGACCAGGAGCTGGTAGGGGCTGGCGTAGTCAAGTTCGGTGCGCGGCTCCGGGTTTTGCGCCGCAAGCCGCTGGAAGAGTTCGCGCGCCGCATCGGGTGTCATGGCGGGCGGGCTGCTCAGCCCGCAACGGCGGGCGTTGTGGGCGTGGCGGCGGCTGTTGCGGGTGGCGTGTGCGCGGCGCGGTGGGCGTTGATGGCGTTATAGGCGGCGATGAGTCCGCCGAGGATGAAGAACGCGCCGGGCGGGAGGATGGCGAGCAGGAAGCCGGGATAGCCGTCGCCAAAGACCTGGAGGGCGGACAGGCCGGGGAAAACCATGTCGATGCCGGAGAAGAGCGTGCCGCTGCCGAGGAGTTCGCGCAGTGCGCCGAGGAGGGCGAGCACCCAGACGAGGCCCAGCCCCATCATGACGCCGTCGAGGGTAGAGGCGAACACGCTGTTCCGGGCGGCGAAAGCTTCGGCACGGGCGAGCACGATGCAGTTGGTGGTGATGAGGGGGATGAAGATACCAAGCACCAGGTAGAGGCTGTGAAACCAAGCGTTGAAGGCGAGGTCGAGCACCGTGACGAGGGCGGCGATGATGAGGATGAATACGGGGATGCGGATTTCGTAGGCGATCCAGCGCCGCAGGGCGGCGACGGCGAGGTTCGAGAGGGCCATGGCCAGGACGGTGGCCAGCCCCAGGCTGACGGCGTTGACGAGGTTGGTGCTGATGGCAAGGATCGGGCACAGGCCGAGGATCTGAGCGAGGCCGGGGTTTTGCCGCCACAGGCCGTTGTGGGCGCTTTCCCTGAGGTGCTGGAGTTCCATGGTCTATTCCTCTTGTGCGTCCGCACCGATGTTTGAGTCGGCGGGGGCGGCGAAGATGGCTTCGCGCCGCGCGGCGATCCAGGCGCTGCCTTGGCCGAGCGCGCGCGTGACGGCGCGGGCGCTGACCGTTGCTCCGGCGCGATGCTCGAATGCGCCGCCGTCTTTTTTGACGGCCCATTGCGCTGGGGGCAGGTCGGCATCCACGCCGATGAACTGTTCGATCCAGGGGCGGGTTTTGTCGGGGTCGCGGGCCGGGTCAATGTAGTCGCCCAGGCCCGGGGTTTCTTTGTGGGCGGCGACGCGCACGCCGCCGAGTTTGCCGTCGGCGCCGAGGGAGGCGACAAGTTCGATGCGCCCGCCGTAGCCGTCGTTGGCGAAGGTTTCAAAGACGAGGCCAACCGGCGCGCCGCCGCGCCGCGCGCGCCAGATACGTTTGATGTTGGCGGGCGGGGCGGCGGTGACAACATCCTTGAGCAGGGCGTTGTCGTATTGATCGCGGGGCAGGATATCGTCGATGAGGCGCATTTGTTGCGCTTCGGCGGCGGCTTCGATGCGGTCGCGCGTGACGTAATGGGTGAAGGCCATGAGAGCGGTGAAGGCGAGGGTGAACGCCGCCAGCCCCAGGGCAGCGCGGAGCGCGCCGCGCAGGGCAGGGAAGCGGGCGTCCGTGCTCATGGTCGCGTCTCCTGCTGGCCGAAGATGGCGGGTTGGGTGTGGCGGTCAATCCAGGGCACACAGATGTTCATGAGCAGCACGCCGAAGGCGATGCCTTCCGGATATGCGCCGAAGCTGCGGACGATCCAGGCGAGGATGCCGACGCCGACGGCGAAAATGAGTTTGCCGCGTGGAGTGCTGGCGCTGGTGACGGGATCGGTGACGATGAAGAAGGCAGCCAGCATCGCGCCGCCGCTGGCGAGGTGGAAGAGCGGGGAGGGGAAGCGTTCGGGTGAGATGAGCCAGAACAGGGCGGCGGCGCCGCCCAGCCCGGCGATGAAGCCGAGCGGGAGCCGCCAGTCGATGATGCGCCGCGCGAGCAGGAAACCGCCGCCGAGGAGGTAGCCCACGGCGAGCCATTCCCAGCCGCGTCCGCCCGCGAAGCCGAAGGCGCTGTTGGTGAGGATGGCGTTGACGTCGGCGTGGTTGCGCAGCCCGGTGCGCATGGCGTCGAGCGCGGTGGCGCCGGTAATGCCGTCGATATTGCGGCTGCCGCCGAGGATGAGCTGAAGCTGTGCGGCAAAATCGGCGTGGCCCGCGGCAGGCCACTGGGACATGATTGCGGGGTAGGCGACAATCATTGAGCAGTAAGCGATCATTGCCGGGTTGAAGGGGTTTTGCCCGATGCCGCCATAGAGGTGCTTGGCTCCGGCAATGGCGGTGAGCGCGGCGAGCACGGTGAGCCACCAAGGGACGATGCAGGGCAGGGCGAGGGCGATGAGCCAGGCGGTGACAAGGGCAGAGCCGTCGCCGAGGGTGATGGCGAGGGGCCGTTTGCGCAGGATGAGGATGAGGGCTTCGGCGGCAAGCGCCGTGGCGCTGGCGATGGCGATGTTGACGAGGATGCCCGCGCCGATCTGCCAGACGTAGATGGCAATGCTGGGGAGGAGCGCGAGCAGCACGGTGAACATGATGCGCTGCACGCTGGCGGGCTGGCGGATGTGGGGGGAACTCATGTCGGGTTGGCCGGGGGGAGGGGGACGCTGTCCGGGGTGGAGGGCTGCGCCTGGTTTTTTTGCGCGGCGGCGATCAGGGCGGCGTCGCCTGCGGCGAGGCTGGCGCGGGTTTCGGCAGCCTTGGCCGCCAGGCGGGCGGCTTTTTCGGCCTTTTCGCGCTCCAGCCGGGCAACGCGGGCTTCAAAGCGCGCGCGCGCCTGGCTGGCGGCTTTCTGTTCTTCGTCGCGCGCGCGGATTTCGCTTTTGGCAAAGCGGAAATAATCGATAAGCGGGATGTGGGCCGGGCAGACATAGGCGCAGCAGCCGCATTCGATACAGTCGAAGATGTGGTAGCGGTGGGCATCGTCGAAGCGTTTGGCGCGGCTGGCCCAGTAGAGCGAGAAGGGTTGCAGGCCAATGGGGCAGGCGCGCGCGCAGGTGCCGCAGCGGATGCAGGGCTGCTCGGGCGGCGGAGGCGGAAAGAGGTCGGGGGAGGCGGCGATGAGGCAGTTGCTGCCCTTGGTAATGGGCGCGTCCAGATCTGGCAGGGTAAAGCCCATCATGGGACCGCCCATGAGGGTGCGGTCTGTGTCGGGCCGGACGCCGCAGAGCGAGAGGAGGTGGTGGACGGGCGTACCAAGCAGGACTTCGTAATTGCCGGGTCGTTCGACGTTGCCGGTGACGGTGACGATGCGCGAGATCATGGCTTCGCCGTGCGCGAGGGCGCGGCAGACGGCGTGTGCGGTACCGACGTTGAAGCACTGGACGCCGAAGTCGCTGGCGATTTTGCCTGCGGGAACTTCGATGCCGGTGAGGACGCGGATGAGCTGTTTTTCGCCGCCTGCCGGGTAGCGCGTGGGGATAGGGACGATTTCGACTTCGACGGCGGTTTCGTCCTTGCCGGAAAATTCACGCGCGGCGACGGTCATGGCGGCAATGGCTTCGGGCTTGTTGTCCTCGATGCCGATGAGCGCGCGGCGCGCGCCGTTGAGCTGGCGAAGGATTTGCGTCCCGGCCACGATGTCGGCGGCGCGTTCGCGCATCAGGCGGTCGTCACAGGTGATCCAGGGTTCGCATTCCGCGCCGTTGATGAGCAGCGTTTCGATGGCGGCGTCCTTGCCGATCTTGATGTGACTAGGGAAGACCGCGCCACCCATGCCGACGATGCCACTGGCCTGGATGCGCAAGAGGAGTTCTTCGCGGCTGGCGCGGGCGGGGTCGAGCGGCTCGGGGGTGATCCAGCGTTCTTCGCCGTCGGGTTCCAGAACGATGGTGAGCGAGGCCAGCCCGGAGGGGTGCGCCATGGGGTAGCGCCCGATCTCCGTGACGGCGCCGGAAGTCGGTGCGTGGATGGCGGTACCGCCCGCGCCTTCGGCTTCGCCAATACATTGGCCTTTGAGCACCTTGTCGCCGACGGTGACGATGGTGCGCGCCGCGCCCCGGCTGCTCTGGATGAGCGGCACGATCAGTTTCGGGGGCAGCGGCACGGGCCGGATCGGCGTGGAAGAGGATTCCTGTTTGTGGGGGTTTGGCTCGATGCCGCCCTGGAAGTGGAAAAGGCGGGCGATCATGTCACCACCTTCAGGCCGGTGACGGGATATTTCCAGCGCCAGTTCTGCGGAGTGCGCGGTTCTTCCACCAGGGCGATGCAGTCGACGGGGCAGGGCGGCAGGCAGAGTTCACAGCCGGTGCAGATGCGGCTGACGACCGTGTGCATTTGCTTTGCCGAACCGATGATGGCATCGACCGGGCAAGCCTGGATGCACAGGGTGCAGCCGATACAGGTCTGTTCGTCGATGAGGGCGACGGTTTTGGGTTTTTCGACGGCGACGCCGCGCGGTTTGAATTCGCGTCCGAGCATGTCGGCGAGCTTGCGTGCGGCGTCGTCGCCGCCGGGGGTGCAGAGGTTGATGTCGGCTTCGCCGCTGGCGACCGCCTCGGCATAGGGTTTGCAGCCAGGGTAGCCGCATTGGGCACACTGAGTTTGCGGCAAAAGCGCGTCGATTTGTTCGGCGATGGGATTGCCTTCGACCTTGAAGTGAACGGCGGCATAGCCCAGCGCCACGCCAAGCGCGAGGGCGATTCCGGTCATGACGGTCAGGGCGGCAAGCATGGACGGGAAGGATCAGGGCCGGTCAGGCGAGCGGGGCTGGGAAGCAGCGCATGGTCAGTGGAAGCGATCCAGTCCAGCGAAGCCCATGAAGGCGATGCTCATGAAGCCCGCTGTCATCATGGCGATGGGGACGCCCCGGAAAGGCAGGGGGACATCCGCGCCTTCGAGGCGTTCGCGGAGTCCGGCGAAGAGGATCAGGGCGAGGGTGAACCCGGCGGCGGAACCGAAGCCGAACAGCAGGGATTCGATCAGTCCGTAGCCGAGGCCGACGCTCAGGAGCGGGATGCCGAGTACGGCGCAATTGGTGGTGATGAGCGGCAGGTAGATGCCGAGCACCTGTTGCAGCAGCGGGCTGGTTTTGTGAATGACGAGTTCGGTGATCTGCACGATGGCCGCGATGACGACGATGAAGGCCAGCGTGCGCAGGTAGGCGAGATCGAAAGGCGCGAGCAGGTAGTGGTCGATGAGATAACTGGCCCCGGAGGCGATGGTGAGCACGAAGGTGGTCGCCATGCCCATGCCGAGCGCGGTGTCGAGCTTTTTCGAGACGCCCATGAAAGGACATAGCCCGAGAATGCGGACGAATACGACGTTGTTGACGAGAACGGCGCTCAGGACGACGAAGAGGTAACTCATGGAGTCGGGATAAACGGGAAAAACGCTGTGATTATCGTTCAATGAGCGCAGGGACTCAAGCGCGGCAATCCACGAGCCGTATATGGCTACGGCGCTTTGTGCTCCGCGATGACGCTTGATCAGCGTTTTCCAAAGTAATTTCCCGGAGACTGTTTACAGATAGCATCTGCATCCGCGATGGCCGCGCAAGCCGCATTTGCATTAAAAATTTATGGCGGGTAGTATGCGCGGCTGGCGCCATGGCTTCCGGATCGGGCTGACGCATGATCGAAATAATCATATTGTTCGTCGGCGTATATACCTTAAAACCATTCGCGCTTTCTTTTGGCGAATTACCGTGGCAGGATGGGCTGACCTCTGGCAATTCCGGAGTTTCACGTAATGCTATGGAGATGGCACCATGACAAGGGTTTCAAGTGTTCTGTTGTTCGGCGGCGTACTGGCGGTTTCGATGCTGGCGGCGCCATTTTCGCAGGCGAGCGAAGTCAAGGTCGCGGTAACGGACCTCGCTTACGAGGAGCGGGTGCGGGAGTATTTCCGCGAAATCAGGTCTTCGTCCAAATCATCGCTGCGCGCTTCCGGGAAGGAAAGCGGGCGTCATTCCGATTACAGCGATGACCATCGGGATGCCTCCCGCCATTCCCATCGTTCCAGCCATAATATCGATGCGAAGCATGAGTCGAATTTCTCGTACTCCGAAGGCACCTATTCCTATATCGACCGCGGTGAATTGCGCAAATTCACCGCCGACATCAAGGGCGAGATGCTGAAGTCCGGCTATTTCCGCGTTGTGCAAGGCAAGCCTTATACCGCCAAGAACACGGAAAAACTTTACGACATCATCGATCGCATCAAGAAAGGCCAGTTTCCAGGGGCCGATTATGTGTTATTCGGGACTGTCAGCAATATCGAGTTCCGCCAGGAAGCCAATCCCGTCGACAATACGGATACGGTTTCTCATACCCTGAGCCTGGAACTGGTCGGTAACTTCAGTCTCGTCAACACCAAGACCTATGAGGTCAAGGGCGCTTTTTCCGCCGTGGGCGAAGGGCAGGATACAAAGCTGGTATCTTCCGCGGGCGCCAACGTCGTCCTGAACCGAAGCCGGGTCATCTCGGAAGTTTCCAAGAGTCTGGGGGTAGACGTCATTCGTCAATTGGAAGAACAGCTTGCCAGTCTTGAGGGGTATGAAACGCCAGTACGCCAAAATGCGGTTCGGGAAGAAAGGCGGGAAGAGGAAGTCATACACTTTCACTGAGCGCAAACAACTTCGTATTTACACGAGAGCGCGGCGAAAGCCGCGCTTTTTTCTGGGCATCGCACAGCGTGAAACCGGGTGCAAACGAACAGGCGAACCCAGGTTGGCTGCGCCGGAATGCCCGCCGACATAAACGAAACGTCACATGGCGACGGTGTTTGCGGCCTCGCCGTGTCTGAAGCGAGACATTTTCACTTGTGAATATGCGGAGCATGGACAACCATACGACTTGAGCATGCAATATTGCAGATATTGATTTTTTATAGTTACAGCAAATCAGTTTGATGAGGCTCATATAGACCCATCGCCATTGCGAGGAGCGCAGCGACGCGGCGTGCCATGCGGCCCGCTGGATTGCCACGACGCTGCGCTCCTCGCAATGGCGGAAGTTCTCTTTGGGCTGACCTGCTCTGATGCCGTCGCCTCTGGTGCTTCGAGCTGTGCTTGTTCAATCATCAATAGGAGAGACTACATGAGTGTCAAGAATAAGCTTTTTATGCTGATCGGTACCGCTCTGGCCGGCATGTTGCTGATCGGAGGCATAGGTCTTTGGAATTCCTCGCGCGACGCGGTGGTGTTGACCGATATTCATCGTAACGGGATGACAAAAACCAACGAAGTCCTGTTGTTGATGTCCAATCTCACCGAGTTGCCCCGCCGCTCCTACGAGGTCGCTTCCAAGGCGGTATTGCCGTTCGAGCAACAGGTCTCCGAGCTTCAGCGATCGCGGAACAAACTGTATGACCTGCATGAAATCGTGCAGAAACGCATGAAAGCCTATGCCGACTTGCTTGTGACGGAAGAAGCCAAGCAAAAGTGGGAGTCCTTTCAGCTCGTCTGGAAAGACTGGTATGCCTACGATCAGGATTTTATCCGCCGCATGGACAGTGTGCTGGCAAAACCCACGCCGGAAGCCATGGATGAGCTTTTCAAATACATCGTGGATGGCAACCTGAAACGCCGCGACAAAACCGCGGTATTGACGGATGGCATCCAGGATTTGGCCAACTCCAATTACGAGTTCGTCCGCAATCAGATTGCCATCACGGAGCAAGGCACGCGCACGTCGATACTCATCATGATCGTTGTCATCGTGGTGGTGTGCGTGGCGCTGGGATTCTTCGCCCTGTCGATCAGGGCCACGGTCATCAAGCCGGTCGAAAAAGTGCGCGACCTGCTGGTGCGCGTCGCGCGCGACCACGATTTTACCTTGCAAATCAACTACCGCGCGGATGACGAAATCGGGGAAATGACTAAAGCATTCGATGACATGGTGTCTTCATTGCGCGACTCTTTCCTGAGCATTCAGTCCAAGATGCGCGAGGTCAGGAGCGGCGTGGATGCGTTGGTTACTGGCGCGCAGCAGGTCGCGGACAGTTCGGCCCAGCAAAGCAGTTCGTCTTCGGCAATGGCGGCTTCGGTCGAGGAGATGACAGTGTCGATCAACACCGTGTCCGACAGCGCGAACGAGGCGCGCACCATCGCCCAGGAGGCGGGGGAGATCGCCAATCAGGGCGGCACCATCATTGAGCAGACGGTCAACGAAATGGTGATGATCGCCAAGGCCGTTGGACAAGCGTCGGGGGCGATCGAATCGCTGGGCCGCGAATCGGAACAGATTTCCAGTGTAGTGCAGGTCATCAAGGAAGTAGCCGATCAAACCAACCTGCTCGCGCTCAATGCCGCCATCGAAGCGGCCAGGGCCGGCGAACAGGGGCGCGGCTTCGCGGTGGTCGCCGACGAGGTACGCAAGCTCGCCGAGCGCACGACCCAATCGACCGGCGATATCAGCAGCATGGTCGGCAAAATACAGACATCGAGCAAGGAAGCCGTCTCGGAAATGGGGCAGATGGTCAAGCAGGTCGAATCCGGCCAGACCCTGGCCCATGAGGCTGGGGAGCGCATCCAGTCCATCCGGGAAGGTGCGAACAAGGTCGTGCAGGCGGTATCGGAGATTTCCAACGCCTTGAAGGAACAAAGCTCGGCCAGTCACGACATCGCCCGCCACGTCGAAAGCGTGGCGCAAATGACCGACCAGAACAGCGCCGCAGCCGGGGATGCCGCCAGTGGAGCGCAACGCCTCAAGCAACTGGCGAAAGACGTCGACGAGATCGTGAAACAGTTCAAAGTTTGACGCGCATTGCCGCCCTCCGACGCTTCGCCATCGAGCCGGGCGTCCCTCCGTGAGCCGCTATCAGGGCGGCGATCTGCGGACGGGACGCCCGGCGCTTTTTCGCCTCGACCGCGATGCGCACATGGAGGGCGCTACCGCTGCGGACGATGTCGCCCGACCCACAGACTCACGCGCGAAACTTGCGCGCCCTGCTGCGCATCCGTTGGTGCGACAGGCGCACGCTCTCCCGCGCCTTGTTGATGATGATCGCCCTGCGGCGCACAAGCGCATCCTGGCCGATGTGCTTGCCTTGCAACGTACCAAAGGTTTCCGTATTCATGATTTTGTACTCCTGTAAAGACGCTACCGTTTTGCTGCTCTGCGGAAACGCGATTCTCCACTGACGTAATAACAAGTCAATGCTTTGAGAACAAACCGCCGAAAACGTGTTGCTGCAATGCAACGGGCAAAATGTAAATTTATGGGAAAAATTAATTTTTTCAGTTTGTTATAAAAGTCAATTATCGCAAACCACAATATTCGGTCGGTTGGGACGGTTTTCTGTCAAGCATGGATTTGCTTGCTGCAAAGCAATAAATTTGCATGAAAAATGGCTATTCGTAAAAGCGTGCCGTAGAACGCTCAAAGCTCCCCCGCCTTGATCATGCGAATAAGTGTCGAAATGTCCATACCGTGGTTTTTGGGCGTACGACACGCCACGGTACTACCCGATTGTAATGACGGTAATCAGACGCCCCTAAAAAAAACACGCCGGCGGTGTGGATTATCAATCGCGTATTGGTAGAATGCTGTTTGTTTTTCGACGCGCGCGGCGTTCGCATGGAATGCCACGTTTCCCGCTTGATCTTACAGGAAGAATAGTCATGAGCCGTCATATTGCCGTTTGTAGCAGCCTGTTTGCCACGTTGTTCCTCTCCGCTTGCTTGTCTACCGAAGGGGATGGCGCGGCGGTGCTTTCGAGCGTCGTGGAATCCGCCCAGTCCGGGGATATTTCCGGGGATACGGACGAGAAAAACGAAGCGCGCCTGTCCGCCGCGACGGATGTATTCAAGGCAGCGACGGTCAGCGACGCGGAGTTGCAGTCGGTGACTTTGCAGGTGGTGGCCGAGCTGGACAAAACGAACCAAGTGGCGCCCGCCAGCAGCAAATACGCCAAGCGCCTGAACAAGCTCACCAGGAACCTGACCAATGAAGATGGCCTGGAACTCAATTTCAAGGTGTACCTTACCAATGAAGTCAATGCTTTCGCCACGGCGGACGGGAGCATTCGCGTCTATTCAGGTTTGATGGATCTGCTCAGGGACG
The DNA here is from genome assembly GCA_031258965.1 of Azoarcus sp. Classification (GTDB taxonomy): domain Bacteria; phylum Pseudomonadota; class Gammaproteobacteria; order Burkholderiales; family Rhodocyclaceae; genus WRNU01. The sequence goes on along the minus strand of JAIRMC010000061.1, from coordinate 8,854 downwards.
ACAACGAGCTGCGTAGCGTGATCGGTCATGAAATCGGCCACGTCAAGCTCGGTCACAGCCTGGCGGAAGCGCGTACTGCGTATCTCGCTTCCGCCGCGGCCAAGGTGGCGGCTTCCGAAGGCGGATTGGGCGCCCAGGTGCTCGCCGAACTGGGTGAAAAGCTCATCAACGCGCAGTTCTCGCAAGCCCAGGAATCCGAATCGGATGCCTATGGCGTGGAATTCATGAAGCGCCACAAGTACAAGGTGACAGCAGCCGAGAGCGCCATGCGCAAGCTGGCGAGCCTCGAAGGCTCCGAGAATGGCTCCAAACTGTTCGGCAGCCATCCCGGCGCAAAGGAACGCGCCGATAAAATCCACGAACTGATTACGGCAAAATAAGTCAGGGAGCCTTCGTAACCGTCAGCGCGCGGTTTTCGCCGTGGCGTCTATCTGCCCGTCGGCCAGCTTGATTTCAAGCGCGTCGCCGGGCTGGACGTTTGCCGCTGAGCGCAGGATGTTGCCCGCCGCGTCGCGCACAATGCTGTAGCCGCGTGCGAGCACTGCGTGCGGGCCAAGGTGCCGGAGGCTGGCGGCAAGGGCGTCGAGCCGTTGCCGTCGCGCCGCGCATAGGCTGCGGGATGCCTGTTCCAGACGTTCGCCGAGGCCGTCGAGCCGCATGCGCGGGATTTCAGGCGCGGGACGTCGCGCGTGCAGACGCAGTTCGAGTTGCGACAGACGGCGGGCGGATTCTCCAAGGTGGATTGCCATCGTTTGCTGGAGCCGTTGTTCGTGGCGGGCGAGGTCTTCGCGCGCGCGCCGCAGGCGCTCGCGGGGATGGACGAGGCGCAGGGCGCAGCGATCAATACGTTGCACCAGAGCCGTCAGTTGCCGGTCGATGGCCTGCCGCATGTGCTGGGCTGCGGCGGCAAGGGTATTGTGCGCGCCGAAATATCCGGCGCTGGCCAGTTCCGCGGCAGCGGTGGGGGTGGGGGCGCGCAGGTCGGCGGCGAAATCGGCAATGGTGAAATCGGTTTCGTGGCCGATGCCGCTTACGACCGGCACGGGGCAAACAGTGATCGCCCGCGCCAGGGCCTCGTCGTTGAAAGCCCACAGGTCTTCAAGGCTGCCGCCGCCGCGCACGAGCAGGATAAGGCCGATGCCGTCGGTTTTCACGCGCCGTCCGGCGGTTTCCAGCGCTTCGCGCAACTGGCGTGGGGCATCGGCGCCCTGGACGGCGGCGGGATAAAGCACGACCGTTATCCCCGGCGCGCGCCGCCGCAAGGTGGCGAGCACGTCGCGCAGGGCCGCCGCCGCAGGTGAGGTGATGAGGCCGATCGCGCGCGGGAAATCCGGCAGGGAACGGCGGCGGGCGGGATCGAACAGCCCTTCCGCCGCGAGTTTGTCCTTCAGCCGGAGAAAGGCTTCGCGCAGATCGCCTGCCCCCGCCGGGCGCAGGGTTTCGATGTTGAGCTGGTAGTCGCCGCGCGCTTCATAGAGTGTGAGCAGCGCCCGCGCTTCGACGCGCATGCCGTTTTCGGGGCGAAAAGGCAACAATTGGGCGCGACCACGCCACATGGTGCAACGTACCTGCGCCTGTGCGTCCTTGAGGGTGAAGTAGAGGTGGCCAGAGGCGGCGCGGACGAGGTTGGAGATTTCGCCGCCGACCCACAACAGGGGAATGGCGGCTTCGAGCACTTCGCGTGCGAGCCGGTTGAGTGCGCTCACGCCGATGACACGTAGCGTAGCTGCAAAAACTTCTGTCTGAAATTCGTTGTCTATGTCCGCCATTTGCTGGAGAATCCACAGGCCGGGCATGTTGTCGATGACCGGGTTTTACAGGGTGCCGCTAACGCTTTGATCGCGCTGAACTTTGCAATCTTTACGTTAAATCAGCAAGTTAGATTGTTGCATAATTTTGCGGCGGAAAGCGGGAAGCGGCGCGGCTGGTGCGGGTATGACACCTATCCCGCGATGTTCCACAAACTTATCCACAGGTTTTGTGGACGGGATGCGGAGTCTGATGCGTATAGCGCCCTTGCTCGCGCCGCGCGGCAGGTCTAAATTTCGACATTTCCATTTTTCTTCAGGGGAGAAGGCGTGTTCCAAATGTTCCTGGCCGGCGGCTGGCCGATGTGGCCGCTGTTGTTAGCTTCGGTGATTGCCGTGGCGTTGATCATCGAGCGGTCGATCAGTCTGCGCCGCTCCCGCGTGGTGCCCTCCGGTCTGCTCGACCGGATTATTGCCGATCTTGGCCGTCATGGCGCGCCGCCCGAGATGGTCTCGCGCGTCGCCGCCCATTCGCCGCTCGGGCGGGTGCTCGCGGCGGGTCTGCGCAATATCAAAAGCTCGCGCGAGATCATGAAGGAGTCCATCGAGGAGGCCGGGCGGGCCGTGGCGCACGACCTCGAACGCTTCCTCACCACGCTGGGCACCATCGCCGCCATCAGCCCGCTGATGGGCCTGTTCGGCACCGTCGTCGGCATGATCGAGATGTTCGCGGGGCAAGGCGTCACGGGAACGCCGGAACAGGTGGCCCATGGTATCGCCATGGCGCTGCACGCAACCGCTTTCGGTATCATCATCGCGGTTCCAGCGACCATCTTCTGGCGCTCCTTCCGCCGCTTGGTCGATGACTATGTGGTGGAAATGGAACAGCAGGCGACCACGCTCGTCGAGGTGGCGCATGGCGAGCGCAGGCGCTGAGAGATCATGGATTTCCGTCATTCCAGTGGACAGAAGAACGAGCCTGAGATCAATCTCGTCCCGTTGATCGACGTGATGCTGGTCATCATCATTTTCCTGATGCTGACCACGACCTTCAACAAAACCGCCGGGCTGGCGATCGCGTTGCCCACTGCCGACGCGAGCGGCGCGGCCAGCGCAGCCGAAGAGATCATCGTGGCGGTGACATCTTCAGGGGACATCATTGTCAACGGGCGGACGGTGTCCGACAAGAGCGTCGATGCCATCGCTTCCGCGCTTGCCAACGCCCGCCCGGCGAAAGGCGCGGAGCCGGTGGTGGTCATCAATGCCGACGCGCAGGCGGCGCACCAGAACGTTATCAATGTAATGCAGGCGTCGCAGCACGCGGGGCTTTCGCACGTCACTTTCGCCACGCAGCGGGAATCCCGGCGCTGAGACGCAGACGATGAAAAGCGCGCCATCCCCGCGCGCCGCGCCGCTGTTCTGGCGGCAGCGCGGCGGGTTTGCGGCGGCGCTGTTGCCCGTGAGCGCGCTGTTCCGGGTCGCCGCCGCGCTTCGCCGTCGGCTTTATCTCAACGGTATCCTGCGCCGCGAGCGGTTGCCGGTGCCGGTGATCGTCGTCGGCAATATTTCCGTCGGCGGCAGCGGCAAAACGCCCGTGGCGGCCTGGCTTGCCGAAGAACTGCGCAAAGCGGGGCGACATCCGGGCATTGTCTCGCGTGGCTACGGCGGTGACGCGGCGGTCAGCGGTCAGCCTTGCCTTGTCGGCGTCGATGCCGACCCCGCCTTTTACGGCGATGAACCCGTGCTGCTCGCGCGCCTGACGGGCTGCCCGGTAGTCACGGCCAGGGATCGCCCGGCGGCGGCGCGAACCCTGCTGGCCGCGCACCCCGAGTGCGATGTCCTCATCAGCGACGACGGCATGCAGCATTACCGGCTGGCGCGCACGGTTGAAGTCGCCGTGCTCGACGAAGCGGCGCTCGGCAACTGCTGGCCGCTGCCTTCCGGTCCTCTGCGCGAACCGCTCGCGCGCCTTGCCGATGTCGATCTCATCCTCGCCCATGGCGGACTCTCGCCCCGGTTGCGCACGCTGGCTGACGCCGTCCCTGTCGTGCCGATGCGCCTCGAAGGCGACCGCTTCCGTTCCCTCTCGAATCCGGATCAATGGCGCGATGCCGCCGCCTTTGCTGGACAGCGCGTCCACGCGCTTGCAGGCATCGGCCAGCCGCAACGCTTTTTCGACCAACTCGCGGCCATGGGAATCCAGGCCATTCCCCACCCCTTCCCCGATCACTACCGCTATCGCGCCGCCGATCTCGCTTTCGCGCCCGGCGAACCCAAGCTGATGACGAGCAAGGATGCGGTAAAATGCGCTGCCCTCAAGCTGCCCGATGCCTGGGAACTGCCGGTGCGGGCCATCATCGCCGCCGAAGCCCTCGGCATCATCCTGGAGAAACTGGACGATGGACGCCAGACTGCTCGAAACCCTCGTCTGCCCGTTGTGCAAGAGTCCGCTGGGCTACCTGAAGGATAGCCAGGAACTGGTCTGCAAGGCAGACCGGCTGGCATATCCCGTCCGCGACGGCATCCCGGTCATGCTCTGCGATGAAGCACGCGCGCTTACACTCGAAGAAGTCGACGCGTTGCGCTGAGCCGCCCATGACCGCATTCCGCGTCGTCATTCCAGCACGGCACGCTTCCACCCGCCTTCCCGGCAAGCCGCTCGTCGATATCGCCGGCCGTCCGATGATCGTCAGGGTGCTGGAACGCGCCCAGGCATCGGGTGCGGAAGAAGTCTGGGTGGCGACCGATCATCCGGACGTTTTCGATGCCGTGACAGCGGCGGGCGGTCGCGTGCTGATGACGCGCGCCGATCATCCGACCGGCACGGATCGCCTCGCTGAAGCCGCCGCTCTCCGGGGTTGGCGCGACGATGACATCATCGTCAACGTGCAGGGCGACGAACCCCTGATCGACCCCGCCTCGATCACCGCCGTTGCCCGCGAACTTGCCGCCGACCCCGGCGCGGCCATTGCCACCGCTGCCCATCCCGCCACCGATCCCGGTGAAGCCTTCGACCCTAACGTCGTCAAAGTCGTCCGCGATGAACGCGGGCGCGCGCTCTACTTCTCGCGCGCGCCCATCCCGTGGGCGCGCGACGCCTGGGCGGATGGCGCGCGCGGTTTGCCGCCGGGTTTGCCGGTCTTGCGCCACGTCGGCCTTTACGCCTACCGTGCGGGCTTCCTGCATCGCTTCGCCGCGCTCGCGCCCGCGCCGCCTGAACAATGGGAGGCGCTCGAACAGTTGCGCGCGCTCTGGCACGGTTTCCCGATCCAGGTGCTTCTCCTCGACGCGGCCCCGCCCGCCGGGGTCGATACCGAAAAAGACTTGGCGCGCGTCAGGGCGGTTTTCGGGGTTAGCGCCCCGTAAACGTCGGCGCGCGTTTTTCGTGGAATGCGGCGATGCCCTCCACGAAATCTTCCGAGGCATTGATGTCGTCCAGGATGCAGGCGCGGGCGATCCCGGCGGCTTCGGTCGGTCCCCTGGGGATCGTCTGGCTGACGAAGTCCTTCAGGAGTGCAAGCACCCTGGGAGCGTTGGCGGCGATCTTCTTCGCCAGTTCCCGCGCCGCGCCGACTTGCCGACCAACTGGAACAATCTGGTTGACCAGCCCGATTTCGTAGGCGCGCCGGGCGTCGATCGGCTCGCCGGTGAGCAGCAGTTCCATGGCGACTTTATGGGGTATGCGCGCGGCGAGCGAGGCGACGAGGCCGCCCGCGAAGCCGACCTTCGCTTCTGGATAGGAGAGTTTCGTGTTCTCGGCGGCGACGGCGAGATCGGCCATTTGCAGGAAAACGATGCCGCCGCCAATGACCAGACCCGACACCGCGGCAATGACGGGCTTATGCACGGGAACGCCGATGCCGGGAATCGCCCGGAACAAATCATGCGGAATATCCCGGAGATTGGCCCCGGCGGTGAAAGCCTTGTCGCCCGCGCCGGTGAGGATCGCCACCCTGTCGTCGCTGGCATTGAACCGCAGCCAAGCATCGTGCAAGCCGTCGATCACTTCATGGGTGAGGGTGTTGTATTTCTCCGGACGGTTGATGGTGATTTCGGCAATACCGTCGCGGGATTCGTAGAGAACTTCGGACATGTTATTCCTTTCGGGTCAATAAAGCGAACAAGAACAGAGCGCGGTTTCGGCGTCGTCAGGCGCGAGCGTGGCCTGGCGCAGCGTCCGGGCGGCAATGCGGGCGGCTTCCGCTTCTTCGCGCAGGCGCGCGAGTTCTACTGGGGAGAAACGTTCCGGATTGGCGTAATCGCGTTTCCAGTCGTCGCGGGCCGCCCAGGTCTGCGGTGATTGCCAAGTAGTGAGTGGCGCAGGCGCTTCCGCCAGAAGTTTCAGGGCAAGTTCCAGCGTTGCCGCTTGCGAGGCGGAATCCCCAGGCCGTCCGGCGGCATTGCCGAGCGGGAAATCGGAAAACAGAAAACGCGGTACGCCGCAATGCTCGACCACGTCCCGGGCGCAGCCCATGAGTACGGTACTGATGCCATGCGCTTCGAGATGCCGCGCCGCGAGCGCGAGGCTTTGATGGCAGACAGGGCAATTGGCGACGAGGATCGCCGCGTCCGCCCCATCCGCCCGGCAGCGGGCGAGCAATTCCGGCGCGTCGGCCTCCGCCGTCTGGCGCTGGCTGCGATTGGTGGGAAAACCGTGGAAGCGCGCCGTGAGCAGAAAACGCCCTTCTTTCGCCAAACGCCGCATGCGCGGCAGGGGGAACCACGCGCCGCTGTCCTCCATGCTCGTGTGCTGGCGGTCGATAGCGAGATGTGTAATGCGGACATCGTGGTCGAGCCGCGCATCGCCGGAGTAAACCTTGTAGAACTTTGTGCGCGCGTTATAGGGCGCGCCCGGTCCCTGCTCGCCCTTGCCTGGTTGGAAAGGCGCGGCGGTCGTGATGAGTGCGACGCGGCTGTGCGCGAGCGGCTTCGCTAGCGGCGCGAAAGGCACGCTGTCGTGACGCGCCCAGACGTAGGGACTGGCGTAACCCAATGCGAGATAGTACGCGCGGGTGCGCGCCATGTAAGGGATGGGTGCGGACATCATTCCTGGAAAACGCTCAAGACCGCGCAACCTCGATCAGCTTCGTCTTTGCCCCGCTCCTCGGCAGACTGCCAAAAGGCAGCACCGTGACAGCGGGGCGCAACGACAACAACTCTCGGACGCGTTGCGCCAGCGCCTTGCCGAGTGCCGCCCACTCCGCCTCCGGCACTCCTTCCCCGGCCTCGACGGCAAGCTTCAGCGGCGGCGCGACCTTCGGCGGCGGCGCATCGAGCCGGACGCGCAACTCGCCAGAGAGCTTCGGCAAGAACTCATGCACGACCTTCTGGATTGCGGCGGGATACACCTTGACCCCCTTCACCATCAACATATCGTCCGCGCGCCCGATGATCTCCATCCGAACGCCGAAATGCCCGCAGCCCGGACATTCCCCGACATGCAATCGCAAAATATCGCCGGTCGCATTGCGAAATGCGGGCGCGGCCTCGTACTCCAGCCCCGTGTGAATGGCCTCGCCGACCGCCCCGTCCCGGATTTCCAGCGGTTGCCGGGTTTCCGGATCGACGAGGTCATAGCGGAAACAATAATCCTCTGCCATGTAATGCATCCCGTGGGCGTCCGGCGAATCGCAGGTGATCGTCCCGTTGTGCCAGGCGCCGCCTGTCATATCGAACGTTTGCGCGCCGAAATGCTCCCGCACCCGCGTCCGGAAAGCGGGCTGGCTGCCGCCGGGTTCCCCGCAAACCATCAGGGTTTCGATACCGAGCGCTCCCACGGGCCTGCCGATCTCCCCTGGCGCGCGTTCGATCAACTGATTGGCCATCGAAGGCGTGGCGAACAGCACCCTCGGGCGGGTCAGCTCGATATAACGCAGGATTTTCGGCACCCCGGCTTCCGCGCCCACCGCCACCGGCCTTGCCCCGTAAGCCTCCAGCGCCTGTATATATGTGATCCCCGCGAGCCAGAGTGAGAGTCCGTAAGCATGGAACGTCGTCTCGCCGGGCCGGATGCCCGCGACACGGAACATGCGCCCCAACACCTTGCAGGTAATCTCCAGATCCTTGCGACTGAACACATAAAACGTCGGCGTCCCTGTCGTACCGGAAGTCGCGGCGAGATGAATGGCCGCCTCGAGCTTCGCGGTCAAATGTAGACCGAACGGATGGCCGTAACGCCCGAGCGATGCCTCCTGCGACTCACGGTGACGCGCCTTGTCGAGAAACGCGGGCAAACGGCGGAAATCGGCGAGTGAACGAATATCCTCGGACGAACGCACTCCCGCCTCGATGAAACGGCGGCGGTAATAATCCTCATTGCCCCAGACGTAACGGATTTGCCGTTGCAGCTTCTTCCAGCGCAAAGCATCGAGCGCCGCCAGATATTCGGCGGGATCGCGGGTGTCAATATCGAGATAACGCAAGGGAGAAACATCCGCCGTGTGGCGAACCGTGGCGAGCGATGCATGTGCCATGATGTCTGGTCATCGGAAAAAAACGATCCGCGAATGATGGAATCCAAAGCCATAAAAACGAAATACAAATAAGAGAAATACTTATCTGATGCACGGGAAATTGTTTATGTTCATGGCCAGGATTTATATATCCGTACATTAAATAAGGCTGTGTCATTCATTCGCTCGCCGGCCCGATTGCATGGGCGGCAGTCTGCCCCTGAGCGCGGTCAAGCCGTACAATCGGCTTTCTTTATCTGTTGCTACTCCCGCCATGACCCGAAAGAAACTGCCCATCGGCATCCAGACCTTCGCCAAGATCCGGGAAAAGGACGAGTACTACTACGTCGATAAAACGCCGTTCGCGTTGCGCCTGATCGACGAAGGCACCCATTACTTCCTCTCGCGTCCGCGCCGTTTCGGCAAGAGCCTCTTCCTCGATACGCTGGCGGAGCTTTTCGCGGGCAACGAACCGCTGTTCCGGGGCTTGTATTGCCACGACAAGTGGGACTGGACGGTCAAATATCCGGTCATCCGCATTAGTTTCGGCAGCGGCGTGCCGAACGGGCGCGCCGCGCTGGCGCAGCGTATCGGCGAGATGCTGGAAGAAAACGAGGAACGCCTCGGTTTGCCGGGCAAGGCGGGCAGCGTGCC
>JAIRMC010000057.1 GCA_031258965.1 Azoarcus sp. | reverse complement strand
ATCCTGGGCAGTTCATCCCATTCGATGTCGTGGCGGGGCTTGATCTTCACGGGCGCTTTTCCATGTCGAATGCCAGGCACGGTACAAAGTCACGGAGCATCCGTCAACGCCGATCGCGGCATACATCATCGCCTGACGCCTCCATCCCTTCTTCGACCAGGCCGCCGCCGCCAAAAGGCGAGCATTGACGCATTCGCCGCACCAATTATTTCATACACATACTCTTGAGCGCCCTGCCCTTTCACAGCCCCGGCATCGCTTTTTTCAGGGTATCCGAAGGCCGTTCCCCAAACATTTCCCTGTAGTCCGCCGCGAAGCGCGACAAATGCCAGAAGCCCCAGCGCGCGGCGATGTCGCCCACGGTGTTGCCTTGCGGGCCGGCTTCGCGCAGGGCGCGGCGCACGCCGTTGAGGCGCATTGCCCGTAGGAATTTCACGGGATTGAGGTCCAGCACTTCCTGGAAGCTGTTTTGCAGGGCGCGCCGCGAGACGCCAATGCGCATACAGAGATCGGCCACGGAAAGCGGTTCGCCGGAAGTCTCATTCACGCAGGCGCGCGCCCGTTCGATGATGGTTTGCCGAAGCCTGGCCGGGGCGGGCATCTGTCCATCGCCGCCGCCAAGCGCTTCGAGGATGGCGCCGTGCAATGCCTGCTCCATGGCGCGCTGCATGAAGCGTGATTCGAGCATCTGCGGCGTGGCGCGCACGGCGGTAAAGAGCGTGAGAAGAAAGGCGCGATAAGCGGCGGCGCGTCCAGGCGCGGCGCCGGGCAGGCCCTGGCGGCCGAGTTCGTCGGCGGGGTCGTGGTGTTCGACTTGTCGAGCGTAGTCGCACAGACGAGCGGTATCGATGACGGCGGCCAGCAGTTGGTGTTGGCGCGGGGTGCGAAAATTGAAACGCTCGCCGCCATGCACGAGCAGGAGCGAATCGGGAAAGACCGCCTGGCCGTCGAACCAGCCGTCGCCGTCAAGCTCGGCGATGACGGCAAGGCCATGCGATCCGGCGGGCAGGATGCCGGATTCGAGTACGGTCTGGTTCATGCCTTCGCGGAACAGGCGTACCGGGCCGAAGACGATTTCTTCAAATTCGCCCGCGAAGATGCCGGGCGAGAGTTGGTCGTAATGCTGCTTCCAGTCGAACAGGCAAGCGGCGTGTTCGTCGATGTCCGCGGTCCGAAGGCGTTGTCGGATGACCGGGGCGGTTTTGGCGGGGAGCGTGGACATGGGGCTGGGCGGCAGTGGGCCTGGTTTTCCGCCAGCAGGCTTCGTGCCATGCCGCCGCGCCCGGTCATGTCCGGGTTGTATGGGGCGATTTCCGGCTATTGCCCTCCCCGGCGCGCTTCATCGTAGTGCGCGCGCGGGCGCGTTCTCACAAGGTTTGTGCGTGCACAGCCGTTTCCCCGCCGCCTGGACCGGGGCGGGCGCGCCGCGAGGAATCATCAAAAAATCTTGCCATTCAAGGGATTGAGACGGATGCGTCAGGCTTCCCGTTTTCCGCCGCCGCGCCGCGCGCGTTGTTGCCGGTTTGGGATAACAACATTTGTTGCGCCGCACTAGCATTGGGCCGAACGCTGCCGTCCCGATCCGTGAATGGGCGGGCGGGCGTAAAAACCGCGCGGTGTTTGGCGAAGGAATGACTTGCTTTCCCGCATGACCATGTACGCAGAATAGGAGTGACGACCTTGGAAAAGAAGTCGATGGCGAGAACCCTGGGCGGGGCGCTGGCGGCGTTTGCCCTTGCCAGCGGCAGCGCACAAGCGCAGGGCCGGATCAATATTCCGAACCTGATGGCCGAGCGATGTTCCATTTGCCATACCGACGATCTCGGACGCCTGCCGCGCATCCAGGCGCAGCGCAAGACGCCGGAGGGCTGGCTGATGACCGTCGTGCGCATGCAGCGCATGCACAAGCTCAATCTCACCGATGACGAGCGCCGCGCGCTGGTGAAGCACCTTGCCGACACCCAGGGGCTGGCTCCCATGGAGAGCGCGGCGGCGCGCTATGCGCTCGAACGGCGGCTCAATACCGTCGAGTCGTTCAAATCGGAGCAATTCACCCAGATGTGCGCGCGTTGCCACTCGGGGGCGCGGGTCGTGCTGCAACGGCGCACGGCTACGGAATGGGAACGGCTGGTGCATTTCCACCTTGCCCAGTTCCCGACGCTCGAATACCAAGCGCTTGGCCGCGACCGCGGCTGGCTCCGGCTGGCGCTGGATGAGATTGCTCCGGCGCTGGCGAAGGATTACGCCTACGGTGACGACGCCTGGCAGAAATGGAAGCAGTCCGCGCGCGCGCCAGTGGCGGGGCAATGGAGCCTCAGCGGGCATTTGCCGGGCAAGGGCGATTTCAACGCCACGATGAGCGTCACTACCAAGGGCAAGGATGCCAGGGATCACTACGCGCTGACGCTCGACGGGCGCTATGCCGACGGCGAAAAGCTTATCGGGCGCGGCGCGGCGGTGATTTATACCGGATACGAATGGCGCGGCAAGGTCGAGATCAACGGCGTGGAAATGCGGCAGGTGTTCGCGATCGACGGCGATACGCTCAAGGGCCGCATGTTCGTCGCCGATCACGACGAAATCGGCGCCGACGTCGCCGCCGCCCGTCTGGACGGCGGCGCGGGCCGGATACTCGCGGTGCAGCCTTCGTATCTGAAGATCGGCGAAAAAGCGCGCCTTACCATCGTCGGCAGCGGTCTTGATGGCGAAATCGCTTTTCCCGCCGGGGTGAAGGCGCTCAAGATCATCGAACGCGCGCCGGGCCGCGTGGTGGTCGAAGCCCTCGCCGGGCGGCGCGCGCTCGGCACGCACACGGTGCGGGTGGGCAGCGCCGAAGGCGGCGAACTGGCGGTGTTCGACAAGCTCGCCCGCATCGAGGTGACGCCGCCTTACGCCATCGCCCGCGTCGGCGGCAACGGCGGCGATGCGCCCAAGGTCGAAGCGCGTTTCGAGGCGCTGGCCTGGGCAAACGGCCCGCAGGGCGAATACAAGGTCGGCTTCGTCCCGGCGAAGTGGTCGGTTTCCCCGTTCAACGAGGATGCCAAACGCGACCGCGATCTCGCCTTCGCGGGCGTCATCGAGGCCGGAAGCGGCGTCTTCACGCCCAACAATGCCGGCCCCAATCCGCTGCGCCACTTGATGACCAATAACGCGGGCAATCTCGCCGTCATCGCCGAGACGACCGGCGGCGGCAAGAAACTCAGCGCACGGGGCCAGCTCATCGTCACCGTGCAACGGTGGGTCGATCCGCCGATTCCTTGAGCGGCGGACGCTTTCCAAAGCCTTCTACGGAGATTCCACGATGCCCCCGCTTCTCAGCCTCGTCGAACACAATCTGCACGAAGTGCGCGTGCGGGACGAGCGCCTGTTGTTCCATGTGCCGAGCAGTTCGCTCTTTGCGATCGACAGGCTGGCCGCTTCGCTGATCGACGCCTTGCGCGAGGAAGGCCGCAGCGCCCGCCAGTTGACGGCGCATCTGGGGCGGCTGTTTTCTCCCGTGGAGATCGAGGAGACGCTAGCCGAACTCATGGCGTTGGAACTGGTGAGCGACGGCGGCCCCAGGCCAGCGCCGCCGCCGCCGAAAATCGACCGCTTCCCGCTCTCGACGCTGGCGCTCAACGTCAACACCGGCTGCAATCTCGCCTGTTCCTATTGCTACAAGGCCGACCTCGCCACGCCCGCCGCAGGGCGGAAGATGTCGTTCGAGACGGCGCGCGAAGCCATCGAGCTGATGCTGCGCGAAGCGCCGGACGAGAAGCGCTATCACATCAGCTTCTTCGGCGGCGAGCCGCTCACCCGCCGAACGCTGATCGAAAAAGTGGTCGATTACTGCGAAACGCGCTTCGCCAGTCTCGGCAAGGAACACGACTTCGTCATGACCACCAACGCCACCCTGCTGAACGACGAGATCATCGACTGGCTCGACGCCCACGCCTTCGGCCTTTCGATCAGCATCGACGGCCCGCGCGCGATCCACGACCGGAACCGCCGCACCGTCGGCGGCTTCGGCACTTACGAAACCGTGCGCGCCAAGGCGGAACGGCTGCTGGCGCGCTACCGCTCGCGCCCGGTCGGGGCGCGGGTGACGCTGACCGCGGGCGTCACCGATGTGGAGGCGATCTGGGACCACCTCAAGAACGAACTCGGTTTTGCCGAAGTCGGCTTCGCGCCGGTCACTTCCGGCGACGCCGCCGCCTTCAACCTCTCCGCGGACGAACTGAAAGCCGTCTTCGCCGCCTTCAAACGCCTGGGCGAGCATTACATCGCCGAGGCGCTCGCGGGCCGCAACATCGGCTTCTCCAACCTGCACCAGCTCCTCACCGACCTGCACGAAGGGCATAAAAAACGGCTGCCCTGCGGCGCGGGCATGAAGATGCTGGCCATCGACCACGAAGGCGGCCTCCACCTCTGCCACCGCTTCACCGGCTCCGGCCTGCCGACCTTCGGCAATGTCCGCGACGGCATCCGGCGCGAGGCGCTGGGCGATTTTCTCTCCGCCCGTCTCGCGCGCCCGGACGCCGCCTGCACCGTCTGCCGCATCCGCAACCTGTGCGCGGGCGGCTGCTATCACGAAAGCCATGTCCGCTACGGCGACCCCGTCCGCCCCGTCCACCACTACTGCGCGCCGATGCGCGGCTGGGCGGATTTCGGCATCACCGCCTACGCCCGGATCATGGCCCGCAACCCCGGATTCATTGACTCACACCTCATGCCACGGAGACCACGCTGATGAAACACCTCAAAGCCCTCAATCAAAAAGCCCGCCTGCTCGACAAAGCCGTTGCCGAAGACGCGGTCGAAGAAGTCGTCGCCATGAGCACGGTGGCGGGCTGCACCGCCACCGTCGACCCCGGCTGGGAAGTCGACGCCTTCGGCGGCGTCGCCGGACTGTGCCAACCGATGGAAGCCGACCTTTACGGCTGTGCCGACCCCTGCTGGTGGCCGGCGCAGGTGCCCGACACCATCATCAGCTATCCCGACTGGAACAAGGACGCCCCCGCCGCCGACAAGGACTGGCGCAAGCTCGACAGCGTCTTTCCCAAGGACGCCCTGTAACAAGGCCCCTGCCCGGAGAACCCGCAATGAACATCAAAACGACCCTCGCACTGTCCGTGCTCCTTGCCGCCGCCGCGCCCGCCGCGCGGGCCGTCCAGCCCGGCGAACTGGCGGACAACACCGCCGCGCCACTCATCGCCGGGCGCGAATACATGGTGGCGCCCAACCACCCCAACCAGCTCAACGTGCTCGACCTCGCCGACAACAAAGTGCTGAAAACCTGCGCCCTGCCGGACGCCTTCGGCCCCGGCTCGGTGCAGATCTCGCCCGACCGCCGCACCGCCTACATCCTCAACAACCACTTTGGCGGCATCTACGGCATCGAACTGGACACCTGCAAGGTGACGTTCTCGGCGCGGATGTCGCTCGACGCGGAAGAACGCGCCATCGCCGTGTTTTCCGTGGCGCTAAGTCCGGACGGCAAGGAAATCTACACAGTGCAGAACCCCTCGAAGCTCCATGTCGACCGCTACGAAGTGCAGGCCCCCCGGCTGGCGGTCTACAAAACCGACGCCGGACTCGACGCCAGACCCGCGCGCACCTTCCCCGTGCCGCGCCAACTGAGCCTGATGCAAGCCGCCGACGATGGCGCGCTCTACGCGCTGGGGCCGGATGTCTACAAGATCGACCCCGAAAACGGGAAATACGAAGTCGCCGTGCCGCTCCTCAATTGGAAGCGTCCCGGCTACGGCGCGCCGGATGTCCTGAGCGCCTGGGCGATGCAACTATCGACGCGCGAATTCTCCGCGCTCTACACCGCGCCCAAGTTCAAGGACGGCCAGCAGGACCTCGCCAGCGCCGATTTCGTCTGGGGCGTGCTCTCCATCGACCTGAAAACCGGCAAGCATGAAATCGCCGATTTTGCGCCGCTGACCGAAATCTACTTCACCGGCACGCGCTCGCCGGCCAACCGCAGCCACATCTTCACCGTGCTCAACGGCCTGCGCAAATATGACATCAAGGCGCAAAAACTGCTGGCCTCGGCCAGCCTCGAACACGCCTACTACCAAGTCAACCTCAACCGCGACGGCAGCCGCGTCTATCTCTCCGGCACCTTGCAGGACGTGGCGGTCTACGACGCCGCGACCCTGGAGAAGATCGCCAACATCCGCCTGCCCGGCGGCGACATGTCACTGAGCACGGCGCAAATCTTCGTGCGCTGAAAGGAGCATGCGATGAAACCCTTCCGCAAGCCCCCATCCTGGCCTAGATACTGGCTCCTGCCCTTGCTGTCCGGCCTCGCCACCGCCCAGGCTATCGCGGGCACGCTCCACGAAAAAGACGGTGTAAGCATCGGCCTCGAAGTGGAATCCATGCTCGGCATCTTCCACAGCGAAGAAAAATACGCGGACGGCGCGGGCAAGAACTGGCAGGAAGGCTACTTCAAGGCCACCCTGACCGGAGAACGCACGTTCTCATCCGCATCTGGATTTCGCCTGTATGGCGGCCTGGGCGGCATCGCCCTCGCCACTTTCGGCGACGGCGACGCGGGCGGTTACACCAAGGGCGATGAACGGCGCGCCAAACTGGAAAACGCCTACGCCGGATTCAAGGCGGGCGGCGGCTTCATCGACTTCTCCCTCGGACGGCAGAAATTCCAGTTGGGCGACGGCTTCCTCATCGCGGGCGACGCCATCAGCCTCGGCAACGGCCCGCTCGTCGCCGAGGCCAAAGTCAATCGCGGCGGCGCGTACTACCTCGCGGCGCAAAAAAGCTTCGACAAAACCGCCGTGCTGCGCATCAACCCCGAAGGCCAATGGCGCGGCAGCCTTTTCTGGCTCAAGTCCGATGTCGCCTACCAGCAGGAAACCGAACTCGCCGGCATCGACCTCGAACACGTCGACAAACGCGGCACGCTGGGCGTGAGCGTCCTCGACATCCTCGACGTCAAAAAAGACAGCGGCCTCGGCCTGTGGAACAAACGCAAGGGCATGAAGGTATACAGCCTGCGCGGACAGGGCGGCCTCGGCGTGGAAAACCTTTTCCTCTCCTTTGAATACGTCGCCGAGCGCGGCGGCGACACCGCCGTCAAGAACCACGGCGAAGGCTGGTACATCGAAGGCGGCTGGACATTCGCCAACGCGCCGCTCGCCCCCACGATCAACTACCGCCATGCCTACTTTTCCGCCGACAAGCCTCGCACCGGCGAGCGCGACGAATCCTTCGACCCCCTGTTCTTCGGTCTCACGCGCGGCCTGGGCACCTGGTTCCAGGGCGAAGTCGCCGCCAACTACGCAGGCCCTGTCAACAGCGGCAACACCGTCGACCGGCTGGAACTGACGCTCAACCCGAGCAAGGATCTAAGCGTCACCCTGCAAGCATGGAAATTCCGCCGCGTCGGCCACGCGCCCAGGCTGGACGGACGCGAAATCGACCTCTTCGCCTGGTGGCAGCTCAACGAATACATCACCATCGTGCCACTCATCGGCTTCTACAAGCCGGAAGGCCGCGACGCCAAGGCCGCACAGGGCAACGGCAATACGAACATGTATGCGCAAGGTATTGTGATGTTCAACTTCTGACGAGCGTCTATCGAATGCCGTAGGGCGCGAAGCGGCTTGTGTTTTCGTTGATCGTGAGCGGGACGCCAAGGGCAGGGAAGGCGCGCTGGAGGCAGTTTTCGCGCGGGCAGAGCTTGCAGCCGGAACCGATGGGGGTAAAGTTTTCGACATCGTTCAGGTTGAGATGCCTGCTATAGACCAAGCGCCCGGCATGACGGATGTCACAACCCAGGCCAATGGCGAAAACCTTGCCGGGCGCGTCGTAACCGGGGCGGCCATGCAAGACGGTGCGCGCGACCCAAAGATAGGCGCGCCCATCGGGCATGGTGGCCCGTTGGGTCAGGATGCGTCCGGGCTGTCCGAAGGCTTCGTAGATGTTCCAGAGCGGACAGGAACCACCGATGCGCGAGAAGTGAAAATCAGTGGCGGACTGGCGTTTGGAAATATTGCCAGCGCGGTCGACCCGCACGAAAAAGAAGGGCACGCCGCGCGTATCGGCGCGTTGCAGGGTGGAAAGACGGTGACAGACTGTCTCGAATCCCACGCCAAATTCGTGGGCAAGGCGTTCGATGTCGTAACGCAGACGCTCGGCCCGCGCCAGGAAAACCCGATACGGCAGAACCAGGGCGCCAGCAAAATAGTTGGCAAGCCCGATTCCCAGAAGCTGCCGCGCCTCGGCGCCCGATAGCCGGGCTTCCCTGGCGATGGAGGCGATGGTCTCACCCGCTTCCAGAAAAGCCAGTTGCGTTGCCATCTGGAAGGCTACCTGGCCGGGACGCAGATAAGGGGAAAGTTTCAGGATGCGCGCTTCGGGGTCGAAACTGCGCAGTACGTCGTCCCGCCCTTCCCCGTCGCTTTCCACTTCCCGCACGACATGGACGCCATGCTGCTCGCGCAGGCGTCGCGCCAGTCCTTCCTGTGGATTTCCGGCCTTGAGCCGCCATGCCTCGAAAGCGCGCTCGGCCTGGGTGTCGATGGCGTCGATGTAGTTGTGCCGGTCGTAGAAAAAGTCCCGCACTTCTTCGTAGGGCATGGGTTTCAACAGCGGTCTGTCGTCGCTGCCCTGCCCCAGTTGTGCGGCCAGCACGGCTTCGCGCTCCTGGATTTCGCGCTGCCGCCGTCCCAGGCGAATCAGCATCCGGGCCACCCCCGGCATGTTGGCGGCCATTTCTTCCATTTCGGCCAGCGATACCGCTTCTTCCGCCAGCGTTTCGCTGAAAAGCTCCCGGAGTCCGGCCATCAGGCGCACTTCGTCGTCCTCGGAAAAACGCTGGACGTCGACGCCGAATACCGCATTGAGTTTCAGGAGCACCGCGACCGTCAGGGGACGCTGGTTCTGTTCTAACTGGTTGAGATAACTCGGCGAGAGTTCGAGCGCGCGCGCCAGAGCCGCCTGGCTCAAGCCACGCTCCTCGCGGAAACGTTTCAGACGCACGCCAATAAAACTTTTTCGCATTTCTTCCTTCCCGGGTTCATGCGGGCAATACGGATTTGCAAAATCCGCAAACTACTGCAATAGCCTTCGCATTTCTACGCCATTTCAGTGTTTCAAGGTGATTTCGAGATGTGTATATTGCGAACCTTCATGAGAAAACGCAAGGGGAAACGGCCCCGCGAGGGACGGTTTCCGTCCTTGCCCCCTGCTCCGATCATGACTTCGACCATCAACGCAACAACCCGGATTTTCCAGCGGCGCACGCTTTGCGGGGCGCTGGCGGATTCGCTGCGCGAGCGTCTTTTCGCGCACGAGTTTCCGTTTCGCGCACCTCTGGATGAAACCGCGCTGACCGCTCATTACGGCGTGGGACATCTGCCGGTAACGGAAGCCTTGCAGCAGCTTTTTTTCGAGCGGCTTCTGGTGAAGCGCGAACAGGGCGGTTACGGTATTCCCGAATATCTCCGCGCCGATATCGAAAACCTTCTGGAAACGCTCGAAGGCATCCGTCGCCTTGCCCTGCGCCAACACGAGGAAACCGCGCGGGACGCCCGCCAGGCCACGGCCGTGGACATGCCTGCGCCTTCCCGCCCCTGTTGGGGGCTTTCCGGCCTCACGGTGAGACGGCCATTCGCGGTGGCGGCCCAGAATCTGTATGACCAGCTGCGCCTGGGCATCGGGCCCGCGCTCGTGGAAATCGAGGCCCGTTGCGCGGAACGCCATGGGGAGGCCATGGCGCGGGCCATCGCTGAACGGAAATCCGGGGAGATCGAAAAAGTCAGCCAGGAAAGCGCCCGGACATTCCGGCAAGCGGCGTTGCGCGCTTTTGGCGACCGGCAGGACGCGCCTCCCCGCCTTGTCCGGCTTCAGTAAAACTTTCTCCAACCCTTACAGGAATTTTCATGACCCTACGCACACACATCCTCGGCTTTCCGCGCATGGGCGAGAACCGTGAACTCAAATTCGCCCTGGAACGCTACTGGCGGGGAGAAATTTCCACGGACGGCCTGGAAAAGACTGGACGTGAACTGCGCGCCCGTCATTGGGCGTTGCAGCGCGATGCGGGACTGGATTTCGTCACCGTCGGGGATTTTGCCTTTTACGACCAGGTGGCGAATCACATCCAGTGGACAGGCTGCGAGCCACGGCGTTTTGGCTTTTCGGGCGCGGAACCCGATCTTTTCCGCTATTTCACCATGGCGCGCGGCGTCGCCGGCGAAAAGGACGCGGCCTCGGGGAAGTCCGCCCCGGCGCTGGAAATGACCAAGTGGTTCGACACCAACTATCATTATCTGGTGCCGGAATTTTCCGCCGGCACGACGTTTTCCGTGCATGCCGAACGGCTGTTCTCCGAGCTTGCGGAAGCCCGCGCCCTGGGGCATCCCGTCAAGGTCGCCCTGATCGGCCCTTTGAGCTTCTTGTGGCTTGGGAAGGAAAAAACGGCGGGGTTTTCCCGGCTCGATCTCCTGGAAAGAATCCTGCCCGTCTACCAGCAGATACTCGCGCGCCTTCACGCCGGGGGCGCGGACTGGGTACAGATGGAAGAACCCATCCTTGGCTTGGATTTACCCCCGTCGTGGCAACAGGCATTTGAACCCGCCTATCACCAGCTTGCCGCAACGGACGCGCGGATCATGCTGGCAAGCTATTTTTCCCCCCTGAAGGAGAATTTCAACTTGGCCTGCCGCCTGCCGGTCGCCGGACTGCATATCGACGCCGTGCGCGCGCCGGAAGACGCCCTGCTGGCGGCGGACTGGCTGCCCGCGCATCGGGTGCTCTCCCTGGGGCTGATCGACGGACGCAACATCTGGCGCAGCGACCTCGACCAGGCGCTGGCGTTTCTGCGCTCTGGGCGTCTGGCGACATTGCGCGAACTCTGGCTGGCCCCCTCCTGCTCGCTGTTGCACGTGCCGTTCAGCGTCGCGACGGAAACCCGGTTGGATGCGGAATTGCGTTCCTGGATGAGTTTCGCGGTCGAGAAATTGCAGGAATTGCAGACACTCAAACAAGCGGCACAAGAAAAAGCCGACCTTGAAACCTTGCTGGCCGAATCCCGGCAAGCCACTCAAAGCCGCGAAAACAGCCCGCGCGTACACACGCCGGAAGTCGCCGCCCGGCTCAAGGCCCTGCCCGCCGACATCGACCGCAGAAAATCGCCGTTCCAGGAACGCCGCCGGGTGCAGGAAGCGCGTTTTCACTTACCGCTCCTGCCGACCACCACGATTGGTTCCTTCCCGCAGACCGCCCAGGTTCGCGCGGCACGGGCCGCCTTCCGGCGCGGGGAAATGAATGAGGCGGCGTACACGGCGGCCATGCAGGACGAGATCGCCCGCGCCATCGCCTTCCAGGAAGCGCTTGGGTTGGACGCGCTCGTGCATGGCGAGGCGGAGCGCAACGACATGGTCGAATATTTCGGCGAGCAACTGGCCGGTTTCGCCTTCACCGCCAACGGATGGGTGCAGTCCTACGGCTCCCGGTGCGTCAAGCCGCCCATTATCTATGGCGATGTGTCGCGCCCCCGGCCCATGACCGTTCATTGGTCGCGCCACGCCCAAAGCCTGACCGCGAAGCCGGTGAAAGGCATGCTGACCGGGCCGATCACGATTCTGCAATGGTCGTTCGTGCGCGACGACCAGCCGCGGGAAACCACGGCAAACCAGATCGCGCTCGCCATCCGGGATGAAACGCGCGATCTGGAACAAGCGGGCATCGGCATCATCCAGATCGACGAACCCGCCATCCGCGAAGGCTTGCCGCTGCGCCGGGAACATTGGGCCGGGTATCTCGCCTGGGCGACGCGGGCCTTTCGCATCGCCGCCTCCGGCGTCGCCGACGATACGCAGATACACACCCACATGTGTTATTCGGAATTCAACGACATCCTGCCGGAAATCGCCGCCATGGACGCTGACGTCATCACCATCGAAACAAGCCGTTCCGACATGGAATTGCTGCGAGCCTTTGCCAGTTTCCATTATCCGAACGAAATCGGCCCCGGCGTCTACGACATCCATTCCCCGCGCGTCCCCTCGGTCGAGGAAATCGAAAACCTGCTCGAAAAAGCGCTTTCCGTGATTCCTGCCGGACAGCTCTGGGTCAATCCCGACTGCGGCCTGAAAACCCGCGACTGGCCCGAAACGAAAGCCGCGCTCGCGCACATGGTCGAAGCGGCGAAGCGGCTGCGCGCGCGACAAGAGCTACAGGATACAACCACCTAGGCTGTTCACAATTCGTCAGTTTCCAGGAACCCTTTCCCATGAATACCGAAAACCAAACCGTCAATAATCTGGAAAGCATGGAAGCCGCCTTGTCGAGAGGATGGCTGCCAAGGAGGGAGTTTCTCATCCTTGCCCTTGATCTCGCCATCATGCTCGCGCTGCTGGAGTTTCTTCCCTTCGAGCCGAAAACCAATGCCGGGCTGGCGCTCCTGTTCTTCGTGGGCGCGCTGTGGCTCACCGAGGCCATCCACATCACCATTACCGCCTTGCTGGTGCCCATTCTCGCGGTCGTGCTCGGGCTGATGGACGTCGGCTCATCGCTCAAACCCTTTGCCGACCCCACCATCTTTCTCTTTTTTGGCGGTTTCGCGCTGGCGACGGCCCTGCACATCCAGGGGATAGACCGTTTCATCGCCAATCGCCTGCTCACCCTGGCGGGCGGACATCTGGGCGGCACCGCCATCATGCTCTTTCTGGCGACCGCCGCGCTGTCCATGTGGATCAGCAACACCGCCACCGCCGCCATGATGCTGCCCCTTGCCCTGGGGATACTCGGCAACCTGGACGCGGAAAAGGAGCGTCGCGCCTATACCTTCCTGCTGCTGGGCGTCGCCTTCA
Source organism: Azoarcus sp. (assembly GCA_031258965.1). Lineage (GTDB taxonomy): Bacteria > Pseudomonadota > Gammaproteobacteria > Burkholderiales > Rhodocyclaceae > WRNU01. Next base: position 4,147 of record JAIRMC010000057.1, on the reverse strand, counting down.
GCGCCAGCATCGGCGGCCTGGGCACCCTGGTCGGCTCGCCGCCCAACGCCATCGCCGCCTCGCATCTCGGCCTGGATTTCATGGGCTGGATGAAATTCGGCCTGCCGGTGATGTTCATCATGCTGCCCTTGATGGTCAGCGTGCTCTATCTTGTATTCCGTCCCAATCTGAGCCACCGCGTGCAGGTGGATGCTCAGGAATTCACCTGGACGCCGCCGCGCCTCATCACCGTCGGCATCTTTGCCCTGGCCGCGCTCTGCTGGATATTCAGTTCCTGGATCAGCGCCTTCCTGGGCAATATCAAGCAGTTCGACGCCGTGGTCGCCATCGGCGCGGCCGTGCTGATCGGCATATCGGGCGTCGCCACCTGGCGGCAGATCCAGGCGAACACCGAATGGGGCGTGCTCTTCCTGTTCGGCGGCGGTCTGGCCTTGAGCGCCATATTGAAAGATTCCGGCGCCAGTCTCGTCATGGCGCAGTCGGTGAGCAACCTGCTCGGCGACGGTCACTGGTTCCTCATTCTTCTTGTTTCCGCCGCATTCATCATCTTCCTCACGGAATTCTCCAGCAACACCGCCAGCGCCGCCCTGATGGTGCCGCTTTTCGGCGCCGTCGGCGAATCCCTGGGAATGCCGCCGCATCTCCTGCCGCTGGTGATCGGCATCGGCGCCTCGCTCGCCTTCATGCTGCCGGTCGCCACCCCGCCCAACGCCATCGTGTTCGGTTCGGGCCATATCCGGCAAAAGGATATGGTCAGGGCCGGGTTCTGCCTGGTGATCGTCTCCATCCTCCTCATCACCCTCTTTGGCTGGTTCGTCTGGCGCTGATCGAGGGGGACAAACGTCGCGCCTGCCGTCAGGTTCGAGGAGGGTACGGTCACGCGCTTCCTCTCGGATTACGACAACACATGATTTTCCTGGCGGGCAGCGTCACCCGTGCGCCCGAGCCGGGAGCCTGCGCCATGCTGCTGGCGGGGCCGGGACTGGCCGAAGTCGGCCAAGACGCCGCCGAATGGCCGAAAAAGCGTCAAAGCGCGTCATCGCATCACCAACAAAAAGGGGACTTTGTCCCCTTTTTGTTGTTTTCCCCCTTTGCCGCACTGGATCGCCGCGCTTCGCTCGCAATGGCGAGATTGGGATCTACAAACGTGAAAAAGCCCCCATTCGGGGGCTTTTTCACTGAATCAGGAAAGAAGCTCAGCGCGATGCGGCACGACGACGCGCCACCGCACCCACCAACGCCAAGCCAGCCAGCAGCATGGCATAGCTTTCCGGCTCGGGAACCCCTGGCGTGATCGCCGTGGTACCCAAAGCCCACGCTTGGCCCCATACCGGAGGAGTGGTGGTTGGCGTGAAATTGCCGCTCGCTTCGATTACGAACGAATCGATCTCCCAGCCAGGGGTATACTGCGTTGCAGTCGTTGTAGCCTGAAACGACAACGGACTACCAACCACTTTTCCATCTTTGTAGCCAGTGATTGTCACGACATCCTGTGTGCCCCATGCATTGGCAAACCAGAACGAATCCAGCGTGAAGTAATCACCCTCTCCGATATACGTGAACGTGATCGGATTCTTCTCGTATACCGCACTATAGAAGGAAGTACTGCCTTTATCTGCCAAGCTTGCAAAGCCGCTGTTCGCCGGAACGGTGCTGATGTCGACGGGCAACAACCAGTTATACCCATTTTCAGTCGTGTCAAAATAGTCGTTGAAATTGACTACGGTGACGCTGGCAGCACTGGCGGCGCTGGCCGCCAGGAAAGCTGGTATGGCGAACAGCCAAAGTTTGTTTTTCATGGTACGGTCCTTGTGTGTGCAAAAAATAGAAATAACCCTAGGCCACATTCAAGCACGATTCGTGCCCCGACGCCTGAAAGAGAAAATATTCGCGTTTATTCATTGCCTTGGCAAAAAAACAACCGCCTAAAACCCCGTATTTCTATAAAGACGTGTAAAAAACATCGACACACTCCCGGAAAATTTCCCCCACCGGCCCGGCGCATGCGTGGAAACCTCTACAACGCCACGGGAAACAGGCATACAACAAAAGGACGAAAGCCCCCCTTCCCCTTGTCATTGACCTTTACCGCGCGGGCATCGTTTGGATGTCGAGGAATTTTACACTCCAACCGCCTCACGCGAATGCACGGGCCGGCCGGCTTTCCGCGATGCCGAGACGCCCAGCGAGGCGAACCGTCCGGGAGCCAGATGCCGCCAAAGCCGACGCGGAACGCCCTACGGCGAACCAATGTAAAAAGCCACGACACCTATTCAGCAAGCGAACGCCATTGTTCGGACACAGAAAGGCAAAACCGGCGAAACAGCGCCAAGAACATGCTCTTGGCAATATGGCCGAAGGAAGCATGGAATTGACGGATACCGGACAAACAGCGCGAACAGACTGTGGAAGCGGCGGGGGCCATGGATGACGCGCGGAGATGACGGCTTCCGCGGCCCCATGACACCCGCCGGATGCGATCTACAGCACAGGAGACTGGTTTTTCAGCCACTCGCGCATGATGGCGTTGATTCGCGTCTGCCAGCCCTTGCCCGTGGCCCGCAGGCCTTCGAGCACGTCGATATCCATCCGCAATGAAACCATCTGCTTGACGGGCCGTTCATAGGGCGGCCGCCCCCTTCTCGCTTTGACTACTTCAGGCATGGATACCCCCTTGGTATTGGTTAGTCAGGTTTATCGGGCCGTAGACTGCACCGCGATCCACAACTGCCATGTATTGCAACAACCGGCTTTATTGTAAATCAATTCGCACGTGACGGCTTAATGTAGACACGGCCTCTTTGTGTTCCGCCCATCGTCGAACACAAGCGCTCCGTGCGGAAATACCGTGCCAAGCCGCAGTTGCAATACATCTGTTGCGACCGCAGCTTGGCCAGTACGTTCCCGCGACGAGCGCCGCGCTACGCCGATGAACGAAAGTCCCGCATTATTCCACTACGGCAACGGCGAATCCGGAAATATGTCCTGTATCGGGCGTTCAAGTATCGCATTCGGACGCCGTAAACGAGGCGAACACGCGGAGTTTCTTTCGATATGAACATCAAACCTATTCACACCGAAGATGACTATAACGCAGCCATGGCCCGTGTTGACGATTTATGGGAAGCCACGCCCGGCACGCCTGAAAGCGAGGAACTGGAAGTGCTGGCCGTGCTGATTGGCAGTTATGAATCCAATCAGGCTCCGCTTTCCATGGCCAAGGCTGATTTGCTCGAAGCCATTACCCATCTCATGGAACAACGCGGGCTATAACACCAACAAAAACAAAGACGGCACCGCCGTCCTTAAGGCGCCGGTTTTCCGGCGCTTTTTTTGCCTTATTGGCGATTGTGCCGCAGCGGCGGCCCGCATGAGTCAGCCATATCGTCCCCGCCCCGGCTCAGCGTCGCGGAAGCAACGAAGGTTTCGGCGATCTGGCGCGCTTCGTGGACGATCGTCTTGTTGCTCAGGCTCTTTCGCGCGTCCGGCGAAGACAGGAGCGCGGGCAGCACGTACAGCGCCACCCTGTCTATCAGGTCGAGTTCCTCGAAATCCATCTCCAATCCGCTCCTGGCCCGGAATCACGCTTTTTGCTTGTCGGGGTCGATCTGGCTCCAGGCCTCGTGGATTTCACCAAGCAGCGAGAGTACTTCCTGCATGGCGGAAACATCATTCTTCATGTTCGCCCACAGCAGCCGCGAAATCATATAATCGTAGAGCGCGGCGAGCCGCACCGCCAGTTCCCCCCCCTGCTTCATGTCCAGGCTCACTTTCAGGCCATTGCCGATGATATCGATGGCCTTGGAAAGGCTGGCGCCGCGTTCGGCGATATTGCCTTTCTCCGCATGCGCCTTGGCGATATTGATCGCGGTTTCCGCGCCCTCGAAAAGCAGCACGATCAGCCGGTGCGGGCTGGCCGTGGCGATGTCGGACTCGCGCCCCAGGGCCGCATAGGCGCTGGCCGGACTGCTGGTGTGTTTGCCAAACATAAGATGGACTCCCGTCGGATCAAACAGTCGTCATGTTACTACTTGTTCGCGGTGATGGAGGCCAGTTGTTGCGCCAGATAGTTGCTGGTCGAATTCATCTTCGTCACCAGACTATCGAGGGCGCTGAACTGCGTGCGGTAGCGCTCTTCGACTTTCGC
>JAIRMC010000055.1 GCA_031258965.1 Azoarcus sp. | reverse complement strand
GCACATGTCAATTCGCGTATTTTTTCAACCCGAGGCATGTTACTGATGATCTCGGGTTCTTTTCCTTCCCTCTTTTTAAGACGGTCTTTTTCGTAAAGATAAATTTTATAGTAATTATGCCGTTCCACGTCGTCCTGACGAGAAAGGCGCGTCGCAGAGAGCGTCACCTCTATCCGGTCGCCCCATCCCAACCCTTTGAATCTAGCTATGTTTTCAGGCGTCCGCCCGGTAAAATCGGGCAACAGCGCATGCAAGGAGACATCACTCAACCTGCCATCAGTAGAATAGCGGGCATAGCTCACAACATAGGCTTCCGGCACGGCAAATACTCGCCCACCCAAGGGAAACCAATAAACGCCATCCTTGATAACTACCGGATTGGGCAGATTCTTTTGTTGCTGAAATTTTTTATAGGCTTTATGAACCTCCTGCGCCAGCGGCCAGAGTTTCCAGCCGCCATAGATCAGCCCACTCAAGACGGACAGTGCAATACACAGCAACACAACGCCCAAAATCCATTTCTTTTTAGTTCGCTGAGGCGAATGGATGCTCCGTCCCTGACTGCCGGTTTTCATTCCGCGCCTTCCACGGGAATGGCAAGGAACCGCCTTTGCGGTCTGCATGACAGGTACGGCAGCGCGGCGTAGATCGAATGGCTTATGGTGGTGCTCGCAAATACCTTAATCGTACATACACTATCAAGATGTGCGCCTTGCCCGCCAAGGCCGCCAGTGCTGGAGATGTTGCCGGGCTATTCTGGGAGCGTTTTCCGGCGATGTTAACAAAAATAGGAATTATTTTTGTTAACCATGTCCTGGCGGCTATCAATCCGTGCCGCGCGGGCTGATGAACTCCTTCGGGTGGTTTCACAGTGGACTGGCGACCGTCACTGCCCGCCACGGCCCGGTGGACTGGTTGGTGATGGCGGCCCAGTACCAGGCGGAGGCGTCGGTGAAACCTTGGCCAGCGCTGTCCTCGATCCGCTCGCAAACGCGCAAACTCTCGCTCGTGCGCTCCCGCGTGGCGATGAAACAGCGCCAGCGTTCGCCCGTACCGTTCCCCGCCTGTTCGAGTTGCTCGTCGCGAATGCGCCAGCCCAGGGCGCGGTAGCAGTCGGTGGCGGGATGCAGCATCCGCGTGGGACGCGCGATGTGCCGCCAGATCAGCATGTCCCGCCCGTTGGTCAGACGGACGATCTTGCCGGGGAAGCTCTGCGCGAAGCGATGCTCGACCGCCGACAAGGCCAAGGGACGCAGCGAACGCCCTCGCCAGATGGCGGGCCATTCCACGGCGCTGTCTACTGTCGGCGCGGTGGCGGCGCGCGGAAGGCCAGGAACTGCGGCGGCATTCCAAAGGACGCAAGCGGGCAAGAGCAGCGCCGCCAGCAGTTTAAGGATTCGACATCGTGCAGACCGGGTCATGAGCGTTGCTCCGCTATGAATTCGGCGATTGGCGCGGTTTTGGCTGTGGGCGCTCGGGCGCGCATCAAGCGGAAGACGAGCGCGCAGACCAGGGCGAGCGTGAACAGGCCAATGCCTTCGTGCAACCATGCCGCGACGGCCTTGCCGTCGGCCTGGAGCGCGACCAGGGCGGTATTACGCAAGACGTTTCCGGTGAGCGCCAGACAGCCAACGGCGGGCAGGCGGCGCAGGAAATGGGCGTTGCCGCAGCCGCACAACAGGGCCGTGGCGCAGGCGGTGAAATAGCTGAGCCAGACGAGTTGTACCCCGGAACAGGCAGCGTCGACGAGCACCAGTTGCCCATCGACCCGCAATGCCACGCCGTCGCGCTCGACGTGGTGCGCGGCAAGGAGCAGGCAGCGAGAAAGCTCCGCTGCCACGAGGCGCAGCGGGTAGCCCGCATAGAATTGCAGGGAGGCCATGAGCGGCAGCGAAAGCGCCGCCAGCCCGAGCACAGGGACACTGGCGACGCCGCCGGGGAGCAGTGACAGCATCCCCGCCGCGAAGCCCAACAAGGCCAAGAGCGTCGAGAGAAGCGGCGGCAACGCCTGCCAGGTGATGCCCGCCAACAGCACGAGGGCGAGCGCACCGCAAAACCATACTGGGCGCGGCATATGCCGCAGGCGTCCGCGATGCCGCCAGCCGACGCAGGCGAGCGCTGCCAGCGCCACGATGCCGAGCGGATCGTCCGAACCGTCGAGCATGCGCCGCGCCATCCACAGAATGTGCGGCCACATGGCCGCGCCCAGCAGGGCCAGCCAGACCGCCGGGGGAAGGCGGTCGAGCCGACGCGCGAAGCAGTCGATGCCGTGCATGTTCATGTCGTTGTGCTTCCGATTCCTTGATCCTGATTCCGGCGCATGCGGGTCACAGCGTCATGTGGCGGCGGCGCTGCCGGGATAAGCGGCGCGCAACCATGGCCAGCATGGACAGGGTGACGAGCAGGGCGCCCGTGGTTTGCGGCTCGGGTGCGCCGGGGACATAAGCGCCGCCGACCGCCAGGTTGCTCACGTCCTGGGGCAAGGGTTGCGGCTGGTCGACTGCCGTGGCGCTATCGGGTTGCATATTGCGAATGCGATCATCGACCGCGATGAAGCTCGTGTATTGCGTGAGCAGGCTGTATTCGAGACCGAGCGCCGTGATGGCTTTGCGCAGTGATTTGTCGCCCATCAGATTTTCCTGGTCGGAAAGTTCGGCGATCCGTTGCCGCGCCCACAGGTGACGCAGGGCGGAAAACCGTTCCTCGTTTATGCCCTGTGCTTCGAGCAATGGCAGCGTCTGCCGATAAGCGCCATCCGCGCGTCGGCCTTCCAGCACCAATTGCTTCGGCCCGGCTCCCTGCGCGTCGCGCCATTTGCCGAATACAATGACGGGCCGTTCGGCGAGCACGTCGGGCAACTTCTGCGGCACGACATCCCAGGTTTCCACGCCCTCGAAGTCCGCGCGCACACTGGTGAGTACGGGGGACGTGATCATCTGGCGGAAACGCGCCGCCTGCGCCGCGGCCTCTTCGGCGCGGGTGATGACAAACGGCTCGCCCATCCCCGCGCGCGCCAACCCTTCGATAAGATGCCGGTTAACCGAGGAGCCGATGCCGAAAGCGAACAGATTGGCCTGATCCAGATTGCGGCGCACGAGGCTGAAGGCTTCGTTTTCCACTGACACGTATCCATCAGTGACGACCACAATCGTGCGGGAGACATCTTCCGGCTTGTCCTGTGCATAGACATGGTGCAGCGCCGGAATCAGCTCCGTGCCGCCGCCGCCGTTGCTGCGGTCGATGAGCCGCAATGCCTTGTCGATGTTTTCCCGCGTGGCGGGGACGGAATGTTGGTGCAGAAAGGAACTGCTGCCCGCGAACAGCAGGACGTTGAACCTATCGGACGAACGCAGGCCGCCGATCAGCTCGCGCAGCACGGTCTTGGCGGTATCGAGCGGAAAACCGTGCATGGAGCCGGAAATATCCACCACGAAAATATAATCGCGCGGCGTGATGATGCTGGCCGGAACCGCTTTGGGCGGCTCCACCATCGCCAGGAAAAAGTTCTCCGCCTTCTCGCCGCGCCCACGCATGAACATGACGCCAGATTCGACCGCGTCTCCGGCCAGACGATAATCGAGGATGAAATCGCGGTTATTGGCCGCCTGCCTCGCCTGCGCGGCCAGCCCGACCACGGCGCGCCGTTCGCCGGAATGCTGTGTGGCGATGGCATGCGAGGGCGAATCGACCTCCTTGATGGAAATGGGCGTATCGAGTTGTACGCGGATATCGAACTTCGCCGGAGAATCCGTGCCTTCAGGCAAAGTTGGCTGCGCCAGCCACCGTTCGCTCGCCGAAGCCGATTGCGGACTGTTATAACGCGGGCCGACCACGGTGGGGAAAACGAAGCGGTAGCGCCCGCTCTCCGGCGTCAACAACTCGGTGTAATGCAACTCCACCCGCACATCATCGCCGGGTAAAATATTGGCGACGTTCATCTGGAACACATTGGGCCGGTGCTGCTCCAGCAAGGCGGCGGTCTTGCCCTCGCTCCTCGCCTGCTCGTACTCCCGCTTCGCCTGCTGCTTCTCGCGGATGTGCGCTTCGATTAGCCGATCCGCCAAGCGCACATTCATCGCATGCACGGCGGCGCGCGTGGATCCGGGGAAAACATATTTCGCCTCGATCGGGCGCGCGCCTTCATTCTTGTAGACCTGCGTCACCGTCACATCGGCGATCACCCCGGCAACGCGCACTTCGACATCGGTCGACTTGAGCGGCAAGGCATCGACGCCAGGATCACCGCCGGGCAGGTAGAAATAAGGGCTTTCCGTCCTGTCCGCCGCTTCGTTGGCCTGCCCTTGCGCGGATGGCGCGAACAACACGGCCAGCGCCATGAAGCACGAAGAGGCCACATAGCAGCCGGAAGACAGGCATTTCCCCAATGTGCGTGGAATATCCGGAACCGGCGGGGCGGCGGTATTCGTCCGCAGTTGCTTTCCAAGCGTTTGCGCAAGCAGCGCCAAAGTATCGCGTACCATCATGCTCTCCTGTGAAAAGGTAGGGCCATCGTAGAAGCGGCATGTGAGCGGCGCGGGAAGAGAGAATGACGCGCCCGTGAAGCGGGCGTGAAACGAAAGGCGAGCGATGAATCAGGGCTTGCGCAGCGAAGGCGCGCCGCCGCTGGCATCGCGGGCGTTCGTCAACGAAATCCGCACCCTCGCCCCGTTGGCGCTGGGGAGTGGGCGGGCAAGCTGTCATGGGGATGGACGCGCATTTGCCAGGCGCTTATCGCCCTGCCATAAATATAAGGGACATAAGGGCGAAAAAATAACTGCCGGTAAAGGACTACTATCCTGAACCATATCTCCGACGCTTTCGCGCCGGACATCATGCAAGAAACCAGCGATACCGCGAACATCATCGCCACCCTGTTCGGCATCGCCCGACATCACATGAGCCAACGGGGCGATGGTGCGCATGGCGGGCGGCGGCAAAAACGGGGCGCGACGCTTCGCGGTATAATGCTGGCATTTCCATCCTGTCCGCGAGCCTTGCCATGACCCGCAAAAAACTGCCCATCGGCATTCAGACCTTCCGCGAAATCCGTGAGGACGACTGCTATTACGTCGATAAAACCGCCTTCGCCCTCTCCATGATCCGGGAAGGCAAGGCGTATTTCCTCTCCCGCCCGCGCCGCTTCGGCAAGAGTTTGTTCCTCGACACGCTGGCGGAATTGCTCGCGAGCAACGAGCCGCTCTTCCGGGGGCTGTATTGCCACGACCAGTGGGATTGGACGGTCAAATATCCGGTGATTCGCATCAGTTTCGCGGAAGGCGTCATGGAAAGCCGGGCGGAGCTGAACGCGCGTATTGGAAATATCCTGGCCGAAAACGAGCGCCGTCTGGGTGTGCCAAAGGGCGAAGGCGGGATTCCCGACCGTTTTATTGCCTTGATCCAGGCGGCGGAAGCCCGCTTCGGTCAGCGCGTCGCCGTTCTCGTCGACGAATACGACAAGCCGATTTTGGACAACCTCGCCAGGCCCGGTCTCGCCCTGGCAATGCGCGACGGCCTGCGCAATCTGTATTCGGTCATCAAGGGACAGGACGCGCACATCAAGTTCGCCTTCTTGACCGGGGTTTCCAAATTCAGCAAGGTGAATATCTTCTCCGGTCTCAACAACCTCTCGGACATCACGCTGGACGCCGCGTATTCCCACATTTGCGGCTATACGGATGCCGATGTGGACAGCGTTTTCGCGCCAGAACTAGAAGGATTGGACAGGGACAAAATCCGCCACTGGTACAACGGCTACAACTGGCGCGGCGAGGCGGTCTACAACCCCTTCGATTTGTTGCTACTGTTTCGGAAGCGTGAATTCCGTTCCTTCTGGTTCGAGACCGGCACACCGACCTTTTTAGTAGACATGCTCACCGAGCGCAAGGTTTATCTGCCTGCGATGTTGAAAATGAAAAGTTCGTCCGAACTGATTTCCGCTTTCGAGGTGGGGGATATTTCCACTGAGGCCCTGATGTTCCAATCCGGCTATCTAACCATTTCTGGAGAAAAGACCCTGGGCGACAATATCCTGTTTACGCTCACCTATCCCAACCGTGAGGTCCGGGGCGCGTTGACGGGCAATATCCTGAAGCGATGGGTGAATAACCCGCAAAGGGCGGAAGAAGCCAGTT
>JAIRMC010000006.1 GCA_031258965.1 Azoarcus sp. | reverse complement strand
GCGGCGCGGTAGTCGACCGGCGTTTTCGAGAGGCGGATCGGGTTGGCGACCAGCGGCACGGCGCCCGAGAGGGGATGCGGCAGTTCGATTTTCATCTTGCGATGCTTGACTTGCGGATGCTCGAAAGTCTGCGCGATGTCGTTGATCGGCCCCGCCGGTACGCCGGAGGATTCCAGCGGCCCCACCCATTCCTCGACGTTGCGCTCGATCAGGATGTCTTGCAGGATCGGGATCAGCGTTTCGCGGTTGCGCACGCGCCCGGCGTTTTTCACGAACCGTTCGTCCCGCGCCAGTTCCGGGTGGCCGATGATCTCGCAGAACTTGACAAACTGGCTGTCATTGCCGACGGCAAGCACCATGTAGCCGTCCTTGCAGCGGAACACTTGATAGGGAACGATGTTGGCATGGGCGTTGCCCTGGCGCTTCGGGATTTTGCCGGAAGCCAGGTAGTTCATGTTCATGTTCGCCATGGTCGCTACCTGCACATCTAGAAGCGACATGTCGATGTACTGGCCTTCGCCGGAAGTATGGCGGTGGGCAATGGCGGCGAGAATGGCAATGGCCGAATAGACGCCAGTCATCAGGTCGGCAAAGGCGACGCCGAGTTTTTGCGGCCCGCCGCCGGGAAGGTCGTCGCGCTCGCCGGTGATGCTCATCAGCCCGCCCATGCCCTGGATGATGAAATCATAGCCCGCCAGATTGGCGAGCGGGCCGTCTTGCCCAAAGCCCGTGATGGAGCAGTAGATCAGTCCCGGGTTGATCTTCTTCAGGTCGTCGTAGGACAGGTGATAGCGCGCCATGTCGCCGACCTTGTAGTTCTCGATGAACACATCGCTTTGCGCGGCAAGCTGGCGGATGATTTCCTGGCCTTCCGGCGTGGAAACGTTGACCGTCACGGATTTTTTATTGCGATTGGCGGCAAGAAAGTAGGCGGCTTCCTTGGTGTCGCGGCCTTCCGTGTCCTTCAGGTAGGGCGGCCCCCAACCCCGTGTGTCGTCACCGCTGCCCGGGCGTTCGATTTTGATGACTTCCGCGCCGAGGTCGGCGAGGATCTGGGTTGCCCAAGGGCCGGCAAGTACCCGCGAGAGGTCGAGCACACGGATATTGGAAAGTGCAGGCATGGTCTTTTTATCTTCCTGAGTCGGGTCAGACACGCTCGATGACGACGGCCAATCCCTGGCCGACGCCGATACACAGGCTCAACACGGCGTAGCGTCCGCCACGGCGTTCGAGTTCACGCACGGCGGTCAGGGCCAGCCGCGCGCCGGAAGCGCCCAGAGGATGTCCGACCGCGATTGCGCCGCCATTGGGATTGACGCGCGCGTCGTCGAAGGCGATGTCGAGCAGCTTGAGGCAACCGAGCACCTGAGAGGCGAAGGCTTCGTTGATTTCGATGATGTCCATGTCGTTGAGCGTCAGCCCGGCGCGCGCCAGCGCCTTCGGAATGGCGCGGGCTGGCCCGATGCCCATGACGCGCGGCTCAACCCCGCTGGCCGCGCCCGCGAGAATGCGGGCGGCGGGTTTGGCGCCGGCCTTTTCGCCAATGGCGAGGTTGCCGAGCAGCATGGCCACCGCGCCGTCATTGACGCCGGAAGCGTTGCCCGCCGTGACCACGCCGCCTTCAAAGAGCGGCCTCAGCTTTGCCAGGGATTCCAGATTGCTTTCCGGACGCGGGTGTTCATCGACGCTGACGGTTCTGGGCGGCGTCTTTTTGCCGGTCGGCACTTCCACCGGCAGGATTTCGCCTTCAAAAAAGCCGCTTTTTTGCGCGGCGGCGAATTTGGCCTGCGAGGCGGCGGCGAAGATGTCGCTGTCCTCGCGCGACAATCCCAGGTCTCTGGCGACGTTGTCGGCGGTTTCCGGCATGGTGTCGCCGCCGTATTGCCGGATGATTTTCGGATTCGGAAAACGCGCGCCGATTGCCGAATCGAATACCTTGAATTCGCGGCCATAGGCGTTTTCGCTCTTGCCGACCACGAACGGGGCGCGGCTCATGCTCTCGACGCCGCCCGCGATATAAAGGTCGCCTTCCTTGCAGGTGATGGCGCGGGCGGCATCCAGCACCGCGGCCAGGCCGCTCGAACACAGACGATTGACCGTCTGGCCCGGCGTCGTCGCGGGCAGGCCGGAGAGCAATGCCGCATGGCGGGCAATGTTGCGGCTGTCCTCGCCTGCCTGGCAGGCGCAACCCAGTACGACATCCTCGACCTGCTCGGCGCTGAAGAGGCCGTTGGCGATGACCTTCTGGATCACGGCGGCGGCGAGATCATCCGGGCGTACCGGCGCGAGGCCGCCAGCCTGACGGCCAAAAGGGGTTCTCAGACCGGAATAAATATAGGCGTCTAGCATTGTGGCATCCTTGGCTGAAAAAGAGGGGGAAAGCAACTCAACAATCCGGCGCGAGCAGCGACGCGCCCAACAACGCGCGGCGCTTCAGCCACGGACTGGGACGGTAACGCGGGTCGCGGTAGAACTCATGGAGCCGATCCAGGATATCGAGTACGGTTGCCGCGCCCAGCGCGTCGCCCAGCGCCAGCGGCCCTTTTGGATAACCCAGGCCGAGCGTGACGGCCCGGTCGATGTCCTGCGGGTTGGCAATGCCTTGCTGCGCGATGTCGCAACCGATATTGACGATGGTCGCTGCGACGCGCTGGCAAATGAAGCCGGGGCTGTCGTGAATTACGGACACCGCGACACCATCCGCGGCCAGAAGCGCATGGGCCGCGTCGCGCGCGGCGGGGTCGGTCAACGGCGTCGTCATCAGGGTGCGCCGCCCGTCCAGGAAGAGCGGATCCAGCCCGAGGGTGCGCTTGGGGTCGAGCTTGGCGGCAACCGCCGCCGTGGTGGCGTCCCGTCCGACCGGCAAGACCAGGCAGAGCGAGTCTTCGCCGGGGCGCTCGCCCTTGTCGCGCGGCGCGCCAAGTTGGTCGAGCAGGGCGCCGACCGCCGGGAAAGCCGTGGCATCGTCTTGCCCAATCCATATCGGCCTGTCGGCCCTGGGCGGCACGGCGGCTTCGGCGGGTTCCTGCTTCTTGCCGTCCTCGTAGCGGTAAAAGCCGCGCTGGCTCTTGCGGCCCAGAAGCCCCGCCGCCAGGCGCTGCCGCGCAATGGGCGAGGGCCGGAAACGCGGTTCCTGATAATACTGGTCGTAAATGGATTCCATGACCGGCTGCGAGACATCCAGCCCGGTGAGGTCGAGCAGCTCGAACGGCCCCATGCGAAAACCCGCCGCCTGCCGCAGGATGCGGTCGATTTCGGGATAAGGCGCGATGCTTTCGCCGAGAATGCGCAGCGATTCGGTCAGATAGCCGCGTCCCGCATGATTGACGATGAAGCCCGGCGTATCGCTCGCCTTGACGGGCGTATGCCCCATCCGCTTCGCCATGGCGATCAATTTGTCGGCAATAGCCGGATCGGTGAGCGGGCCGGAGACCACCTCGACGATTTTCATCAGTGGCACCGGGCTGAAGAAATGGAAACCGGCGATGCGCTCGGGCCGCTTGCACGCGGCGGCAATCGCGGTCACGGACAGCGACGAGGTATTCGTCGCCAGCACGCATTCCGGGCTGACGACGGACTCCAGCGCCACGAAAAGCTCGCGCTTGACATCGAGATTCTCGACAATGGCTTCGATGACGGTGGCGCATGGCGACAATTCCGCCAGCGACCCGGCGACCGTCAGGCGGGACACTGCCTTTTCCACGTCCGCCGCATCGATCTTGCCTTTTTCGGCGAGTTTTTGCAGTGTGGCGACAATCGCCTTGCGCGCTTCCTCGCCGCCTTCGGGGCGGCTGTCGTACATCACTACCGGAATACCGCCCTGGATGGCGATTTGGGCAATGCCGCGCCCCATCAGCCCGGCGCCGATGATGCCGAGCGGCGCGTCCGTGGAAGTCGAATTCATGGCTTAACGTCCTGTATAAACGGGTTTGCGCTTTTCAAGGAAAGCGCGCATTCCCTCTTGTTGATCGTGACTGCCGAAGAGCAGGTGGAAAGCCTTTCTTTCCAGCATCAAGGCGGCATCCAGCGAGGCGTTTTGCCCGGCAAGCAGCACTTCCTTGATCTGCCTTGCGGCAAGCGGCGGCATCTTGGCGATGATCCTGGCCAGTTCCGCCGCGCGCTCCTGCACCTTGGCGTCCTCGACGACTTCGCTGACCAGCCCCATCGCAAAAGCTTCCTTGCCGGAAACCGGCAGCCCGGTGAGCAGCATCTTCATGGCCTGGAACTTCCCGACCGCGCGCGTCAGGCGCTGTGTGCCGCCCGCGCCGGGCATGATGCCGACGCGAATCTCCGGCTGCCCGAAAGAAGCGTTCTCGCCCGCGACGATGATGTCCGCGTGCATGGCCAGTTCGCAGCCGCCGCCCAGGGCGTAGCCGATGACCGCCGCGATCACCGGCTTGGGGCAATCCGCGATGGCCTTCCACAGCAGATGCACGTTGCGCAGATGCATGTCGATGGCCGAGCATTCGGCAAGATCGCGCAAATCCGCGCCCGCGACGAAAAACTGATCGCCGCCCGTCAGCACAATGCAGCGCGTCTCCTCATCCTGGCCCAAGGCGGTGAAATGCTCCGCCAGAAGACGGCGGACATTCTGGTTGAGCGCGTTCCGGGCATCGGGACGGTTGACGCGAA
>JAIRMC010000004.1 GCA_031258965.1 Azoarcus sp. | reverse complement strand
GGCTGGAAGCTCCGGGTACTGCTTTGCCAGGCGCTTTTCGCCAATCCCGACATCCTGCTGCTCGACGAGCCGACCAACAATCTGGACATCAACACCATCCGCTGGCTGGAAGACGTGCTGAACGAGCGCAACTGCACGATGGTCATCATTTCCCACGACCGCCATTTTCTCAACCAGGTCTGTACCCACATGGCCGACCTCGACTACGGCGCCATTACCATCTATCCGGGCAACTACGACGACTACATGGAAGCTTCCACCCTCGCGCGCCAGCGCCAATCGGCGGCCAACGCCCGCGCCAAGGAAAAAATCGCCGGGTTGCAGGAATTCGTGCGGCGCTTCTCGGCCAACAAATCCAAGGCCAAACAGGCTACCAGCCGCCTCAAGCTCATCGACAAACTCAAACCCGAAGACGTCAAACCCTCATCGCGCCAGTATCCGTGGATCCGCTTCGAGGTCGACGACAAGGACAAACTCCACCGGCTGGCCTGCGAGGTCGACAATATCCGCTTTGCTTACCCCGCGATGGATCGCCCGGTCATCGACCGCTTCTCCATCGCTATCGAGGCGGGCGAAAAAGTCGCCATCATAGGCGAAAATGGCGTGGGCAAAACCACCCTCATCAAACTGCTGGCGGGCGAGGCGCTCGGCGGGCTGGCCCCGCAGCGCGGCAGCGTGAAGTGGGCGGAGAAAGCCCGGCCCGGCTACTTCGCGCAGGATCACGCCGCTGAATTCGCGCGGGACACGAGTCTCACTGAATGGATTGCCGATTACGCTCGCATCAGCGCCGCCAGCACCGGCGAGGAAGTCGAAACCCTGCTGCGCGGCACCCTGGGGCGGCTGCTCTTTTCAGGCGACGAGGTCAAAAAACCGGTCAGGGTCATTTCAGGCGGCGAACAGGGGCGGATGCTTTTCGGCAAGCTCATGCTCTCGCGCCCCAACGTGCTCTTGATGGACGAACCAACCAATCACCTGGACATGGAATCCATCGAGTCGCTCAACAGCGGCCTGGAAAAATTCACCGGCACGCTCATCTTCATCTCCCACGACCGCGAATTCGTCAGCTCGCTCGCCACCCGCATCATCGAAATCAAACTCGACGGCGCCATCACCGATTACCGCGGCAGCTACGAGGAATACCTCGCCAGCCAGGACGTGGCGTAGGCTTCCCCGCTTGCGGCAAACATATGAATAGCGCCGGGCGGCTCCCGGGCAGGAATGATGTTACTATGCAGATACGCATCCAAAGCGTAATCCAACCTGGATTCAATCCATATCTGTCGAAAAGAGAGGGCATATGATCAAGAATCTGTTGCAACAGGCCAAGTCCGTACAGGACAGCGTACAAAGCGGCATCCAGTCCGTGCAAAACAATCTGGATGTCCTGCAAGTTGAAGGCAAAGCCGGAAATGACGCAATCAAAATCACTATGAATTGTTCCTACAAGGCGATCAAAACCGACATCGATCCGGCGATCATCGGCGATAAGGAAAAGTTCGAGGCTGCGCTGATCGAAGCCATCAACGATGCCACCAGCCAATGCATGAAAAAACGGGAAGAGATTGCGACGAGCGTGGCAAAAGGGCTGGTGGGACTACCGCCGGGCGTGAAACTGCCGTTTGCCTGAAAAACCCGTGGCGCTCAGGGCGTCCGCCTGAATATCAGCGATGTATTGACGCCGCCGAAAGCGAAGTTGTTGCTCATGATGTATTCGCATTCCAGGCCGCGTCCCGCGCCCGTGATGTAGTCCAGCTCTCCGCAGCGCGGATCGACGTTTTCCAGGTTGATCGTGGGAGCGAACCAGTTAGCGCGCATCATGCCGATAGTCATCCATGCTTCCAGCGAACCCGCCGCGCCCAGGGTGTGGCCCATGTAGCTTTTTATCGAGCTGATCGGCACGCGGGAACCAAAGACTTCGTGCGTGGCACGGCTCTCGGCGATGTCGCCCAGTTCGGTGGCGGTGCCATGCCCGCTCACGTAGCCAATCGCCTCGGGCGGCAGCTGCGCGGAGGCAAGCGCCAAGCGCATGCAGATAGCCTGCGTTTCGGAACGCGGCTGCGTGATGTGGGCGCCATCGCAGTTGGTGCCGTAACCAACAAGCTCGGCATGGATTCTTGCGCCGCGCGCCCTGGCGCGTTCGTATTCCTCCAGAATAAGCGTGCAACCGCCCTCGCCTATCACCAGTCCGTCGCGGTCGCGGTCGTAGGGGCGCGGGGTGAGTCGAGGCGTGGCGTCTTTCGTGCTGGCGGCATAGAGAGTATCGAACACCGCCACCGTGGCAACCGACAGTTCATCGGCGCCGCCCGCGATCATCGCGTCGGCATGGCCATGCAAAATGCTTTCATAAGCATAGCCAATCCCCTGGCTG
The DNA here is from genome assembly GCA_031258965.1 of Azoarcus sp. Lineage (GTDB taxonomy): Bacteria > Pseudomonadota > Gammaproteobacteria > Burkholderiales > Rhodocyclaceae > WRNU01. The sequence goes on along the minus strand of JAIRMC010000004.1, from coordinate 37,576 downwards.
CCCGAGGTGCAAGCGCTGGAGGTGGTATGCATCCTGCCCGTGATGCCGTAGAAGACGGCGATGTTGGCCACAGTGGTATGCGGCATCATGCGGATGTAGCTGCTGGCGTTGAGGCCCTCCACCTCGCGGGTGTCGAGCAGGCGGGCGAAGCCAACGATGGCGTCCATGGCGCCCGCCGAGGAACCGTAGGAGACGCCGACACGACCAGAGGTGAGAAACGCGGTTTCTTCCAGCAGCCCGGCGTCGGCAAGCGCGAATTCGGTGGCGCGACAGGCAAGGATCGCCACCCGGCCCATGCTGCGCATGGTCTTGCGGTTGTAACGCTCCGGCGGCAGGACGAAATCCGCCGCGGGCGCGCCTAGGCAGGTGTTCAGCCTTTTGATGTCCCGCCAGTCGTCGATGACGCGCACCGTGTTTTCGCAGGCGCGCAGGCGCGCTTCGATCTCGTCCCACCGGCAACCCAGAGGGCTGATGCCGCCCATACCGGTGACGACCACTCTCTTTCCGCTCGCGTTCCGGCTCACAGCATGCCTCCATTGACGGCAATGACTTGCCGCGTGATGTAGGCTGCCTCATCGGAGAGCAGGAAGCCCACGGCGGCGGCGACTTCTTCGGGTTTGCCCACGCGCTGCACGGGGATCAGCGGCAGGATGCGTTCGATGATTCCGGGGTCGACCATATCGGTGTCGATCAGGCCAGGGGCGACGCAATTGACCGTGATGCGCCGCCTGGCAAGCTCCACTGCCAGCGCCTTGGTGGCGCCGATGATGCCTGCCTTGGCGGCGCTGTAATTGACCTGGCCGCGATTGCCCGCCTGCCCGGAAAGCGACGACAGCGTAACGATGCGCCCGGAACGGCGCGCCTGCACCATGGGCAGGACAAGCGGGCGCAAGACATTGTAGAAGCCATCCAGATTGACGGCGAGCACGTTGTCCCATTCCGCGCCGGTCATGGCTGGAAAGGCGTTGTCGGCGGAAATGCCCGCATTGCACACGACGCCATAATAAACGCCGTGCGCTTCGATGTCGGCGGCAAGGCTCGCGTTCGTGGCGGCGCGGTCGGCGATGTCGAATTGCAGCACGCGCGGACGCGCGCCGACTTGCCCGGCAAGCTCGTCCGCCAATTGCTCCGTGCGTTCGCGCTGGCCGCGGCAATGCAATACCGGCAGGAACCCGTCCGCCGCCGCGCGCCGCGCGATGGCTTCGCCGATGCCCTGAGAGGCGCCCGTCACCAATACACTTCTGATTGCCAGGAGAGTCGTGTTCATGTTGTCGTTGAATAAGCGCCGAGGTCTTTCGGCATGTAGGCGGACAACTGCGCTCTCGCAATCGGGACATCGCCGGTCTGGTAAATCGCGCAGGCCATGACGCCCAGTCCGCTGTCATCATCGCGCAGGACTTCCCGCGCCTCGACGGTGAGCGTGGCGCCGACGCTGAAACCGTCCGCCTCGCCCGCGAAGGAGAATTTGCGCACGGAGGTGAGAAAGCCGATTTTCGGCAATTCGCCTCTATTGCGGGCATGCCAGCCCATCAATGCACCAACGGACTGGGCCATGTATTCGATGCCGACATAGGCGGGCACCCGTCCGGCCCGGCAGAAAGGGCTGTCTTCCCGCAGGGTGACGGCGCAAAGGATGCGCTCCGCGCTGAGTTCCAGCACGCGGTCGAGCAATACGATGCGACCGCGATGCGCCAGGTAATCGGCAATGGGCAGGTAGTCCCGCGCGCCTTGCCGGTCGATGCTCATGACATTCTCTCCAGGATTAATGCCGTGTTGCTGCCGCCAAAGGCAAAAGACGTGGAAAGCGCGTATTTTAACGGCAAAGCGGCGCGCTCTCCCGTCTTGACTAGGTGTAGCGGCGGGTTGTCCGGGTCGGGCGCGCCATCCCATATCTGCGGCGGCAAGCGGCGTTCTTCGTCGGCGAGCGTCAGCCAGCAGATTGCCGCTTCCAACGCCCCCGCCGCGCCGAGGGTATGGCCGGTCAGCGGTTTCGTCGAACTCATTGGCACGGCGTCGGAGAAAAACGCCGCCATTGCCCGGCTTTCCATGGCGTCGTTGTGGCGCGTGGCGGTGCCGTGGAGGTTGACGTAGCCAACGGCCCTGGCGTCGATGTCCGCGCGCGCAAGCGCCGCCCCGATGGCCAGTTTCGCGCCCGCGCCTGTAGGCTCGGGCGCGGAGATGTGATGACCATCGGAACTCTCCCCCCAACCGCTGAGACCGATGCGGGGCGTATCGGGCGGAGGTTCATGGCCCAACAGGAAAAGCGCGGCGGCTTCGCCGATGTTGATGCCCTTGCGGTTTATCGAAAACGGCAGGCAGGGTTCGGGCGATACTGCTTCCAGCGCCGAAAAGCCCGCGATGGTGAAGCGTGTCATGGTGTCCACGCCCCCGGCCAGCACGAGGTCGGCCATGTCGGCCTCAATGAGACGGGCGGCAGTAATCAGTGCCTTGGCGCTGGACGTGCAGGCGGTCGATACCGCGTAGGTCGGCCCCGTCACGCCCAGTTGCCCAGCCAACATCATCGCCGGGGAACCCAGCTCCTGTTGCAGGACGTGGAATTCCCCTGGCCAGTTGCCTTGCGCGACACGCTGCCTCATCGCACTTTCCGCTTCAAACATGCCCGAGGTGCTGGTACCGATCACCACCGCGATCCGCGTCGCGGGCAGGCCGGCGGCAAGCCTGCGATAGCGCGCCTCCATGCGGGAAAACGCCGCCAGCATCAAGGCGTTGTTGCGGGAACGTTGTGCCGCGGGCAAAAAATCCACCTCCGGCAAAGAGGTATCCACCAGGCCGAGCCGCAACGGCTGCCCCGGGCTGTAAGCGTCGGTCGTCCGCATGCCCGGACTGCGCCCGGCAAACAGGGAGTCGCGCACGGCGGCGAGATCGTCGCCCGCCGCACACAGGATGGCGGGCGGATGCAGGTGGATCGGGGAATCAGATTTCATGCGACTCCAGGATAAGTTCGTAGCCCATGACGCGCTGTGTGTAAGTGACCTTGCCTTGCCAGGGCGAGGCCGTGTCGTAGTCGATAACGGCTTGCGTCACGCCGTCCTGGACAAACTCGCGCCGCGCTTTCCCGTCCGCGCGCGTCTCGGTCGCGCTCGCGCCCGCCGGCAGGGCGCGGCGCAGTGCTTCCAACGGCGCGCCGATCAGCAGCAGATCGTTCAGGATGCGTCCGCCTTCCGGCGCATGTGGCACGAAACGCTGCTCGTTGAGTGTTTCACCATCGTATTCCAGGCTGAGCAAGCGCATGCCAAAAGCCATCATCACAAGTTGCAGGCGGCCTTCGGCGATTTCCAGCACTGCGTCCATGCTGCGTTCGCCCCCCGGCCAGCGCATGACGAGGCGCTGCTCCACCGTGCGCTCGCCCAGCGCGGCGGGCGCGATCCTAAGCAGGCCGGGCGCGAACGGCCCACGCCCAAGAGCCGCGCAAGCGACCAGACACGACGCGCAACCGACGAGAAGAAAGCGGGCGATCAGGCCGCGACCGCGCATGCCGCTTGCACCGAAGCCAAGCGACGCTCAGGCTTGGCAACAAAAGGATTTTTCTCGTCCCAGGCGTAACCGGCGAGCACCGAAGACAGCATGCGCGCGACTTCCGGCGCTTTGCCCGAGGTGAAGATGATGTCTTGCAAGCGCCGGTCGTACCAGGCCAGCACAAATGCGCGGAAGGTCTCGACCCCGACCATCAGCGGTGCGGCATAGTCGGCTCCCCAGTCGACCGGCTCGCCCGCGAGCTGCTTCAGGAGTGCCTTGACCGCCAGGTCAGCCGATTTGAACGCGATGGTGACGCCGGATGAGAACACCGGGTCGAGGAACTCGGTGGTATTGCCGAGCAGCGCGAAATTGCGCCCGTACAGCGCCTTGACATTGGCGGAATAACCAACAATACGCCGCGCCGGTGTATCCCATACCGCATCTTCCAGCAGGCTGGCGAGATTCGGTGTACGGCGCACGCGGTCGAGCAATTGTTCCTTATCGTCGCGCGCGTCGAACTGTTCGCTTCGTCCCACGACGCCAATAGAAGAACGTCCGTTGGAGAAAGGAATCAGCCAGAACCAGATGTCGGTTTCGTCCGGCGGCACCGAGATCAGGATTTTTTCGCGGTCGAAAACCGCTTCGGCATTCTGGGCGATACGGTCTTCGATATGGGTGAAGATCGCCTGCCGCCGCGGTAGCGATGAGGGAATGTCCAGCCCGAGAAGACGGGGCAACACGCGCCCGTAACCGCTGGCGTCGAGCAGAAAGTCGCCCGTGATCTGGTACGCTTCCCCGTTTTCCGGTCGCACCGTGACAACGGGCTTGTCGCCGCTCACGTCGACGGCGGTCACGGCGTGACGATAGCGGACATCGGCTCCCAGGCGCACCGCGGCGTCGGCCAGCACTTTATCGAAAGGCCCGCGCTGCACCTGATAGGTTGTCCCCCAGCCGGGGGAAAATTTCTCGCGGAAATCGAAATGCGCATATTGATTGCCGCAGGCAAAAGCAGCCCCGTTCTTGAATTGGAAACCGGCTTCTATCACGTCCTGCAACATACCGGCGGCTTCGATGTATTCCATGCTTTGCGGCAATAAACTTTCGCCAATGACGAAACGCGGGAAATCCTCCTTTTCCAGAATGGTCACGGCGCGACCCGCACGGCGCAACAAACCCGCCGCCACAGCGCCGGACGGCCCCACGCCAATGATGATGACTTCGCTTTTCTCCTGACGCATGATGCGGCTCCCCTTGAACGAGTTCGGAAAAATAAAACCACCAGTACAAAACCAACGCGAGCCAATTCTGCCCTGGAACAGGACAGAATAGAAGCGGCGGTCTCTCTTGCGGGAATCATGCTTTTCTTTCCGGATCCGCCCGCAATGATAGACGGGATTTTGCGGGAATTCCCCTTTTCTCTTTCCCGTTTTGTTTTTTTCATGCCTGCGTCTTCATGTCCCGCAAGAACACTGGCGTCAACAGCCACGACAGCGCCACGCCCAACGTGATAGTCAAGCCCAGCGCATGCAGCGCGGGCGTACCGGAAAACGCCAGCAAGCCGAAAGACAACAGCGTCAGCGATGCGGCCAGGGTGGTGGCAAGCAGCGTGTGGGCATAAGCTTGGCGCGCTTGCAGGAAGATAGCGTAGTCGACGCCCATGCCGAGGGCCAGCAGGAAGGCGAGGATGTTCAGCAACTGGAGGGGAATGCCCAGGTAGCCCATGACGGCGAGCGTGAGCGCGCCCGCAATCGACACCGGCGCGACGATGCGCCAGACGCGCCGCCCGAAGAAGGGATAGAGCAGGAAGGGCACGGCAAGACAGGCAAGCAGCAGCGTTCGAGTCAGCAGTTCCCGGTAACGCGCCATCAGGCTGGAAACTTCGCGGGTCTGGTCGACCCATTCCACGCCGGGAAGCCCGCGCGCCAGTCTGGCAAGCGATTCGCCCGCCTCGCGTCCGGCCAGGCCTTGCAACAGCGCCACGCTGGCGTATCGGGGCATGCCTTCGTCATCCGCGACCGCGCCGAGCCAGAGACCGCGGAACGACGCGCTGACGGGCGAAGCAAGCCAGACCTCGGGGGTGAGGAGGGGGCCGGGAGAGGCTTCCGCACTCCAGCCGCCGGGCAATTCCAGTTCCTCGCCGAGACGCTCATCGCTCGTCCGCAAGCGTTCTCGCAAGGCGCGCGCCTGCCGCTGGCGAGCCTCGGAAGGCAGCCAGCGGCTCACGGCTTCATAGCCGCCGATCTGCTTTGCCGCAACAAGCGGGCGCAGGTGTTCGAGCAGGGTTTCCTCGTTTTGCAGCAGGGTTTCCGGTGTATCGGCATCGAGCAGGAACATTTGCGCCGGACTGGGCAGGCGCAGGATTTCGGACGCCTGCCGATGTTCGGCCATCAGCGCGGCATCGCCGCTAAAAAGACCGCGAATGTCGTCGTCCGTCCGCAATTGCGCAAGACCGCCCGCCGCGACGGCGGCAAGGCAAAAAGCCGCGCGCCAATGCCTGCCGCTGTTGCGCCAGCGCGGCCATCGCGCGAGCAAGCGCGTCATCAGTCCGGCATTGCCGGGCGGCGGCAGCGTCGCGGGCAGGAGGTAGGGATAAAAGCACACGACGCTCGCCCAGGCCCCGAAAATGCCGCACACGGCAAACACCGCCATCTGTTCCAGGCCGGGGAAAGGCGTCAGCGCCAGCGCCAGGTAGGCGAGCGCGGGGGTAAGCAACGCCATCCCCAGCGTTGGCAACAGTCGACGGTAGCGTTCCCACGGCGGCTCCTGGCTGCCCAGGTGCTGCGCGAACACGAGGATGGCGTAATCGACGGCGACGCCGATCAGGCTGACGCCGAAGACGAGGGTGACGGCATGCACGCGCTCGAACAGCAAGAAAGTGGCGAAAAGCGCGACAACGGCGCCGGAAACGAGCGAAATCGCGATGAGCTTCAGGGCGCGGACGCTCTGGAATACAAAGCCGATCAGGAAGAACGTCCCGAGCAGCGATCCCAGACCGATGAGGCGCATTTCCCTTTCCGCCTGCCGCGCCGCCGCCGCCGCGTGCAGCGCCACGCCAGCGGCGAGGAAGCGCGCCTGTGGGTCGAGGGCATGGGCGCGCGCGCGTGCGCCGTCGAGAGCGGCGATCAGCTTTTGCTGGAAATCACTGGAGAAGGCGCTTTGCGGCAGAACATAGGTGAGCGCGGCGTAAGACCGTCCGTCATGTTCGACCATCAGTTCGCCATTGAAGGGACGCACAGGGGTGGCTTCGCCCAGGCTTTTGAGCCAGTCGCCAAAAAAGCCGTAAGGGTCGCTGTGCCAGGGCGCATTGGCGGGCGTAAACAGGGCATGGGCAAGCTTGAGGGCGCGCGACGCGGCGGCTTCCGGCGTGGCCGTGGCAAGCCATTCGCGGTCGGCGGCGCTCAACAGCCCTTGCCGGTAAGGAAAGTAAAAATCGCTAGGGAAAGCCGCCGCCGCGCCCTGTTCCACCAGACCCAGACCGGCAAGCGCCGCGCGCGTCTCGGCGGCAACCTGGCGCGTCAAAGCATCGTCGCGGGCGGAAACCAGCAGGGCCAGTTGCCTTTCACCCTGTGCGGCGAGCGCCTTCAGGGCGGTTTCGAGCATCGGACGGCGTTCGTCCCGCGGCAGCAGCGCCAGCAGATCGGTCTCGACCCGCCCGGCGCCGTTCCGCCAGTCGGCGATGAGGAAGCAAGCCGCCCCCAGCAGCAGGACAAGCCAGACCCCGGCCAACAGCCGGTGCAGGCGCGCAAGGCCCGGCAATGGCGTTGGATTATTCAAACCGTTTCCGGATTTCAGCGGAAACTTCGTCGGCATGCGTTTGCGCCTTGAATACGATACGGGCCGCATCTCCCGCGGCGCTCCGGATTTCCACCTGCTCGATGTCGCGCCCGCCCGCAAGGGAAAGCGCTTCGATCAAGCGGGCAAGCGTGGCGTCCCGGGGTTTGAAAACGAGCCGCCACTTGTCGCCCTCCACTTTGCCATCGCAGGTAAAACTTTGCGCCAGCATCTCGAAGTCGCCCGCGAGCGCGCCAAACAGGATGCTGCTGATGATGCCGACCACGGGTTCCTTGTCGGACGACAGGCGCATGAGCGCGGCGCCACCGCCCGTTTGCAGAATTTCATTCTTCGTGATCCGCATCGTCTGCACGATGGGCGCGAGGTTTTCCCAGATCACCCCAGCGTCCCGCACGACCAGGAAACGTCCGTTCGAGACGAGCGGCTTCTTGATGCGCGCCAGTTCGCGGGTCTGCTGGAATTCCCCCTGCGTCACCGGCCTCGGCGCAAGGCGGGCGCGCACCTCCGCGATCAAATCGTTGGCATATGACGGCAAGGCAAGGCACAAGGCCAGGACGGCGAAAAGGGATTTCGTGGATGACGTCATTTCACCCCCAGTTTTTCGGCAAGGATGGCGGGGCTGACCAGGCGCATTTCCCGCGTGCGCATATCGACCGCCACCTGGATGGTATAACCGCGCGTGAGGCGCTGGCCGCTTCCGGCGTCGCGGATTTCATAGTCGATTTTAAGACGGTTTTCCCATTCAATGACTGAAGCATCAATCGTGATTCGCTGGCGGTAGCGCAGGGGCCGCGCGTAGCGGATGCGCAATTCAATCACCGGCCAGGCGTAGCCGGAATCCCGCATGTCCGGGTAGTCATAATTGAACGAACGCAAAAGCGCCGCGCGGGCGATCTCGAAATAACGCACGTAGTGACCGTGCCAGCAGATTTCCAGCGGATCGAGGTCATGGAAAGGGATTTCCAGTTCCACGCTTTCATGCCAACGGCTTTGGCGGTTTTTCATTGGCGTGCTCGTTCCAGAACGGATAGAAATTGAACCACTGCAAAGGGTACCTGATGCAAGCCTCGGTCAGCGTGGCGACATAGGCGTCGAGATATATGCGGATGGCCGCCTCGCGCCCCCGGCGCGGCAGTACGACACGCTCGGCGAGCTGGCGCACCGTGATGGAAAACCCGTTGCGGCAGCGAGCGCCGAACACCATGAACACCGGGCAGCCGAGCGCGGCTGCAAGCACATAAGGCCCTATCGGAAAATGGGCTTCCTTGCCGAGAAAGGGCGTGGCAACCGTGCCCTTGGCACCCGGCGCGACGGGGATGCGATCTCCAGCAAGCACCACAATATCGCCCGCAGCAACGCACTCCGACAACATCATGGCCGTACCCACGTCGACGTCGTCGACGTGGATCAGGTCGACAGTCGCTTCCGGATTCCGCGTATGAAGGAACTGGTTGAAGCGCCCGGCATGGCGGGTATGTGTGAGGAGGATGAAACGGACGTGGCTGTGCTGATTGCGCCAAAGCTGGCGCAGGAACGTGTAATTGCCGAAATGCGCGCTCATGACCACCGCGCCGCGGCCTGCATCAACCAGACGGTGCAGGGATTCCCGCCCCTCGGCAACGACAGGTTCCTGAACGCTTTCCCGTAAATCCGCCGCGATGAGCTTCTCCAGCACGCTTTCGCCGAAACACAGAAAATGGCGGAAAGCGTTCCACCAGTTTGGGGCCGGTGTCGTGCCACCACCGCTCGCCTCGGACAGACGAGCGAGGTATTCGAGCGACGCGCGGCGAGCCAGGCCGTTGCGGAGAAAAAACCATGGCATGACAACGCAGAGTGCGACGCGAAAGGGCCAGATGCCGCCATGGTGGTAAAGCCAGTGCAGAAAACGGATGCCCCCGAGAAAACCGGCCTCGCCGATGCGCGCCCAATGCATGTCAATGCGCCGAGAGAAGGCGAACAAGGAGCCGGGGCAAGCGCCGCAACATACCGAAAAACAGCCGGGCGTGCATCGCCGAAATGCGCAAATTGTCGCGCCAAACCCGGAAATGCGAGATGCCATCCGGCGGATAGCGCACCGCGACCGGCAGATTGGCGATGGGAATGCCTTCCCAATCCAGCCGCACGAGGATTTCGGTGTCAAAATCCATGCGCTGGGCGTGCGTCAGCATCGGCAGAAGCGCCATCACCGGCTCAAGCGGATAAAGGCGAAAACCGCACATTGAATCGGCGATGCGCAGCGACAGCGTATTGATCCACACCCAGATGCAGGTGAGATAGCGCGCGTATTTCCGCGTCCTTGGCACACTGGCGTCATAACGCGGACAGCCGTTGATGACAGCGGCGGAAGATTGCGCCGAGGCCGCCAGGAAACGGGGCACGGCATCGGGATCGTGCTGGCCGTCGGCATCCACCTGCAAAACGTGGCTGGCCCCGTTTTCGTGCGCATGGCGGAATCCCGTCATCACCGCCGCGCCTTTGCCACGGTTTTCCGGGTGGCGCAGCAACACTAGCGCCTCCGGGGACATTCCGGCGGCGAGCGCATCCAGCGTCCGAGCCGTGGCCGCGTCGCTGCCATCATCGACCAGGATGACCGGCAAGCCGTGTGCGCACAAGGCGCGCGCGACCTCGCCCACCGCCGCGCCATGATCGAACACCGGGACGACGGCAACGGTTTTCATCCCGCCATCCGCTTGCGCGGCGAGAACACGCCGTGCGAACCGGGTTTTCCGTCCAGGGTGTAGACGAATTCAACCCTGCCGTCCGACTTGAGGGTGAGCGCCAGCAGCGGCGCATCGCCAGGCCGGATCATTTTCTGGAATTTGAGGCCGGAGACACCCGCCGCCATGGCGTCGAAGCCAAAATACCGATGCGCGAAATGCGCCGCCCAATCAAGCTGCACCACGCCAGGCAAGAGTGGAAAGCCGGGGAAATGCCCCTCGAACCAGACGAGGTTGCGCGGCACCTGCAATTGCAGCAGCACTTTTTCGCCGTCCGCCTTCCCGTTTTGCGGCAGGGGCAAACGCTCGGCATGCGGCAGGGTGGGCGCGAACAACCGCTCCAGTTCCTGCCGAGCGATCTTGCCCATTTCATTGCAAGGGAACGCTGTCACATAACGCCAGCGGCGCGGCAGGGCCAGAGAATCCATCCGCCTGCCCAATTCCTTGCGCAGATGCTGGTCGAACAACGGTTTTCTCTCCGACCCATACCGGGCGCGCCCTTCCGGCGTCAGGACGAGGACCGCGCCCAGGATGAGGCGGTCATCCTCATGCTCGTGGGGCAGCGGAATGACGCACACGCTTTCCACTTCCGGTAAACGAACAAGTTCCTGTTCGATCTGGGTGAGCGAGATACGCTTTTCGCCGATCTTGACCAGGCGGTCGGCCCGCCCCAGCAGTTCCAGTCCGCGCTCGTCCAGACGGGCAATGTCACCCGACAGAAAACCGCTGTTGCACTCGGCCTCCGACAACAGCGGCGAATGGATAATCAGCCGGGAAGTGCCCGCCTCCAGGCTCAGGCGCACGCCGGGTATGGCCTGCCAGGGCGACTGGCCTTGGCGGCGCGCGACGGCCCCGGTTTCCGTACTGCCGTAAATCTCGTATAAAGGCGCATGCAGCCAAGCCGCCGCGCTTTCCGCCACACCAGGTGCAAGCGGGCTGCCCGCGGAGGTTGCCATGCGCCAGCGCACGCCAGTCGCCACTGGCGCATTCGCCAGATGTTTCAGGAAGGTCGGCGCGCTGATGAATACGTAATCGGCGGGCGGCAAGCGTCCGAGGTCTTCCAGGTAGCGGAGTTTTTCCACCACGAAGGGACGCGCGCTCGTCAGCGACCACAGCATGAAAAACGGCAGCCCGTACATGTGCTGGTGCGGCACGCTGGTAACGAAACGGGTATCGGACGTCAGTTCGCCGCCGAAGGCCCGCTCGAACATCGCCGCTTCGGCGCGCAACTGGCGCAGCCCCTTTTCCACCAGCATCGGCCTGCCCGTGGAACCGGACGTAAACAGCAGGACACCGGGGCGGGCATGATCGGCATCCGTCACCGGCGCGGCGGCGTCCCACGCCGCCAAGATATTTGCCGGATTACTGCTCCCGATCCAGGGAAGCGCCAGCATCTCGCGCGTCGCGGGCAAATCATCGGCTGGCAGGACAACCGTCAGGCCAATCGACCATGCCGCCAGCAGCCACACCGCGAAGCAATAAGCGTCCGGCTCGAATAGCGCGACGGCGGGCCGCCGACTCGCCTCGCCGGGCGCAAGGCCCGCCAAGGTATGCCGAGCCGCGCTGATGTCAAGCTGGAAAGTCGCGCGCCCAATCGGCTGCCCGGCGCGAAAAGCCACGGGCTGTCCATTGTCGGCGGGCAAAGGCCAATAGCGGACGAAAAACGGCAAGGACGATTCAGGCACGGGGCGTCTCCCGCAAGGTCGAACCAGCGATACCAAGGCCGCGCCGCCGCACCCGGCGCCGGATCAGCCATTCCCCCACGAACATGCAGCCCATCAACAGATAGGAAACGAAGCCGCTGTAAATCGCCCAAGCTTCCTCCCCGGCCCGGATGCACAACAGCGTGACGGCGGCGTTCGCCACGAAGAATACGCACCAGGCTTGCGTAACCCGCCGCGTATAGCGCACGGCGGACCCGGGGAAATCGGACGTCATTCGCCTCGCCAGCCTCTCGACGATGCTTTGTTCCTGCGTAAGACTAGCCGCGAAAATGGCGAGGAAAAAGAAATTGATCAGGACAGAGTAATACTGGAGCGGCAGCCCGTTGCGAAAAACGAGCGCTGCGACGCCGATCACCGCCGCCAGCGCGCCCGGCAGCCAACGCGCGGCGCGCGGCGCGATAGCGACGATGGAAACGCCCCCCCCGGCGCGGCGCGGCCACGCCAGCGGCAACAGGACGAGACCGCACAACCAGAACGGCCAGCCCTGCCAGCGGCACGCCCAGAACATGAGCGGCAGGAAAAGCCCGGCAGCCAGCGCGGCTCTCCCAGGCATCAGGTATCCTTCGCCGATGCACAAGCGGCGTCGACGATGTCTCCCACGGTGCGAATCCTCTTGAACTCATCCGGCGTGAGTTGCCGCCCGGTCTGTTTCCTGAACTCGGCGGCAAGATCGACCGCGTCGATGCTGTCGATATCGAGGTCTTCGTAAAGATTGGATTCTAGGCTGATCTTTTCCGGCGCGATTTCAAAAAGCTCGGCGAGAAGCCTGACAATCAAGGCGTAAGTAGCATCTCTGTCCATTTTGTCAATACTCATTGAAACCGGAAATCAGACTGTTTGATGTGCGGCAACGTAAGTAGCCAGAGTGCGGACCGAGGAAAAAATCCGGCGCGCTTCCTCGTCTTCGGCGGAAATCTTCAGGCCGTAGCGTTTTTGCAGCCCCACGCCAAGTTCCAGCGAATCAATGGAATCAAGCCCCAGACCATCACCGAACAAGAGCGCATCCGCGTCAATATCATCAGGAGAAATATCCTCCAGATCAAGCGTTTCGATGATGAATGCCTTGATCTCGCGTATCAACTCATCAAGCATTGCCGTTCTATTCCTTTAAAAAAAACCAGCGCACAGTTTTTGCGCGGCGCAAATGATACCAAGTATTTTTTAAACGCCGTAAAAGTGCGCGCAATAGTGAAGAGAAACGCCGATTAAGTCAATCGGCGTTTCCGAAGATTCGCCACGGTTTCTCAGGCGCGGGACGCTGTCCTCTCCTCCGGCGCACGGGATTGCGGCGCGGCCCGCCGCCGGATTTCCCGCTCGAAAAGCGCCGCCAACGCCTGGGTAAGCGCGCGCGCCAGATGCCCCCGCCCGCCGATCTCGCCGTCTTCCGCCGCGTCATCGCCGAGGGGCGGCGGCGCGATGTCGTCCAGCACCGCCAATATGAAATGAGGCCGCCGGCGCGGGGCGCGGTACCAGGGAAGTCCCTTGCCAAGCATGGGTTCGGAAACCGTAATCACCACCGGCGTCAACGCGAGCCTGCCGCGCAGGGCGATATTGGCCGCGCCGCGCTTCATGGGACTCAGGATGCCGTCGTGGCCGATACTGCGCGTCCCTTCCGGAAAAATAATCAGATTGTCGCCCGCGCGCACCGAGGCCACGCAGGCATCCATCAGTTGGGGGCCGTCCGTGTTCGCGATGAACCCGGCGCATCGCACCGGGCCGCGTGTAAACAGATTCTTCTTCAGGCTCGCCTTGACCACGCAATTGGGTTGGCGCAGAAGCGAGAGCAATAACACGACATCAATCAGCGACGGATGATTGGCGACAACCAGCAAACCCTGGCGGTTCAGCCTTTCCGCATGGCGGACTTCGTAGCTGATCGTGCCGCAGAACACCATGAGCCGCGTGAACCAGCCCATGCCGCGATGGACAAGCGCGCGTGCGCGCAAACGCAAATCGTGCTCATTAGAGGACAAAAACCGGAACAGCGGAAAAAACAGGCAGAGCGCCGAAATCCCGAACAGCGCGAAAACCGCAAAGCAGAACCCAGTGGCGGCAATGCGCCAAAGACGATCCAGCCGCGCGCGCATCCCTCAGGCCCCGGCTATTGCCGTGCGCCGCAACGTCCAGTTGCCACGCGGCGACAGGCACAGACGCGCATCCTCGACACGCAGGAGAAAGCGAAGCAGATCCAACGGCAGGGCGGGGCGACCCTCTCCGCCGCCCGCCTCGGGCGCGAGACGGAATTCGCTGCCGGAGACGAGTTCGAGCAGGAAAGCGAAATGGCAATCGCCACGTACGGCGGCATCGCCCAGGAGCTGGCGGTATTCCCCAGGCAAGGGTTCTTCGCAATACAGCAACCATACGGCGTCCGCGCCATCCGCGAGTTCGGCGCAGGCCTCCTGCAAACCGGCAAGCGCGCCCTCCTCGCCCGCCGCCAGCGCCGTGAGCGGCGCGCGGGCTTTTTGCGCCATCATGAACAGACCGCCCGTGGCGTTATGCACCGACATGCCGAACTGCTGCGGCGAGACCCGCCCCTCGCGCGCCAGCTCGGCCTGAAGATCGAACGAACGCTGGAATTCCCCGTGGCGGCTGCACAAAACGATGGGCTGCCCCGCGTAAGGCAGCTCAGGGCGCGAAAGCACATGCAGCGCAGCGCGTCCCATCGCGGCGGCGCGGCGGCGCAAAAGCGGCGGAATTTCCTTGATCGGCGGCGGCGCGGCCAGCAACCCGGCGCCCGCCACAATCGGCGCGCCAGTGTGCGCCCACTGCCGCCACGCCCCGACCGTCTCGCAACCCGGCATCCAAGCGACCCAGTTGCGCAATTTCATCCCGGACATGAAGTCACTTCACGATGGCGGCTTTCCCTTTCATCGCCACACCGGCCAGGATGGCTCCGGCGTGGCATTCGAATTGCGCCGGACTAGTGTATTCCTTTTGGTTGTAGAAACTCACCAGGTCGATTATGGCGTTGGCGCCGCGTTTCTTCGCGTTGTCCTGGAAAGAAATCAGGACGGAGCGCAAGGCCCATTCGCAGGCGGCTTCGTCGCTCTTGTTGGCCGCGTTCGTCTTTTTGCTGGAGCGCGCTTCCGGGAAGGTCTGGACGACTTTGCCCGGAATATTCTGCCCTTTCAGGTAGAACTTGACCGTGCCGTCGAGGTGCCCCTCGGCAAGCGCCTTATCGACGACGCTCTGAAAATCGAGAAAGTGCTGCGTATCCCGCGCCTGACTGACGGCAGGCACACCCAATGCAGCAACGAACGGTAAAACAAGCAGGCTTTTTTTCATCGCGGTTTCCTTTGTCAGAATCGTAAAAAATTGCAATACGGAAACGCCGCCCTGCTTCCATATCATCGGCGCGATTCTGACAGAACCCCGGACAAGGTACAAGAAATACCAGGTTTCCCAAGGAGGTTGCGACTGAATCAGTCGTCATTCCGAGCGAAGCGCAGCGATCCGGAAAGGTGGTATGGACCACCACGGCGCACCAAGCCTCGCAATGACAAGTGGCTCCGTCGCCGTAAGCGAGGCGAAGAATCCGTGAACGAATAAATGCGCGCTTCGGCGCCCGACTTCGTCCCGTTGACGCCGGGCGGGCACTCTTTCTACACTTCGCCACTATCCGCGAATGAATGAGTGGCGGAACCCGCCGGAGCAGAAACGCTCTTTAGTTTCTTCAGGCCTCGTGACAGTGATATGCGCCTTCGTCCCCGCGGCGGCGCGTTTTTTTGACCCCTTCCGGATGAAAACCCAATGAGCGATTCCCGCATTCAAAACGCCGCGCTGCGCGGCAAGGTCATGTCGGCGGATGATGCCGCCGCATTCATCAATCCTGGCGAGAACATCGGCGTGAGCGGCTTCACCGGCTCGGGCCATCCCAAGGTGGTGCCCCAGGCGCTCGCCCGGCGGATCGCCGCCGCGTCCGAGCGGGGCGAAACCTTCCGCGTCGGCGTGTGGACGGGGGCTTCGACCTCGCCCGAACTCGACGGCGCCTTGTTCAAGGTCAATGGCGTCTCCATGCGCCTGCCCTACCAATCCGACCCGGATTGCCGTAACCGCATCAACGCCGGGGAGGCGGACTATATCGACGTCCATCTCTCCCACGTCGCCCAGAATGCCGCCTGGGGCCACTACGGCAAACTCGACGCCGCCCTGATCGAAGTCGCCGCCGTGCTCGAAGATGGGCGGCTCGTGCCCTCGACCTCCATCGGCAACAACCCGACTTGGCTGGATCTGGCCGACAAGGTCATCCTCGAAATCAATGCCGCCCAAAGCGCCAGACTCGAAGGCATGCACGACATCTACAGCGTCGCGCTACCGCCCCATCGCCAGCCGATACCACTCACCGCGCCGACCGACCGCATCGGCGACCCCTACATGCGCGTCGATCCGAAAAAAGTCGTGGCCGTGGTCGAAACCGACTGCGCCGACCGCGACAACAAATTCAGCGCGCCAGACGAAAACTCGCGCCTCATCGCTGGGCATATCCTGGATTTTCTCCAGCACGAGGTCAAAAAAGGCCGCATTCCGCCCACCCTGCTGCCGCTGCAATCAGGCGTAGGCAATATCGCCAACGCAGTCATGGCGGGCCTGAACGGCGGCCCCTTCAACAACCTCACCGCCTATACCGAAGTCTTGCAGGACGGCATGCTCGACATGATCCGTTCCGGCAAACTCGTCTGCGCCTCGGCCACCGCCGTTTCGCTCTCGGCGGCGGCGCTGGCCGATCTTTTCGACAACATCGACGAATACCGCAAGAGCATCATCCTGCGCCCGCAGGAAATCAGCAATCACCCGGAAATCATCCGCCGACTAGGCACCATCTCGATGAACGGCATGCTTGAAGCCGACATCTACGGCAACGTCAATTCCACCCACGTGCTTGGTTCGAAGATGATGAACGGCCTGGGCGGCTCGGGCGATTTCGCACGCAACGCTTATCTCTCCATCTTCATGACGCCTTCCACGGCCAAGAATGGCGCGCTCTCGTGCATCGTGCCGATGGTTTCGCACGTCGACCACACCGAACATGACGTACAAGTGCTCGTCACCGAACACGGCTTGGCCGATCTGCGCGGCCTTGCCCCGCGCCAGCGCGCCCGGCGGGTGATCGACCAGTGCGCCGACCCCCGTTTCCGCCCCGCGCTCGATGACTATCTTGCCCGCGCGGAAAAGCGCGCCAACGGCAAGCAGACGCCGCACTTGTTGGGCGAAGCTTTTGACTGGCACTTGCGCGCGTTGCGCGGCGAGCCGATGTGAGTCAAACCGCATCCGGCATGAAACCACCGGGCGCGGGAAGCGCCCGGGGACGGATCTGGCTTTATTTGCCGCCTGGCGTATAAATCTGGTCGAAGATGCCGCCGTCGGAGAAGTGCGTTTTCTGCGCTTTTTGCCAACCGCCGAATGCGCCGTCGATGGTAATCAGGTCGAGCTTGGGAAAGCGGGCCACGTCTGCCGGGTCGGCATGTTCCGGATGGCGCGGACGGTAGTAATGCTTCGCCGCGAGCTTCTGGCCGACGGGTGAATACAGGTATTCAAGATAGGCTTTCGCCAGTTTTTCCGTGCCGTGCTTTTTCGCCACGCCTTCGACAACGGCCACCGGCGGTTCGGCGAGGATGGAGAGCGAGGGGACGACGATTTCAAATTTGTCCGGCCCCAGTTCGTTGATCGACAACAGGGCTTCGTTTTCCCACGCCAGCAGGACATCGCCAATGTTGCGCTGGACAAATGTATTGGTCGAACCCCGCGCGCCCGAATCGAGTACCGGCACCTGCTTGATTATCTGGCTGACGAACTCGCGCGCCTTGGCTTCGCTGTTACCGTTCTTCTTCAGCGCGTAAGCCCAGGCGGCCAAGTAGTTCCAGCGCGCGCCGCCCGAGGTTTTGGGGTTCGGCGTAATGACTTCTATCCCCGGCCTGACGAGGTCGCCCCAGTCCTTGATGCCTTTGGGGTTGCCCTTTCTCACCAGGAAAACGATTGTGGATGTGTAGGGCGCGCTGTTGTCGGCAAATTTTTTCTGCCAGTCCTTGGGCAGCTTGCCGGTCAGCTCGCCGATTTCGTCGATGTCGTAAGCCAGCGCCAGCGTGACCACGTCGGCCTCCAGGCCGTCGATCACCGCGCGCGCCTGCTTGCCCGCGCCGCCGTGGGATTGTTTGATGGTGACGGTTTCACCCGTCGTTTTCTTCCAGTGCGCGGTAAATTCGGCGTTGAAGGCTTGATAGAACTCGCGCGTGGGATCGTAGGAGACATTGAGCAAGGTCTGGTCTGCCCAGGCGCCCGATGAGGACGCCGATAACGCCGCCGCGACGACGCCTGTCAGCAATGCGCGGAAAAGTGTGGATCGTCTCATGATTTCATTCTCTTGAGGGTTTGAAGGACATGACACTCTACCGGGATTGCCAGCAGAAATAAGAATAAAAATCGAATTATTTATTTCTTGTAGGCATAAGAACGCCTTTTCCGGTAGTGAAAAGATGTCATGTCTTTCCGGTTCGCTCACGTATCCGGCGTCACCGACCGGAGCATGCGCTAGAATCGGTCATTCTCTTCAGATGTCACCGTCACCAATATGAGCTTTCCCCCTCTCTCGCGCCCACGCCGCCGCGGCATCTACATCCTGCCCAATCTTTTCACCACCGCCGCGCTGTTCTGTGGGTATTTCGCTATCGTGCAGGCGATGAACGGGCGCTACGAGGTGGCCGCCATCGCCATCTTCATCGCCATGGTGTTCGACGGCCTCGACGGGCGCATCGCCCGCCTGACCAACACGCAAAGCGAATTCGGCGCGCAATATGATTCGCTCTCCGATATGGTCTGTTTCGGCGCGGCCCCGGCGCTGGTGGTCTATGAATGGGCGCTCATGAGTCTGGGCAAGGTTGGCTGGATCGTCTCTTTTGTCTACTGCGCAGGCGCGGCATTGCGGTTGGCGCGGTTCAATACCAATATCGACATCGTCGACAAGCGGTTCTTCCAGGGTCTGCCAAGCCCCGCCGCCGCCGCGCTGATTGCCGGCATGGTGTGGCTCACCATCGACAACGAACTCACTTCGCCCGATGACATGGTCTGGCTGCGTTGGGTGGCGTGCTTGGTCACGTTCTTCGCGGGCATTTCCATGGTCAGCAATGTGCCGTACTGGAGCGGCAAGAGCATCAATCTGCGAAAGAGCGTGCCATTCATCGTCGTCATCGCACTGGTGCTGGCCTTTGCTTTGGGCGCGTTCTATCCGCCGGGCACTTTTTTCGGACTTTTCGTCGCGTATGCCTTGTCCGGTTATCTTTATGCCGGTTGGTGCTGGTGGCGGCAGCGGCAAGCCGGACTCGCTGCGCGGGAGCAGGCCGAAGCGTCCGAAGTAAAACCGGATGCCGACGCCACGGAAGCGGATGATGCGCCAGAGGACGGCGAGGCGGACGAGGACAAGCCGGGCGAAGGGGATGCCGAGGCGGTTTCCGAAGATGGCGGCGACGCTCTGGAAGACGGCGATTTCGGGGGGGAGGCTACGCAAGGGATACGTTGATTGGCCGTCATTGCGGGGCTTGATATACCGCGGTGTGCCATGCCGCCTGCCGCCGCCTCGCCAAAAATGACGACTGATTCAACCGGGTTTCCCTGGAACGCTTCAGGATTCCTGCCCGACGGCGTTCCGACGTTTTTGCCACAGCACATCGCCTTGCCCCGCTGCACGATTGAGGATTCTCCCAAGAACGAAAAGCAGATCGGAAAGCCGGTTGAGATATTGGCGCGGGCCGTCGTTGACGGATTGGGTCTGCGCCAGCGCCACCAACGCGCGCTCGGCGCGGCGGCAGACGGCGCGGGCATGGTGGGCTTGAGCGGCGGCGCGGGAACCGCCAGGGAGTATGAAATCCTTGAGCGGTTCCAGATCGGCGTTATGGCGGTCGATGGCGACTTCCAGCCGCTTCACTTGCCCGGCGGTAATCATGCTGGCCCCGGGAATGCAGACCTCGCCGCCTAGATCGAACAAATCATGCTGCACGCCGGTCAGGAGCGCGCGCACATCGCCGGGCAGCGCCTCGACAAGCAACAGACCGAGTGCGGCGTTGGTTTCGTCGATTTCGCCAATGGCGTGGATGCGCGCGTCGTTCTTGGCGACTCGCGAACCATCGCCCAGGCCGGTGAAACCGGCATCGCCGGTGCGGGTGTAGATTTTGGAGAGGCGATGTCCCATGGCGTTTCCGTCTGGCGGTCGAGGGGAAAAACGGCAAAAAGCCAACGAGCGCACATGATAAACCGCTTCGCTCCCGGCCAGATCCAGCCGAAGGCCCGCAAGGATTAGCGCCTACGCTGAAGCAATGGCTGGCATGTTCCGCGCATACATCACGGCAATGGTTTCGGATCAGCCGCGCGCGGCGCGAAAGTCGTCCATGAAACGCAGCAACGCATCGACGGCTTCCGGCGGGACGGCGTTGTAGAGGGAGGCGCGAATGCCGCCCACGGATTTGTGGCCCTTGAGGCCGATAAAGCCCGCCTCTTCGGATTCCTTCACGAACCGCGCTTCCAGTTCCGCGTTGGGCAGGGTGAAAGGAACGTTCATGATGGAGCGGCAAGCGGCATCGACCGGGTTTCGGTAGAAACCGCCGCTGCCGTCGATGGCCGCGTAGAGCCGCCGCGCTTTTTCCCGGTTGATGGCGGCCATTGCCGCCAGCCCGCCTTGCGCTTTCAGCCACTTGAATACCAGTCCGGCGGCGTAGATGGCGAAAGTCGGCGGGGTATTGAGCATGGAGCCATGATCGGCCTGGCTGCGGTAATCGAGCTGCGTGGGCGTGCCCGCCGCCGCGCGTCCGAGCAGATCTTCGCGCACGATGACGAGCGTCAGCCCCGCCGGGCCGATGTTCTTCTGCGCCCCGGCGCTGATGAGGCCGTAACGGCGCACGTCCAGCGGGCGGGAGAGGATGTGCGAACTCATATCGGCCAGCAATGGCACGCCGGGCGCCGTCGCCGATATGGCATTGAACAGCCTGGCTTCGGCGTCCTCATGCACTTCCACGCCGTGGATGGTCTCGTTGGTACAGAGGTGGAAATAGGCGGCGTTTCTGTCGAAGGGCAGACGGGTGAAGTCGGGCAGGCGCAGGAATCCGCCGTTTTCTTCTTCTGTGGTGGCGACGAGGCGCACCTGGCCAATCTTCATCGCTTCTTTACAGGCTTTCCGCGACCACGCGCCGGTGACGAGATAATCCGCGCGACCGCCCGCGAGGAGGTTCATCGGCACTTGCGCGAATTGCAGGGTCTGGCCGCCTTGCAAGAACAGTACTTTGTAGTTTTCGGGGATCGCGAGCAGTTCGCGCAGGTCGGCTTCCGCCGCTTCGATAAAAGCGGAGAACGCCTTGCCGCGATGGCTCACTTCCATGATGCTGGCGCCGATGCCGTGCCAGTCGGGCAGTTCTTCCCGTATCTGCCGCAGTACGTCCAGCGGCAGCGCCGCCGGGCCGGCAGAGAAGTTCCACGCTCGCGTCATCGACCCGCCCCTTCGCCGTCGTCGTCGGTCGCGCCGTCATCTGTCGCGGGGGGTGCGGCTTCGACATCGCTTTCGTCCTCGTTGTCGACATCAACGTCCGATTCCGCCACTTTTTCGATACCGGCCAGCGCCGCGCCCTCGTCGATGTTGATGAGGGTCACGCCCTGGGTGGAACGGCCCATTTCGCGGATGCTTTCGACCCTGGTGCGGATCAGCACCCCGGCGGTGGAAATCAGCATGACTTCGTCCTTGGGCTCGACCAGCGCCGCGCCGACGAGCGCGCCGTTGCGTTCGCTGGTCTGGATGGCGATCATGCCCTTGGTGCCACGCCCGTGCCGGGTATATTCGGCAACCGGGGTGCGTTTGCCGTAACCGTTTTCGGTGGCGGTAAGGACAGAGCAGGTTTCGTCTTTCGCCACCAGCATGGCGATGACGCGCTGGCCGTCTTCCAGCGACATGCCGCGCACGCCGCGCCCGGCGCGCCCGATCGGGCGCACGTCGGTTTCGGCGAAGCGCACGGCCTTGCCTGCGTCGGAGAAGAGCATCACGTCGCAGTCGCCGTGGGTGATCGCCACGCCGATCAGGTGATCGCCATCGTCGAGGTTGACGGCGATGATTCCGGCCTTGCGCGGATTGGCGAAGGCCGCGAGCGCCGTTTTCTTGACGGTGCCCGCGCTCGTCGCCATGAAGACGAAGTGTTCTTCGTCGAAGGTTTTTACCGGCAGCACGGCGGTGATCTTCTCGCCCTCGGTGAGCGGAAACAGGTTGACGATGGGTTTGCCGCGCGAGGTGCGCGTGCCTTCGGGCACTTCGTAGACCCGCAGCCAGTAGCAGCGGCCCCGGCTGGAGAAACACAGCACCGTGTCGTGCGTGTTGGCGACGAAAAGCTGGTCGACGAAATCCTCGCTCTTCATTGCCGTGGCCTGCTTGCCGCGCCCGCCGCGCCGCTGGGCGCGGTAGTCGGTGAGCGGCTGGCGCTTGAAATAACCGGTGTGCGAGAGCGTCACCACCATGTCTTCGGGCGCGATCAGGTCTTCGAGGTTGATTTCGGAAGTATTGAGCACCACTTCGGATCGACGCGGATCGTCGAACTGTTTTCTCACCGACATGAGTTCGTCGACGATGATGGCGGTGATGCGCTCCGGACGGGCGAGGATGTCCAGCAGATCGGTGATGAGATCCATGACTTCGCGGTATTCGGCGACGATCTTGTCCTGCTCCAGCCCGGTGAGCCGTTGCAGGCGCAGTTCGAGGATCGCCTGTGCCTGCACTTCCGAGAGCCGGTAGCCCTGGGCGGAAAGGCCGAACTCGGCGGCCAGCCCTTCCGGGCGGGAACTGTCGGCCATGGCGCGGGCGAGCATTTCTTCCACCAGCGCGGAGCGCCAGACGCGCGCCATGATCTCGCGCTTGGCATCGCCCGGCGTCGGCGCGGCCTTGATGAGCGCGATGATCTCATCGACATTGGAGAGCGCCACCGCCAGCCCTTCGAGCACATGGCCGCGGTCACGCGCCTTGCGCAGCTCGAAAATCACGCGCCGGGTAACGACCTCGCGCCGGTGTTCGAGAAAGCACACCAGCAATTCCTTGAGATTCAGCAGGCGCGGCTTGCCTTCGACCAGCGCCACCATGTTCATGCCGAAGGTATCCTGCAACTGCGTATGCTTGAAAAGCTTGTTCAGCACCACTTCGGGCATCTCGCCGCGCTTGAGTTCGATCACCAGCCGCATCCCGGACTTGTCGGATTCGTCCTGGATGTGGGCGACGCCCTCGATGCGCTTGTCGTTGACCAGTTCGGCGATCTTCTCCTGCAAGGTCTTTTTATTGACCTGATAAGGAATCTCGTCGACGATGATCGCCTGCCGCTCGCTGTTGCCGATCTGCTCGAAATGGGTGCGCGCGCGCATGATGACCCGGCCGCGCCCGGTGCGGTAGCCTTCATGCGCCCCGGCCAGGCCGTAGATCAGCCCGCCGGTGGGGAAATCCGGCGCCTTGATGATGTCGATCAGCGCGTCGATGCCGGTTTCCGGCTCGGCGAGCAGCTTGAGGCAGGCGTCGACCACCTCGCCGAGATTGTGCGGCGGGATGTTGGTCGCCATCCCGACCGCGATCCCCGCCGAACCGTTGATGAGCAGGTTGGGAATGCGCGCGGGCAGAATCAGCGGTTCTTTTTCGGAAGCGTCGTAGTTCGGCCCGAAATCCACCGTCTCCTTGTCGATGTCGGTAAGCATCTCGTGACCGATCCGCGCCATGCGCACTTCGGTATAACGCATCGCCGCCGCGCTGTCGCCATCGACCGAACCGAAATTGCCCTGCCCGTCGACCAGCATGTAGCGCAGGGAGAAACTCTGCGCCATGCGCACGATGGTGTCGTAGACCGCCGTGTCGCCGTGCGGATGGTATTTACCGATAACGTCGCCAACGATGCGCGCCGACTTCTTGTAGGCGCGGTTCCAGTCGTTGGAAAGCTCGTGCATCGCAAAGAGCACGCGGCGATGTACGGGCTTGAGACCATCACGCGCATCCGGCAGCGCCCGCCCCACGATCACGCTCATCGCGTAATCGAGATAAGCGTGGCGCATCTCTTCCTCCAGGCTGATGGGGAGGGTTTCCTTGGCGAACTGTGTCATGCGCTTCAAGGCGGCGAATGCGCCGCACGAAAGGGAAAATAAAACGGGCCATTTTAGCACGCCGAGGAGGGAAAGCCGGAGAGGCATTTCGCTTTTGCACAGGGGCAATCACGGAAATGTAATGATAAAGGCATCCCCCCCCACTAGGCGCGCGCGCCAGAATAATCACGCAGGGCCTTGACAGCCGCCCAGGAGAAGATTGATAATCTCAAGTCGGTTAATGATAATAATTAGCATCATTGATATTAATCGTTGGCACGGCCCCCTTCGCCACCCGTGACACACACTCGACCCATGCCCAACAGACTCATGGCAACAAACTCTCTATGGTTCGGACTGGCGCTGCTGCTGCACGCCGCCCTGCTTCTTGCCATACCACGCGGCGCGGCTCAGGTCACGCCGCCTACTGTCGTGCTCGCGGTCAGCCTGATCGACGCGCCCGTGCAGGCAGCCGCGCCGCTACCCGCCGCGCCGCCCAAGGCAACCCCGCCCAAACCCCGTCCTCCCAAACCGGAACGGCCCAAGCGCGTTACCCGCAAAACCCGTACCGTACCGGTACAGGAATCCCGGATACGGATCCCTGACCCCGTCGAAGCCGCCGAGCCTGCCGAATCCGAACCGGAACCCGCGCCGCAAGTCGTAGCGGCGGTTTCCGCCACGCCCAGCAGCGGCGCGTCGACGGAAAGTAATGCCGATGCACAGGCTTCCGGCCCGTTCACCGCCGCCATCTTCGATGCCGATTACCTGCACAACCCGCGCCCCTCCTACCCGGCAATGTCCCGGCGACTGCATGAGGAGGGCATGGTGACGCTACGCGCCCATGTGCTGCCCGACGGCAGCGCCGACAAGGTTGTCATCAATAAAAGTTCCGGCAGCGCCCGCCTGGATGAAACCGCGCGCGCCGCCGTGGCGAAATGGCGCTTCAAACCTGCCCGCCAGGGCGACAAGCCCGTGGCATCCTGGGTGCTCATCCCCTTTATCTGGAGTCTCGAAAAATCATGAATACTGGTCTGGACATCGCCGCCGTCTGGGCGCAAGGCGACACCATCGCCCGCACTGTGGCCGTTGCGCTACTCCTCATGTCGGTCGCAAGCTGGTGCATCATCCTCGGCAAAACGTGGCTGGTGTGGCGTCTGCGCCTCAAGACGCCCCGCACACTCGAACAGTTCTGGGACTCCGCCACGGTCGAAGCCGGGCTGGAGAAGCTCGCGCCGGTCGCGCCGCTGCGCGACATGGCGCATCAGGGACAGAGCGCAATCCGCCACCTCGAATCCCATCGCCACGAACAGGGTCACCTCGACGCGCACCTGTCGGCGAGCGAACTGGTGACGCGCGCCTTGCGCAACAGCATTGCCCGTTCGACCGCGAAGCTGGAAAGCGGCCTTACCCTGCTCGCTTCCGTCGGCTCGACCGCGCCCTTCGTCGGGCTGTTCGGCACGGTATGGGGTATCTATCATGCGCTGGCGCGCATCGGCGCAACCGGCCAGAGCAGTCTCGACCAGGTTGCCGGGCCGGTCGGCGAGGCTCTTATCATGACCGCTGCGGGCCTCTTCGTCGCCATCCCCGCCGTGCTCGCCTACAACGCCTTCACGCGCTCGCTGCGGCTCATCGCCGCCGACCTTGAAGCTTTCGCGCACGACTTGCACGCCTATTTTTCCACCGGCTACCCGTTGCCGACGCCGCAAGGCAGCGTCAGCCGCCTGTCACCAGCCAGTGCGGGCGCGGAAACCCACGCGGGCACGGAAAACCCCCGCCTCGCAGCCGTCGCGGGGGGCAACTGACATGGCGTTCGGCAGCTTCGATTCCGGGGCCACGCGCCCGATGGTTGACATCAACACCACGCCGCTGGTCGATGTGATGCTGGTGCTCCTCATCATCTTTCTCGTCACCGCGCCGTTGATGACGCAGGGTATCAAGGTGGATCTGCCGCAAGCCTCGGCACAGCCCTCAGCCGCCGAACCGGAAACCGTGCGCCTGGCGCTGGACGCCAACGGTACGCTTTTCTGGAACGATACGCCCATTGGCAGCGCAGATGCCGCCAACAATCTGGAAACCGATCTCGCGGCGCTGGAAACTCGCCTGCAAACAGCACTCGCCGCCGATTCGGAACTAGAAGTGCATCTTTCCGCCGACCGCGATACCCGCTACCAGCGCATCGCCGAAATCATGGGCGCGGTCAAGAAGGCAGGCGTGGCAAAACTGGGGTTTGTGACACTGCCCGCGCGGTAATTCGGACGCGGGAGCAAACGCCGCTGGCGGGAGCGAACACCCGCCGCGATAGATCAACTACACAAACAGGAATCCTGCCGCGGCGTCTCCAGGCGGCGCTCCAGCCGCTGGCTGGCGCGCTCGAACAATTGACGGACGTCCTCGTCTAGCCCGTCGGACTCCGAGAGACGATCCAGAAGACAAATGGCGTGACGCGCCGAATGCGGACAGCCGGTTTCTTCCAGTATCAGCAATTGGCTCAGGGCGCCCGCCCAAAGGTGATGCGCGACCGGGGACATGTTTTTCTCCCTCAAATCCGTTAAATCCGTTTGGCGTAATACTCCACCACGCGCTGCAAATCCACCGGGAACGGCGCGGCATCCAGCCCGTCCGGTATATGGGTGAGCATCGCCGACAAGGCTGCGTCGTCGAACTTGATCCATTCCGGGCACAGCAAGGCCGGTTCTTCCAGCGAGGCGCGAATCAGCCCCAGTTTCTTGCCGGTTTCCGTGGGGCCGAAAACGTCGCCCGCTCCCACGCGGATGGAAGGCACGGTCACGCGACGCCCATTCAGCCGGATATGCCCGTGGTTCACCAGTTGCCGGGCAGCCGGAATCGTCGGCGCAAAACCGGCCCGAAACACGAGGTTGTCCAACCGCCGCTCCAGGAATTCCACGATCTTGCCGCCCGTCTGGCCCCGCTGCTGTTTCGCGGCCCGCACGACGCGCCGCAACTGACGCTCGGAAAGCCCGTAGTTGAAACGCAGCTTTTGCTTCTCCATCAATTGCAGGCCGTATTCGGAATGGCGGCCTGAAACCGCCTTTCTCGCGCCATGCTGACCCGGCGGCTGCGGGCGGGCGGACATGGATTTACGGGAAAGTCCGGGCAGATCGACGCCCAGGGCGCGCAGGACTTTGATACGGGGGCCGGTATAACGGGACACGGTAAACCTCGAACGGTAGGGGATGGAGATCAGTGCAGCAAACTGGCGCGCGGACGCGGGAACGATTCCCATGCCATTGAAACGGAATGCCTGTGCAGCGCTTGCCAGTTCTGCGATGCGCTTCGCAGGGCGCTCATCAGATGCGCATGACGACCCTGCCTTTCCGCTTCCGCGACGGCGGTATCGAGATGGTGTTGCAGCGCCGCGGATTTCCCCGCCGTCACGCCTTTCAAGGCGGAAGACGACAACAAGGTGATAATGGCGGCCAAGCGCAAATCCAAAGGCAATTCTTCCGTTTTCATGTCCATGTGAACCGGCTCCTTTACAGACGCCTTCGCCCGGAAAGGATCGGCACGAAAGCAGGAAACCCGGCGCGGAAAGAAAAGCCGGAAGCCCCTTTCCGCGCCGGTTCCGGGTTGCGGGCATGAGAAGCCCGCAACCCTGGCCGCCACGTCACTCATGCGAACAGCCAGGCAGGATTTTCACCGATCTTCACACAAAAATCAATAATGAGAACTATTTTTGTTTTGTTCTGCCGCGACATCCGTCACCTTCACGAACGGCAGACCTGCCCGAAGGCGTTACAGCCGCCAAACGCTTGCGCCCGCCGCTTCGATGGCGGTCTTGTCGTGGCAGGATTTGACGTCGACAAAGATGCCCTTCGGCGCGAGTTTCTCCAGGAAGCGTCCGGGCGGCATCTGCCGATAGGCATCGTGCGCCACTGCGGCGACAATGGCCGGGGCGGTGGGCAGATCGTCCCATTCGCTCAGGAAGATGCCGTATTCGCGCACAGCGTCTTCCGGCGCGGCCAGGGGGTCGTGAACATGCACTTTGCAACCGAATCCCTGCAATTCACGGACGACGTCGGCCACCCTGCTGTTGCGCAGGTCGGGGCAGTTTTCCTTGAAGGCAAGCCCCAATACAATTACATTAGCATCCTTGACGCCAAAACCGGCGGTGATGATCTGCTTGACGGTTTCCGAGGCGACGTACTGCCCCATGCTGTCGTTGATCCGGCGTCCGGCGAGGATGACTTGCGGATGGTAGCCGAGCATTTCGGCCTTGTGCGTCAGGTAGTACGGGTCGACGCCAATGCAATGCCCGCCGACCAGGCCGGGGCGGAAGGGCAGGAAATTCCATTTCGTCCCGGCGGCTTCAAGCACTTCCTGCGTATCGATGCCGAGGCGATGAAAGATGACCGACAATTCGTTCATCAGCGCGATGTTGAGGTCGCGCTGAGTGTTTTCGATGACCTTGGCTGCTTCGGCAACCTTGATCGAACTGGCCGGATGTACGCCGACAGGAATGATTGAAGCATACATGGCGCACACCGTCTCCAACGTTTTCGGGGTATCGCCGGAAACCACCTTGACGATGCGGGTAATGGTGCGTTCTTTGTCGCCGGGGTTGATGCGTTCGGGCGAATAGCCGACGAAGAAATCCTTTTTCCATTTCAGGCCCGATTCGCGTTCCAGGATCGGGACGCAGATTTCCTCGGTAGCGCCAGGGTAAACAGTGGACTCATAGACGACGATGGCGCCGCGCTTCAGGTTTTGGCCCACAGTGCGCGAGGCGCTTTCCAGCGGTTGGAAATCGGGCTGGTGGGCCGCATCGACCGGGGTGGGCACGGCGACGACGACGAAATTCGCACGGGCAAGCACGGTCGGATCGGTATGACAGCCCAACTGCGTCGCCATGGCGAAATCGGCGGGCGAGACTTCCCCAGCGGGATCGACCCCCATCCGGTAAGCCGCGACCTTGGTTTCGGACAGGTCGAAACCGATGGTCGGGTATTTCTTGCCGAATTCCACGGCCAGGGGCAAACCCACGTATCCGAGGCCGACGACCGCGACGGCGGTTTTGTCGTTTCGTTGAACTTTCACGGAAACATCCTTTTCGTTTACAAAATACCACCGCGCCGGGGCTTTTCCCGGCGCGATCCTGGAATGATACGGCTGTGCGTCAGCCTTCTTTTTTCAGGCCCAGGCGGCTCATGAGGTCATAGAGCGAGGGGCGGCTGACGCCGAGGATTTCCGCCGAGCGCGCGATGTTGCCGTTGGTTCGGGCCAGTACCCGTACGACGGCCTGGCGTTCGGCAAGTTCGCGCACATGGCGCAGGTTGAGATGTTCCAACGCCTCATTGCCCACGCCGCCAAGACCGAGATCGTCAGCCGTGATGCGATTGCCATCGGCCATGATGACGGCGCGCTTGAGGCAGTTTTCCAGTTCGCGCACATTGCCCGGCCAGCCGTGGGTTTCGATGGCGGTGATGGCGTCCTCGCCGAGCTGGAGCGAACCGCGCCCATTCTCCCGCGCGAAACGCTGCACGAAGTGATGCGCGAGCAACACGGCGTCGCCATCGCGCTCGCGCAGGGGCGGGAGCGTCACCACGATTTCCGCCAGACGGTAGTAAAGATCCTCGCGGAACAGGCCCGCCTGTATCTGTGCGCGAAGATCGCGGTGGGTCGCGCAGACGACGCGGACATCGACCGGAATCTCCTGCCGGCCACCGAGACGTTCGATGACCCGCTCTTGCAGGAATCTCAGAATCTTGGCCTGGAGCGGCATGGGCAGGTCGCCGATTTCATCAAGAAACAACGTGCCTTTATTGGCGATTTCGATCTTGCCAGGCGTCTGGCGGACGGCGCCGGTAAAA
Organism: Azoarcus sp.; assembly: GCA_031258965.1. Classification (GTDB taxonomy): domain Bacteria; phylum Pseudomonadota; class Gammaproteobacteria; order Burkholderiales; family Rhodocyclaceae; genus WRNU01. Next base: position 7,966 of record JAIRMC010000004.1, on the reverse strand, counting down.
GCGCCTCTTTCGTAGCCGAACAGTTCGCTTTCGAGCAGGTTTTCGGGAATCGCCGCGCAATTGATGGCGATGAACCGTTCTTCGGCGCGCGGCGAGAGCATGTGCAAGCCGCGCGCCAGCACTTCCTTACCCGTGCCGCTGTCGCCGAAAAGCGCCACGGTCACGGAGGCCGAGGCGACCCTTTCGATGGTGCGGCAGATTTTCAGCATGTCCGCGTCACGTGTAATCAGCCCCGCCACCGACCCCGCCCTGGTCTGTTGCAGCTTCCTGTTCTCGGCTTGCAGGTCGTAGAGGCGAAAAGCGCGCTCGATGGTCAGCGTCAGCAGTTCCGGTTCGAACGGCTTGCTGAAGAAGTCGTAAGCGCCCATGCCAACGGCACGCACCGCGTTTTCGCGGTCGTGCTGTCCGGTCAGGACGATGATCTTGGTTTCCGGCGCCAGCGTCAGGACTTCGCCAAGCAGGGCAAAGCCTTCGCTTACGTCATCGGGCGCGGGCGGCAAGCCCAGATCCATGGTCACTACCGCCGGTTCAAAGCGGCGCATCTGCGCGATTGCGCTCTCGCGGTCGCCCGCCACAACTGTCTCGAAGCCGTCGAAGGCCCAACGCATCTGCTTCTGCAACGCCGGATCGTCCTCGACAATCAGCAAGGTTCGCTGTTTCTCAGTCAAGCTTTTCTCCTTCCTTTCCCGTGTCCAGCCGTTCATGCAAAGGCAATTCGATGCTCACCTTCGTCCCAACGCCTTCCGTGCTCTCGTATGACACTTCCCCTCCCAGTTCGTGGACGTAGCGGCGGGTTTCATACACGCCAATACCCATGCCGCTCGCCTTGGTCGTCTCGAACGGATGCGAGAGGCGCTCGCGGATGAAAGCATCCGACATGCCGCAACCAGTATCTTCCACCATGATACGCACCCGCCCCGCGCCGCAGTCCGCAAGTGTGATGACTACACTGCCATCTTCCGGCGTGGCTTCGAGCGCGTTTTGTACAACATGCCCAATCACACGTTCAAGCCGCTCCGGATGTGCTTGTACCACAAACCCGTCACACGCCTGTGGCAATACAAGCTTCACGAGAGGGCGCTGTTCCCGCTTGGCATGGCAGATATTTTCCAGCGTCTTGACCAGACTGAGCGCGCGCGGTGCGTCGATTGAGCGTTTTTCCTGCAATTGCGCCATCAGGCTGCGCATTCTCGCCTCAACGTGCGCCACCGTTTCGAGCATGTCGGCCTGGAACTCGGGGTTGTGCTTATGGCGTTCGGCATTGCGCAGCATCAGCGACAACTGGGCGACAAGGTTTTTCAGGTCATGAACGACAAAAGCCGACATGCGGGTGAAGGATTCAAACTTGCGCGCTTCCAGCAGATCCTCGACCGCCAGCATCCGCTCCAGATCGCTGGCTGCCTGATGCCGGGCGGTCTTGAGCAGGTCGAGGACTTCCCAATTGATTTCAAACCGCGTCCGGGGCGCGGCCAGCAGGACGAACCCGATCACTCCCATGCCGCCGACAAGCGGAATCAACAGCCAGGCATCGGGGAATACCGCCGCCAACCAGTCCGGCAGCGCCAGTTTGGGATAGGCTGCGGAACTGCGGCGATATTCTTCGAGATTGATGATCCAATCCCGCTCGCGCATGAAGCGCAGCAAGGGGCTGTCGGCTGTCTCGGTCACATCCACCGCCGGGTAATTGACCCTGGCATGGATCGTGTAGCAGCCGTCGGCTTCCGCGCCGCTTCGCAGCCACAGTGCGCCGCCGGGGCTTTCCACCAGATTGGCGAGCGCGGTCACGACCGAGCGCCCAAGGTCGATTTGCCCATTGGCCGCCGACAGGAATTTGGTGAATCTCAGCCACTCGGCGCGATAATCATAACGGTAGCGAAACAAATGCTTGCTGATGAATACCCGCAGCTTGGCGCGCTGTGATGTCGAAGACATGAACACCGCCAGCACCACCAGCGCCGCGAACAGCAGCATCGTCTGCAAGGCCTGGCCCCACTCGCCGCCGAAGAAACGCACGTAATAGCCCGCACTGGACACCGCGAGCAGATAAAGCCCGGACATACCCAGTGCCGTGGTGTGGAAAACCACTTCGCGCGACAGGGACATGCGCAGGGACCACGACGGATTGCGCGCGCCCGACACCGCCACCAGCGGAAGAATCAGTGCATGGGCAGGGCCGCGCGCAACCCAGATGACGGGACTGGGCCGTCCGAACAGGAAAGCATCGGCGAAAAAATACAGATCGAATATGAAGGCGGCGCACAGCCCGATGCACAACGGCTTCAGCGCCAGGCGCATATCCTGGTCGATGCCCCGGTAAAGCTGCTCGACCAGCACCAGCCCCATGATCGACGTCGCCAGCGATCCGCCGAGATTCACCTTGAGCGCCACGGCGTCCGGCATCAGGCGCAGGCCGAAGGCAATCACTCCGACCACCTGCGCGCCAAGCAGCACCGCCGAGACAGCGAAGAACTTGTTCCGGTTTCCACCGAGCAAGGGGCGCAACAAAACCAGCAAGAAGCCGAACCAGCCCGCGATGCGCAACACATCCAGCCCGGCCACCCAGAAATAACGTTCTATCGAAAACGAACGGGCGCACAACAGACTCGCCATCGCCCAACCGCAGGACAATATCACCGTCAGCAGTAGGCAGCCCCCGACCAATGCGCCGCGCCATGCCGCGTACAGGTAAAGCGCGAACCCGGCAAAAACGACCACGATCAGGCCATAGCTCCAGGTTGCGAGATCCAGCAGCGTCATGGATTCATTCATTCTGTCACGCCCTGTCGAAAAGCCGCCGGCGACACCTCTGTGCCCCTGCCCCGCTCACCGCGCGCCCTTACCCATCAACACCACATGAACGGTTTCGAGCAGGACGAGCATATCGAGTACCAGCGTATGATTCTTGACGTAATAAAGGTCATATTGCAACCGCTGTATCGCCTCGTCCGCCGGAGACGCATCCTGGTACCGCACCTGCGCCCAGCCGGTGATGCCCGGCTTGACACAATGGCGCATACCGTAGAACGGAATCTCGCGCGCCATGCGGTCGACAAGATAAGGCCGTTCCGGATATGGCCCGACCAGGCTCATGTCTCCCGTGAGCACGTTCAGCAACTGCGGCAGTTCGTCGATGCGCAGCCGGCGGATGATGCGTCCAACCCGCGTGATGCGGCCATCGTCCGAAGCCGTCAGAAGCGGCTCGCCCTTTTTTTCGGCATCGGGACGCATGCTGCGGAACTTGATGGCCCGGAATACCTGCCCGCCCAGCCCGACCCGCTCCTGGCGATAGAACACCGGCCCGCGATCCTCGGCCACGATCAGGAGCGCGGTCACGATCAGCAGCGGCAGGCTTACGACCAGCAGCACAGCGCCCGCCGCCAGATCGAAAACGCGCTTGACAAGCACCTGCCGCAAGGGCTGCCGGAAACCATCGCCATAGACCAGCCAGCTCATGCGCAGGGAGTCGAGCCGCACTTGGCGGCGAACCCTTTCGTGAAACGAGGACAAATCGAAGATCCTCACACCGAGGAGTTTGCAGTCGAGCAGTTCGCGCACAGGCAACGCGCTGCCGCGCCGTTCGCGCACGGCGACGATGATTTCGTCGATTTTCAATTGCTTGACCACATTGACAAGGCTGGCGCCGGAGATGATCTTTGGGGCATCGACAAGCACTTCCTCCTCGCTTTCCGGAGAAAAAAACCCCTGCACCGCCACCCTGCCCTGCTCCGGGCGCAAAAGGGTGCGCGCCACTTCCAGCGCATCCTCGCCGACACCGATAACCAATATGCGGGGAGCGAAAAGCGACGACGCCTGGCTGCGATTGATGGACGCCCGCAAAACCAGCGCGGCCAGGGTAAGGACAAGCACCTGGGCCTGCATCGTCAATGAAGAAAAACCGTGCCACGGCAAAAACAGGATAAGCCCATAAGCCACGGGCAAACAGCACAGCAAAGCCAGCACGAGGCGTGCGAACGCGATGCGCGGGCTATCCTCATCCACCGGCCTGTACAGGCCGAACGCGAAACTGACGACCACCATTGCCATGGCGAAACCCAGTGCCGATGCGAACAGGCCTTCCCGCGCCGTTTCGCTGGAATGGGCCTGAAACAGGGCCGAGGCAACGACGATCATCGTAAACAAAAACAAATCGAGGCAAAGCCGTCGCACGACATGCAGCGGGAAATAATGGCTAAATATTTTCAGCATGACATTCCCGAAAGCCCGACGCTATCCAGGCAAAAAAAACAAATGAATGAATAAACAGCCCTTGCCATGCATGTCTGTCAATAAAAGATTAGTTGTTTATTATATCAATCATTTTCCTGGCCGTATATTATCCTGATATGAGGCCGTCCGGTATTGGCCATGATTTCCCGCTCGGTATATACCGTACCAACACGGTGGATATTTGATCAGTTTTTTCCAGCCAGGATGGCGAAATCCATGCCGGGATCAAATCCCCGGTCCGCCGCCGCGCTGGCGAACGGTCTCGAACAAACATACCCCGCTGGCGACCGACACGTTGAGGCTCTCGACGCTGCCCGACATCGGGATATATGCCAATTCATCGCAAGTGGCCCGCGTCAATCGCCGCAGGCCGTCGCCCTCGCCTCCCAGAACCCAGGCAAGCGGCCCCCGCTGATCGATACTGAAAACGGACTTTTCCGCATCGCCCGTCGCCCCCACCACCCACACCCCGGCCTTTTTCATCTGCGCCAATGCCCGCGAGAGATTGGTCACGGCGATGTAAGGCACGGCGTCAACCGCGCCGCTGGCGGCCTTGATGGCAGCGGCATTGAGACTGGCGGCGCGATCCCTGGGAGCGATCACGGCATGCGCGCCCGCCGCATCCGCTACCCGCAAGCATGCGCCGAGGTTGCGCGGGTCTTGTACGCCATCGAGCACCAATAACAAAGCTGGCCCGGCCAGGGATTCCAACACGTCATCGAGCGCGATCATGCGCTGCCGGGCATCGACGCGGGCAATCACGCCCTGATGGCGGCGGGTGCCCACCATGCCGTCGAGACGTCCACCTTCGAGTTGCATTATTTTCACGCCCGTTGCTTCAGCGAGTTTGTGGACTTCGCGGGCGCGCACGTCATTGCGCGAGACGGAAAGGTAAAGCTCGAACACCGCTTCCGGATCGCGGCGCAAACGGCCAAGTACAGCATGGAAACCGTAGATCAGACGGTCTGGCGCATCCGGTTTTTTTCCGCTCGCGGAAGAATGGCGTTCAGACACGGCGTTTTCCCCTGGTGCGGCGCGCTTCGCCTTCGAGGCGGAAATCGATCTTGCTGGTTTCCAGATCGGCGCGGATCAACTGTACGCACACCCGGTCGGAAAGGCGGTAGCGGACATGCGTGCGCTCGCCTGCCAGCTCGTGACGGGACTCGTCGAAATGGAAGTAATCGCTGCCGAGGTCGGAAATATGTACCAAGCCCTCGATGAAGATATCGTCGAGCGCGACGAACAGGCCGAAAGGCACTACCGCCGATACGCTGCCGAAAAACGTCTCTCCGATACGGTCACGCATGTAATAACACTTGAGCCACGCCGTGACATCGCGGGCGGCTTCATCGGCGCGGCGTTCGGTCGCCGAACACGCCATGCCGGTTGCTTCCCAGTCGCCGGGATCGTAGCGCCCGCCCGCGAGCGCGGCCTTGATGGCGCGATGCACGAGCAAATCGGGATAACGCCGGATCGGCGAGGTGAAATGCGTATAAGCATCGTAAGCCAGGCCGAAATGGCCAACGTTGTCCGGGCTGTAGACGGCCTGGCGCAATGATCGCAACATCACCGTCTGCAAAAGCTGGGCGTCGGGGCGCTGCCGCGTCTTGTCGAGCAGCGCGGCATAATCCTTGGCCGTTGGCTTGTCGCCGCCGCCAAGAGCGAGGCCGAATTCGGCAAGAAAACCGCGCAGTTTTTCGAGCCTCTCCGGCGTCGGCCCTTCGTGGATGCGGTAAAGCGCCGGATGCCTGCGGCTTTGCAGAAAATCCGAAGCGCAGACGTTGGCGGCGAGCATGCACTCTTCGATCAAACGATGCGCATCATTGCGCACCTCAGGCACGATGCGCGCGATCTTGCCCTGATCGTCGAATTCCATGCGCGTTTCGGTCGTCTCGAAATCGATGGCGCCTCGCCGCGCGCGCGCTTTGAGCAACGCGCGAAACAGGCGGTCGGTCTCTTGCAAGCAGGGCAACAGTTCGCCGGGCACGGCGCTGGCATCCCGCTCATAGAGCGCGGCGGCAACCTGGTCGTAGGTCAGACGCGCATGGGAAAACATCACCGCCGGATAAAAACGATAGCCTTCGATTTCCCCGCTCGCAGAGATGTTCATATCCGCCGTCATGCAAAGGCGCTCGACTCGCGGATTGAGCGAACACAGCCCATTGGAAAGCTTTTCCGGCAACATGGGAATGACGCGGCGGGGGAAATACACCGAATTGCCGCGCTCGCGAGCGTCGCGGTCGAGTGCGCCGCCCGCTTCGACGTAATGCGACACATCGGCAATCGCCACCATCAGCCGCCAGCCGCTCCCTCGGCGTTCACAATAAACCGCGTCATCGAAATCGCGCGCCGTCTCGCCATCGATCGTCACCAACGGCAAGGCGGTGATGTCCTCGCGCCCAGCCCGATCCTTTTTGCGCACACTGTCCGGCAGCCTGCGCGTCTGCGCGCGCGCCTCGGGCGAAAACACAAACGGCAATTCATGCTTGCGCAGCGCGATCTCGATTTCCATGCCGGGGTCGGCATAATCGCCAAGCACTTCGACAATGCGCCCCACGGGCCGCGCCCCGCGCGACGGCTGGCCGACCAGTTCCACCACGACCACCTGTCCCGCACTGGCCCGCCTGCCGCCAGCAGCCAGCAGAATATCCTGCGCCAGCCGTTTATCTTCCGGTGCGACGACCTTGACGCCGTGTTCATCGAGCACGCGGCCCACGATCCGGATATTGGCGTGTTCGAGCACCTCGATGATCTTACCTTCCGGGCGTCCCCGTCGGTCCAAGCCGGTGATGCGCACGATCACGCGGTCGCCATGGAGCGCCTCGCGCATGGTCTTGGGGCCGAGGAAAATATCGTCGCCGCCATCGTCCCGGCGCAGAAAACCGAAACCATCGGCATGCCCCTCGACACGACCGCGTATCAGTCCGGCCTTGTCCGGCAACAGCCATGCATCGCGGCGGTTGCGCAACAACTGCCCGTCGCGCAACATCGCCCGCAAACGGCGCTCGAAAAATTCGCGCTCATCATCGCGGATGTCGAGCGCATGCGCCAGCGCATCGAACTGCATCGGCACGCCCGCGCGGGAGAGTGTCTGTTCGATGTACTCCCGGCTGGGCAGCGGCGCGGCGTATTTCTGCGTCTCGCGCTCAAAAAAAGGATCGGCGCAACGAATCGCGCTCGGGCCGACATCACCGTTGTTCTTCGTTTTTCGAGTCATTGACTTTCTTCTTCGGGCTTTTATAATGCGCCACTCTTGCCCAGATGGCGAAATTGGTAGACGCGCTAGTTTCAGGTACTAGTGCCGCGAGGCGTGGAGGTTCGAGTCCTCTTCTGGGCACCAATGTGGCATACAAAGACATCTACATCTCACAGAAGCCCGGAAGCCTAGCAGACAAACGGCTTTTCGGGCTTCTTGCCGTTTGATGCCATCCCACAGTATCCGCCAACGTCCAAGATAAATCAGGAGTATCAAACCTACCCCGCAAAAAAATACTCCCATGCCCCTGACTGACACCTCAGTCAAAAACGCCAAGTCCGCCAACAAGCCCGTGCGTATCTTCGATGGCGGCGGGTTGTACTTGGAAGTCTCTATCGCTGACGGCAAGCTCTGGCGACTCAAGTATCGCTTTGCAGACAAGGGGAAATTGCTGGCTCTGGGGAAGTACCCTGCCGTTTCCCTCAAAGACGCCCGCGAGCGCCGCGATGAAGCTAGGAAGATGCTCGCCAATGGCATAGACTC